>CAYFWL010000246.1:0-1509 GCA_964346845.1 uncultured Eggerthellaceae bacterium | reverse complement strand
TCAAGGTTGGTTATCACCTCGTCCTTAACGCCGAGCAGTTGATTGACCGCCCGCATGAACAAGGCTTTGATTTCTTCCTCCTGCAGGTGGGGCGTTTTGCAGGAGTGGCCTCCGCCATATTTGCTGTTGCAGCGGTAGATGACCTTCCGGTACTTGCTGTTCGAGTGCCAGACTTTTGATCCATAGTAAGACCCGCACTCTCCACATCTGATGCGCGAGGCAAATATGTCAACGCCGCTGTAGCGTCCCCGGACGTTCTTGCGCTTCTGGAATTCCTGCTGCACCAGTTCGAAAGTGTGCCGCGGGATAATGGCCTCATGGTTGTTTTCGACGTAGTACTGAGGGATTTCGCCGCTGTTACGAATCTGTCGCTTGGTAAGAAAGTCCGATGTGTAGCTCTTTTGGAGCAGCGCGTCGCCCTTGTACTTTTCGTTGGTGAGAATGCTCTGCACAGTGCCTTGTATCCATTTCGCTTTCCCGCCGGGCGTAGTAATCCCGCGCTCGGTCAGTATCTTGGCGATGGCGTGAGGTGTCAGGCCACTTAGGAAAAGCCTGTAAATCTCGCGAACCACCTCCGCCTCCTTGGGATTGACGACCAAATTCCCATCTTCACCACGGTCGTATCCAAGGAAACGACTGAAGGGCACGGAGACTTTTCCGTCCGCCATCCGCTTGCGCTGGCCCCAGGTGCAGTTTTCGGAAATGCTCCGGCTCTCCTCCTGCGCCAGCGAGGACATGATGGTGATCAGCAGCTCGCCTTTGCTATCGAACGTCCAGATATTTTCCTTCTCAAAATAAACCTCCGTGCCGTGCTCCTTCAATTTACGGATTGTGGTCAGGGAATCGACGGTGTTGCGCGCAAATCTGGACACGCTTTTTGTGACAATCAAGTCGATTCGTCCATCAAGCGCGTCGGCGATCATCTGCTTGAATCCTTCCCGGCGCTTGGTGCTCGTGCCCGTGATGCCCTCGTCGGTATAAACGGAAATATACTGCCATTCTTCATGACTCTTGATGTAGCTTGTGTAATAATCGATTTGCGCCTCATAGCTGGTGAACTGCTCGTCGCTGTCCGTAGAAACGCGAGCGTAGCCTGCAACTCTTCTTTTATGCTGCGAAGCAACGGGGAGAGCCGTAAATCGACTGATGGATGCTGGTATTGTTGTGACTCTTTTGTCAGCTTGCATTCTTATCGACCCTCTTTCTGCGGCAGGCAATTTGGGCTGCGCTTTTTTGTGATAAACCGTTCTGCGGATCGACCATCGCGGTAGTGAAAGGTGATGGTGTTGCCAAGCAATGTGGCATGGCTCAATTCGCGGTTCATAACGTCCAAATCGAAAGCCTGCAACTTCAGTACATCACATATGAGCGCCTTTGCATCATCGTCCTTTATGACCAACGGGCGCGGAACCCCAACATGGCTTGTGCATCGCCAGAAACGCCGGTAGCTCCCGTTGGAAAGCTTGCTCGTGTATGTTGTATAGTTCTTTCCGCATTCACCGCATCGGA
>CAYFWL010000245.1:0-1605 GCA_964346845.1 uncultured Eggerthellaceae bacterium | reverse complement strand
GTGAAGTTCTGCAGAAACACTCGACGCCTCTGCGCCAACCCCTGCCATTTCCATACCATCGATCCCGACCCCAAGATTATCCGCGTTTGCTACTCGAACACCCCGCCCCCCCCCTAGGTGGAACTGCGTTCTACCGTGTCGAGCCCCCGGAAAGGAGTTCGTATCGTGGTCCCGACTGCTCCCCAGCGTTCTTCATCGCTCAAACAAGCGTTTAGGAACATCCTCACCAACCAAAGCAATGGCCGTATCGGCTTGCTCAACCGCTGCTTTCTTTCGCTCTGCTTTTTCCAAGCATGGGTGTTCCTGCTCTTTCACAGCTCGTTCATCATATCGTTTGGAAGCAATCTCTACGATCTGCTGTACCTGCATTCCGTCATGTTCGCCATCATCATGCTAATCTTCAGCGCTGTGGTTAAATACCGTCGATTCGCCCGTAGGTGCCTGCTGGGCATCGGCATCACCTGCGCCTTCGCCGGCACCGTGGGATTCTTTTCCCCTTTTCAGGAAGATATCGCCCGTATCACCTACGCCATCCTACTCGGAATCGGCGTGGGCGTGCTCATCCCCTTTATCGGCAAAATTTCAACCGAGCTACCTATCGAATCGGCAGTTCTCAACACCTTTCTCGGCTACACCTTTGCCAGTATCCTGTTTTTCACCATCCTCAGCTTGCCGCCCCTTGCCGGCAAAATTCTCACCGCGCTGCTCCCCTTGCTCATCCTTGCAACGATATTATTCACTCCGCGCGATCATCCTCATCCTTCGGGAGAAGCTGAAAAGGACGTCGTTCTCTCCATCATACATTCCAAGCCGCTTATCGCGTTTTTCTGCGGAGTCGGACTCATCGGCATCGCCTTTGGCTTCAGCATGGCGTTTTGCAGCCTTGCAGGCGAAGCTGTCTTCGTCACCGCCAATCATTGGGGACTGCTCTTCCTCTGCGCCTTGGGAATCGGCTATTATCTGTACTTCAGAGTAAGCAATCGCGGTTTCATCTTCGAAGACTGCTTCAGCTTGGTGGTGCCCATCACCATGATGGGCTTGCTGGCATTCTCAATCAACCCAGAAATGCCGAGCGCCTTGATCATTGCGGGGTTTCAGCTGGCGGACATGATTTTCTGGGTAGTATACGTTTGGATTGCCCGACATTCAGGATTACCCCAGCGCGTGTTCTGCATTGGCAAAGCGTGTCTGTTCGCTGGCATGATAGCGGGACGCTCGGCCGCTCGGCTCGCTTTCTCCCTCGCTCCTGACGGCAGCCCCAATTCCGTCACCGCTGTCGTTGCATCTATAAAACGTACGACCTCACCGAACGTGAAGGCGAGATCCTTGCTTACCTGGTGAAAGGACGCAGTGTGCCCTATATTGCCAATGCGCTGTTCATCTCACAAAGCACCGTCGGATCCCATCGCGAACATATATACAGCAAAACAAACGTGCATTCAAAACAGGAGCTGCTCGACCTGTTCTTCGGTAGCTAAGCTAAGCAATGCACGGTAGTGCACCCCAGCCCGCCAACGACAAACGGCAGCAGGCATCGCACGAAGAGCACACACCAAGCGCCGTTGCGCCCACCGAACTCAATCAGTGGGCGCAACGGCGCTTGGC
>CAYFWL010000244.1:0-1620 GCA_964346845.1 uncultured Eggerthellaceae bacterium | reverse complement strand
TGCCGCGCGTTGGATCGGTAAGCTCTGAGGCAAGCAACAGTAGGACAAAAATCATACACAATGCGGCAAGCCACAAAGAAACACCCGATACAATGCGATTCCTGCCCTCGTCAAAGAAGGCAAGCACGGCCGTGAAGACCATTGTCCCACCGCCAACGCCACCCAAGAATAGATACAGTGCCGGTTACCAGCCCCACACTGTTTGCAATTCAACCATGGTAGGTAACCTCCTTTACCTGCTCCCGATAGGTGTCAAAATAATCAAACATCTCTGTTCTGCGCCTATGCGAGGTAACATGAAGGAAGGGTTTCGCCCTCAACCCGCCTGGCTGTTGCCTTGTACTGCGCCACCAATTCATCCATGGGCCCGTAGTGCAGAGCATCAAAGTGACATGCATCCACGCAGTGGGGGGTTTCGCCAAGCGCAACCCCGGATTCCTGGCAGCAATCGCACTTATCCATTCCTTCGGAGTTGTATTTAGGGATATCGTAGGGGCAAGCTTGATGGCAATATTTGCAACCTATGCAGACATCCTGATTGACGGTGACAATTCCACCAGCTCCTTTTGTGATGGCTCCTGTGGGGCACACAGTCATGCAGGCAGGGTTTTCGCAGTGCATGCACGATACGGAAACAAAGTATTTACGGTCATCGCCTAAGCGATATTCGACCACCTTTCTTCGCTCTTGGCCTTTGGAAACATGGTTGTAGTTTCTGCATGCATTTTCACAGTTCCGACAATTCACACAATTCTCAACCTTGATAAGGAATCCATATTGGGTGGCTTTCTTATCTTCGCTTGAAGCGTAAGCGGGTGCAATAAGCGCAGTCCCACCTAAAAGAGGAAGGGCGCCCGCTCCTATCGCGGCAGTTCTCACCGCCTCCCGCCTCGTAAGAGTAAATTCACTCATTGCTTATCTCCCGTCCCTTGAACAAATGTCCTCTGAGCGTTTTTGTCCAGCACCTCTTTTCGCACGCGAAAAACCGCATACAGGATAAAAATGGCGCTATACACGACAACGCTGATACTTGCCTGCACTCCTCCCGATAGCGCAGAGGGAGCCAACACGAGCACGATATGGACATAGGTAAGCCCAAAGAACACATATGCCGTTTTCTGAATCTTGGTCCAACTGGTCGCTTTCATCCTGTCCTTGACGGTTTTCAGCGAGGTAATCGTCAGGGGGATGAGCAAAATAAGAAGCACCAGAGAAATACACATCGAAAGAATCATCGAGACGGGCATTCCGAAAAAGCCGTCAAGAATCGACTCTAAATACGAGCGAAGATAGTTGATAACATGTCCGAAGGTCAGAATGCATGCAATCACAGACAGCTCGCCTCGGATGGGCATCAGCTTCTTTCTGATTCTGTTTTGAGGCCCAAGGGCACCGAGATACATCACGATAACAAATAAGCTTATGCCGATCAGGCATCGATTGACATACGGGTACAGGGCAACAGCAAAGCTTCGGGACACACCGAACAAGACCCGTGAGACAAACAGAACATCAATCGCTATTGCGAGGATATAGAACGCTTCCGGATACGTTCGAATCGGGCTTCCGAGCAGCATCACCAGAATCAGAGTCACAACCAGAGCAATCAACGGCTCCATC
>CAYFWL010000243.1:0-1683 GCA_964346845.1 uncultured Eggerthellaceae bacterium | reverse complement strand
ATACAGATATCAAGCAGCTTCTTCGTTTCCTCAACAACCTGTTCCTTCTTGCCGTATTCCAGCAGGTAGATGGGCAGGTTTCCGCTGATGCATGCCACTTGACCCACCGTTTCCTTCGCGCGCTTCATATCCACGGTCTCAAAATGAACCAGGCACGTGCCCACCGGTAAATCACACATCGCTTCCAAGCGCGTATCATAATTGCCCTCGCTATAAAGGAACGGGACAGCACCCATATCGATCAGCGCATCCACGATACGGCGCAGCGGCTTCCAGTAGAACTCACGATACTGCTTGTCGCTCATGAAGCCGTCCATGCCCTTGTGCAGGGGGAAGAAGACTCTCTTACCGGGAATGGGCCCAAGATCGCGCAGGTACTGGAAGCCGGCAATCTGGATGTCAGCGAACAAGTCGCAGGCTTCGGCAACGTATTCCGGACATTCCATGAGGTCTTCCATCGCGCCTATAGTTCCACGGAAGTAATCACTTAGGACATCGAAAGGAGCTTCGCCCGCGCCAACGAAATACGGCGGGTAACCCATCTCGGTCAGTTTGGCGGTGAGCCGCCCCATAGCTTCGTTTCGCTTGGTGTCCTCTTCGCCAATTCGGCGCAGCTTTTCAAAGGCTTCCTGCGCCTCGGCCGAGTAGAGCGGAGCCAACGTTGGCGTTCCTATGATGATAGCTGGATTTATCGCGATACCAGAAAGCCCTGAAAGCTCAGAATAGGCACGAGGGAAGTATTTGCGCAGCATAAAACCGGTAAAGTCTTTCAACATTTCCGGATATTCGTCTTGGTCGAGGTATTCCTGCTCGATCATCTGGTAGGTAGAGATGTCGGCAACGGCGGTTCCAGGGCGTCCGGGCCAGTCGCACATGGTGGAACCCGCTATCTCATCGGCCCTGCCGCTGTGCGAGAACGGAAGTGCCATGGCGTCAGGTTGGTATTCCTCATGAAACTTCACGCACGCCGCGTTAGCCGCCTCGTAATCGTACATGGTGTCTTTCCACGACGATCCATAGCGGTAGAAGGGATAGACGCCCATGATGGTCCCGAGGGGCACGCGATCGGGTTCCTTTAGTGCGATAGCGTCATCAAAGCGTTTGAGCCGTTCAGCGAAAAGGTTTTCATTAGCCATTGTTCTTCCTTTCTCCTGCAACTGCCATCAAAAACTCCCTGCATAATCAATGTAGCACCCTATACAGTAGCGGGCAATGTATTGACGCGATCTTCGTATACTTTGGGCAATCGTGCAGAAAATCAGGGCAAGCCCCGTCCGCTTTCGGAGTGAACTGCCCCTTTCGGAGTGAACCGCCCCACGATTTAAAGCCCCTGGCAAAAGCCCCTGATAATCTGACCTCGAAATTTTCTTGATTGCCAAAAGACGATAAGCCCTTCGTGGTGACACTCGTAGCGACGTCGATCGTCCGCAATTGCAGTAGGAACAACACTAAGGTCGGCAGTTTCAGTGCATACAGTAACACCCCGGCAGGGGTGCCCTCAGAGTTCGAACCACGGCAAAATCGAAAGCAATCGTGTTGTTTTCGGTTAATGTAGACCATTCCATGCTCGCAGCTCACTCACACCGCGCTCCCGAGACCCCCGAGACTCCCGAGACCCCCGAGACCCCCTCTATTGACCCCTCCATACCGGTCGCCGAAGTGGCATGCATGACGCTCGTTCGC
>CAYFWL010000242.1:0-1687 GCA_964346845.1 uncultured Eggerthellaceae bacterium | reverse complement strand
CTCTTCATGGGCGTAATCCCTCCCATTACAGTAAATAACAGCTAATCCGACACACCTCCCTCCATATCTGAGGAATCGGATTACGATTGAACCATGTCCCAGAGGACCGCCGATCGGGCGCCCGCGCACGGCCTTCTGCCCCTGCCCTTCGAGGGCCCGGGGGGGGTGTTGCCGGCGCGGGTGCCGCCCCCCTCTGGTCCTTGTTCTTTTCATTATCGAGCAAAAACTGGCTTTCCCACAAGATTTAGTGCTCCACGCAGTTTTGGGGGCACAAACTGACAGAAAAAGCACTGATCACCACGAAAAATCAAGCAGAGCAGCATCATCGCAACGACGCGGGGCAAAGGGGAATACCGATAAACCTAAATCACGGCGTAAACCATCAACTTTTGCCTGATAATTCTTTGGCAGCAGGCGACGACGAACGCCCAACTTGCGACGAAGTGTTCCTGCTGCATGATTGAACGCTTCAGGATCATCGAGCTGGGTACTCGTGAAGCAAAGCGGCGTATACCCCATATCTATGAGGGTATTTCGTTTATCGGAATCGCGATAAATGCTAACTGCGCGTGTATATTCTACATCGCTGTCGTATTCCGCCGTAATACGACAGCCCTCCCAGTACAGATCGGAAACATAGTATCGACGACCACCCGACCAGGCGTACCGATCGGGAATGTCGATGCGCTTGTTCAGCTTTGCAGGCGGAAGCCCCTTACCCCCTCGACAAAGCGGCAGCGTAAGAGCCAAGGAAAGCTTGCTTTCTCGGGGTGATGCACTGCCTTCACGTACGTACGACACGGCATCACGCGCTTGTCCGATACCGCGATGGCGTGCACATGCGTTAACGAAAGAAGAAAGGCGGCGCGCAGAAATTAGGCGGGCGCGCTCCACCGTCCCGCTCCGCCTCGTTTCATCAAGGGCGAAAGAGCCGCACAGCGCATAGCCATACAAAAGGGTTCTGGCAAAGGATGCCTGCTGAGAAAACTGCACAAAGCTCAGCTCAGGCGAGGAAACATAAACATAAGGAGCAACTTGAATGAAAGATCGCGCTGGGTAACAATCGAGCGTCTGATGAAACGAAATGCCGACCGCCACTCCCGCCCGGTCAAGCGTCAAGACATCTAGGTGGTGCCCGTAAAAAGGTGTGCCGAGAACCAAATTGTGGACTTCTTCAGCTGTTCGAGCGCACGTAAGCAGGCGGCTGCGGGTGGGCCTATCTTCCAGCAGGACTGCATTGTCACCGTAGTGCTCCCAGTACCATTGTGCCGTTTCGTATCCCAAATACAGTGTCGTCATAGAATCCACTGTACACAGGTGGCCCGCGTAATCAAGGGGTTTGGTGTTGCGCAACACCTCGCCACGACAAAAAAGCCACGAACGAAGAGGGTGCACCCCGCAAATCATGAACCACCCTTCAAAAGGGTGGTTTGCTCAAGGCCTATAAGGCCAAGGGCCACGGGCGGCGTCTCAAGGCGCTGCCCTTCTCTTCGCTCAGGGCGCATCGCCCTTGACTCGTCGCATGCCGCTGGAAGCAGCTCGCGCATTGCCGGCCGCCCCTGAAGGGGCGGCCCGACCCTACTTCTTGCCGAAAGGGTCCTCGTACTCCTTGACGGAGAGCTTGCCCAGCGCGATGTCGTGGGACTCCTGCTCCCTGATGCACTTCGCGATCGTCGCCTCGTTCAAC
>CAYFWL010000241.1:541-1687 GCA_964346845.1 uncultured Eggerthellaceae bacterium | reverse complement strand
CGAGCACAGAATGTTCAGCGAGTGGCCGAAAGGAGTGATGAAGCCACCCAGAATTGCAGCAAAGGCAATGCCCAAAGCCAGGCAACGTCCCAGATTGGGATGCGTCTCTTTGGCGTTAATGCCGCGCAGGAAGGGAAGAGCCAGAGCCATGCCGACAGCAACAGCGCCCGTGTCGGTCATGAACATGGAAATGATTGCGGTGGCAACCATGTAGGCCAAAACGATGGATTTCGGCTTAGTACCAGCCAAGCCGACCAGGCCCTGAACCAAGCGGGTGCCCAGAGAAGTTTTGGTCATGATGACAGTCATAACAAAGATGCCGAAAATAAACCACGGCGTAGCAGTAACAAAACCGCTCCACGCATCAGCGAACTTAGGAACAACGCCCAAAACAGCGAGCAAAATTGCACCGAGAAGGCCCGTAACGCCAACAGGCAGGACCTCGCACATCCAGAAGATGATGCACATCACCAGGATGCCGATGGACATAATGCCCTCGTGGGTAAGCTCCTCGCTTCCCGGCAGCATCACCGAAGCAACAAGGCAGATCAGACCGAGAACCAGACCGATGATACGCTTCATCGGGACCTTCGCCTGTGCCTCCTTCGTCATTTCATGAGCCATTTTCAATCCTTTCAATCGTAAACAACCAGCTCGCGGGCACGAGCTTTCGTTTAGGCTAAAAGCCCTTTCCTTTTTCCCTTTTCCTTTACCTTTTTCTTTTACGCTTCTTGCATGAACCTTTTTGAACAGGCGCGGTCATTGCCTGGGCCAAGTGCAGGGGCGCAAGATCAAGGGCTTTGGTAAGTTCGCTCTCGTTGCTCGTCTCAATGCCAAAGTAGGAAGAGACCTCTTTCAGCGTCTCTTTGGCGCTGGGATGAGCTGGAGACGAATCTTGTCCCCCTTGTCTTTTATGCTTCGCGTAGCTGAAAAGCAAAGCGGCGACCAAAACGAGGCCGCACAGTGCGGTAATCAGACCTTGGCTCACACCTTCCCCTTTCCCTTCAAAAGAGCCATCACTCCAAGACGATGCTCGACGGCGGGCAAACACGCACACGAGTGCACTCGGCACACGGTCCAACACATGCATGGGGCGTACCCAAGGTTGCCCGCAGTCCCCGCCACCGCGCCGCTGCTGCGCACAAG
>CAYFWL010000241.1:0-514 GCA_964346845.1 uncultured Eggerthellaceae bacterium | reverse complement strand
CGTATCCCGCAGTCACGCGTCACGCATCCCGCACGAACATGTCACGCGCCACGCGTCAGTCGCACATCACGCATCACGCATGCATCACGAACGAATTCTCGTTGGCAATTGTGACAAATGACCTGTCCCCTTGTCATAAACTTCATGCGGCTCATAGGATAGACGCAGCCCCTCTTAAACGGCGTTTCCTTAACTGAATAGCTGATTCCAATAGCGAAACACCAGGCCAGCTTGAGCGTTCGTACAATTCCTGTGCGGGCAGCTTGCTTAAAGATATGGGAGCAACGCCCGCCCAGAATAAAGAACTGTTTGTAAAAGCAAAGGTGAGAGGAGAGGAAATGGCCGAATTCAAAGACGTATCTCATGAACGCCACGAGGGCGAAAAAATCGGACGCCCCGACAAGTATGAGTACGTTGATCATGAGAAGCCTTGGCGCTACGAAGAGGGTGAATACACCGTCACCCGTGGGAGCGCTTGGTCAGGTCCCGGTTGTCACTTGGGTTGCGGTCTGCT
>CAYFWL010000240.1:0-1721 GCA_964346845.1 uncultured Eggerthellaceae bacterium | reverse complement strand
CTTCGTTGCTCTTGCGCCTTTCCCCTTCTTGCACTTTCACCGTTTCCCTTCCTCACAATTCGCCTTTAGCACCCAACGCCATCTGCCGAATGGCCGAACGCGCACTCTTGCCCATGACGCTACGTCATGTCCTATCCTTCCGATAGATGGGAGCAAGAGGAGGATTGGTGAAAAGAGTGCTGTTCGGCATAGGCGGGCTCATTTGCGTCGCCCTGGGGTTCGTCGGCATCTTCGTACCCGTGCTGCCCACCACGCCTTTGCTGCTGCTCGGATCGTTTTGCCTCTCGAAAAGCTCCGCCGGCCTGCAGCAATGGCTCGTGGCCACGAAAGCCTATCGCCTTTACGTTGAACCCTTCAAAAAGACGGGCGGCATTCCTCGGCGGAAGAAAATCCACATCCTCGCCTTATCGTATGTCGTCATGGCTATCAGCGCATTCGTGGTTCAGAAACCCTTCGTCTGGGCTCTTCTTGCAGCAGTTGCGCTCTTTTTGCTTTGGCTTATGCTGGTACATATCCCCACCATTGAGGAGCGTGCTTCATGACTTCTCTACCCGGGAAAGACCTTGCAGAGAAAAACACCCGACGCCCGCTTGAAAACCCGAAGGGCGCTCCCGAAGCACTCCCGGTAAAAACGGGGGTCATCCTTATGAACACGGGCACCCCTGATGCGCCCACCGTGGAAAGGATCGGTGCCTATTTGGAGGAATTCCTCATGGATCCCCTGATTATTCGTGCACCTCGCTTCATCCGCAAGCGCATTGTGCGCCGCATCGTAAACAAACGCCCTGCGCAGATGGTCGCATGCTATGAAAGTTTTTGGACCGCTGAGGGATCACCCTTCTTGAACAGCTGCCAGGCACAGGAGCGCCTGCTGGAAGAGCAGCTCAGCGCACAGACAGGTCACCATTTCCCGGTGAGGCTCGCCATGCGTTACGGCAAGCCCTCCATCACCAGAGCCTTACAGCAGTTGAGAGCCTTAGGCTGCCAACGCATCGTTTCCCTGCCCGCCTACCCCCAAGAAGTGCGTGTCTGTGCGGGAACATGCCAGCGCGAGCTACGTTGCGCCCTGAAGAAGCTGGGATGGGACCCTTCCGTGGTAGAGGTCAACTCTTTCTACGATCAGCCCGCCTATCGGGAAGCCCTCGCGCGTCAGGTGCGTGCCCACTGGATGCCTGAACAAGGCTCAAAACTCATCATAAGCTGCCATTCTACCTTGCTGAGCGATATCAAAAAGGGCGACCCTTATCAAAAGCAGGTGGAGGAAACCGCGCGAAACCTCTGCTTCGACCTGGGATTATCGCCTGATGATGTCCTGGTTGCCTATCAGAGCCAGTTTGATAATCGCGCCTGGCTGCATCCTCTGGTTGATGAAGTCTTGGAACACGTGAGTCAAAACGGGGTAAAAAAGGTTGCCCTCGTGTGCCCTGTTTTTGTGGCGGACAATATCGAAACACAGGTCGAAATCAACCGCAATCTACGTGCTACGTTTTTAAAAGCAGCGGGAGAAGGCGCCTCCTTCACCTATATCCCCTGTTTAAACCAGGATGCAGGGCTCATCGCTGCCCTTGCTTGTGCCGTGACGGAGGCTCTGTAAGGCGGCGAGCAACCTGGCTCGCCGTTGACCGCGTTTGTGGCAGGGGGACAGGCGGCAGGGCGACATTTGTTATGACAGGGGGACAGGTGATTTGTCATAAAATCGGCCGATTTTATGACAAATCACC
>CAYFWL010000239.1:0-1721 GCA_964346845.1 uncultured Eggerthellaceae bacterium | reverse complement strand
TCTGTTCGTTGAGCGAGCGCGCCGTGAGCAGAATCACGGGTATGTGGCTGGTGGCAGTGTGCGCTTTCAGTTCGCGCGTAAAAGTCAGTCCGTCCATCACGGGCATCATCACGTCGCACACCACAATGTCCGGCACAAGTCTGCGCGCCAAAACCAGTCCGCTCCTGCCATCTACGGCTTCGCTCACATGGTATTGATCCTTCAATACCGACCGCAGATAGGCGCGCACGTCGTTGTTGTCGTCGATGACCAGAATTTCGGGCTTGTCGGTTGCTTCGGCCGACACCACATCGTCCGTGTGGCGTTCCGTATTGACCTGTGTCCCGACATACTGTCCGTCTGCCACCTCGACCGATGCAGCCGGTGCCGACGACTCCTCGACCGCACCCTCCTGCCGTATGGGAAGTTTCACCGTGAAGCAGGTGCCCCGCCCTTTCTCGCTCTCCGCGCTCACCTCACCATGATGCAGTTCGGCAAAGGCCTTAACCAGAGCAAGCCCAATGCCCGTTCCGCCGGAGGCTTCCCGCCCCTGATAGAATCGCCCGAATATGTTTGCAAGGTCTTTTTCCTCGATGCCCACGCCCGTGTCTTCCACACGAATGACATAGCGGTCGCCCTCGCGGCCGAGCGTCGTGGTAATCGTTCCGCCTGCCGGCGTGTACTTCAGGGCATTGCTCATGAGGTTGAGATAGAGGTGGTTGAGTTTTTCC
Source organism: uncultured Eggerthellaceae bacterium (assembly GCA_964346845.1). Lineage (GTDB taxonomy): Bacteria > Actinomycetota > Coriobacteriia > Coriobacteriales > Eggerthellaceae > CAKUOV01. Next base: position 1,011 of record CAYFWL010000239.1, on the reverse strand, counting down.
TCATCGGCAATCATCATATCGTCGTCACCAACATCGCTTTCCATCTTCAAGCTGATATTAGCATTTTCGGCAGCCGATGCGAAGGACCCACCCCATTCCCGCAAGGCTGTGCCAAGCGAGAAACGGGTGAGGCGAAGTGTCATCTTGCCGTTCTGCACCTTGCGGAAATCGAGAATTTCATTAACCAGCTGCATCAGCACATGCACGTTGCGTTGCACCATCCGGAGCATTTTGCGACCGTCATCATCCGTTTTTCCGCTTTCCAACAGGCGGTCCACTGGATCGGCAATGAGGGTGAGGGGCGTGCGCAACTCGTGGCTCACGTTGGTGAAAAAGGTGAGTTGCGCCTGCGTCATGGCTTTTACCTCGTCGTTGAGCCGCTGCAACTCATGGTTGCTGTCGGCCAGCTGCATGCTGAGTCTGGCTTTGGAGAGATAGGCCCGATAGGTCACGAGAATGGCGATGGCGATGAGCGCCAATGCGCCGATGAGCACCGCGATAAACCATCGCTGCATGGTGTACTGATTGAAATAGGAGTCTACTTTCTTGTGCATGATGTCGAGATTGACATTCTGCCTTTCCATGTCCTTGGCCTCCATGAGCAGCAGTTCGGCATTATCGCGGGTGACGATGGTCGTTGTGAGCGGATTCTCCCGCTTGAACGGCTGTCCGCGCAGTATGCTCATGGCCAGCGCGATGACCTCATCGCCCTTAGTGGGATAGAGATAGGACGCCTCAAACAGGCCATCGCGCACCAGTTCGATCCCGCCACCCTCTGTAGCCATGCCGTCGATGCCCGTGAACTTCACCTGCTGTTCCAGTCCGTGCTGCTTCAATGCCACGTAGGCGCCCCACGCCATGCGGTCGTTATGTCCAAACACATAGTCGAAATCGCGGGTCTTCCGCAGAATGCGGTTCATGGCGTCGATGGCACTTTCCTCTTTCCAGTTGCCGGCCTCCGAGGCCACCAGCTGCACGCCGGGGAAGGCTTTCAGTCCGCCCACAAATCCG
>CAYFWL010000238.1:0-1754 GCA_964346845.1 uncultured Eggerthellaceae bacterium | reverse complement strand
ACATTCTTGCATAGCGTTCGGCAGAGATGTTACCGAGGACTTGATCTTCATAGATGCGCTCTATCAGTTTGTCAAGGTCTTGAATGCGCCGTTTTCCACTTTCAATGGCAGTTCTAAGTTTAGAGGCTTCTGTCCGTTTAGATAATGTCCACTGAACAAACAAAGTCAATCGATTCAACGTACAAAACCATCCCAATATGTTAAAATAGAAGCAAGGAAAAGAGGCGAAACGGGCTAAAACCCTTGCAGATAAGCCGTAATGGGAGTGGTAATTTGTACAAGTTTAGTGACAAGCAAATCAGTTTTTCGGACTTCGGCCAACCGGTGGGAATGAAGATGAACGCGGAGAACCGGTGGGTGAAAAAGGCGGAAAGTATCCCCTGGGATGAGATTGAGCAGCGGTATGCCGCATTGTTTACCAACAAAAAGGGGAATGTGGCGAAGCCACTACGCCTGGCGCTTGGGTCGTGCATCATCCAGTCTGAGTACGGGTATTCCGATGAGGAAGTTTGCCTGCAGATACAGGAGGGTCCCTATCTGCAGTTCTTTTGTGGCTTTCCTGAATACAAGGATGAGCCGCCCTTTGACGCGTCGCTGATGGTGTACTTCCGCAAACGGATGACACCGGAGATACTGGGCGAGATCAACGAGTTGATCATCCGGCGGGCGAGTGAAACGGATGCTGTCACGACTGATAATGACGATGACCATGATGATGACTCGGAAAACGGAGGGACACTGATTGTGGACGCGACCTGCGCGCCGAGTGATATCCGATACCCCACCGACACGTCATTGCTGAATGAGGCACGGCGGAACAGCGAGAAGCTCATTGACCTGCTGCATGTGTCAGGCAGTGGGGAGAAGCCCCGCACCTATCGCCGCCGCGCCCACAAGGAGTACACCCAGTTTGTCCGCGCCCGCAAGCCGGGGCAAAAGAAAATACGCAAATGCATCAGGCAGCAGCTCGGATATCTTGGCCGGAATCTCAATACCATCGAGCGGATGCTGGAAGCGGGCGGTATGCTGCCGGCCCGCTGGCAAGAGCGGCTTGAGACGCTTCGAACCGTGTACCGGCAGCAACAACAGATGTACCAGACCAGAACGCATTCCATTGAGGATCGAGTCGTCAGCATCTCAAGGCCGTATCTGAGGCCGATTGTCCGTGGAAAGGCCAAAAATCCGGTGGAGTTTGGCGCGAAGCTGGACATCAGCGTGGTGGATGGCTACACCCGGCTTGAGACCTTCAGCTTCGACGCCTACAATGAAGCGACGCTCCTGAAAGAAGTGATTGAGCGGTACCGCGGGCGCACCGGCAAGTATCCGGCCCGGGTTCTGGCCGACAAAATCTACCGGAACCGGGAGAACCTGCGGTTCTGCAAGGAAAACCACATCCGGCTGTCCGGGCCGGCGCTGGGCAGGCCGCAAAAGGATGCCCGGCTAGACAAAAAGCAGGACTACACCGATATTTGTGAGCGGGTGGTGGTCGAACGCCGCATCAGCCTGGCCAAGCGCAAGTGCGGTCTGGGCCTGCTGACCACAAAACTACCCCAAACCACTGCCAGCGCCATCGCGCTGAGCATTGTGGTGCTGAATCTCAGGAAGATTCAGTGCGCCGTTTTTCAGTCGCTCAGTTTTTGCCTTTCGTGCTTCACTTTTTCTCGGAATCACTTGAAATCTGCGTTTGTTCAGTAGACATTAGATAGGTGACAGAGAAAAAAGAAAGATAGCCTCAGAAGTGATAAGATGGAGTT
>CAYFWL010000237.1:0-1775 GCA_964346845.1 uncultured Eggerthellaceae bacterium | reverse complement strand
CGGTGGTCTTAGTTAGCTAGTCTTCCCTGATAAATCCTTTCCATGAGATGCGGTTATTTACCTGCGGTTTTTGTTGTATTTTTCCCAAGCGAACGGGATACATGTCGCCTATCTCGATACGGAAATAGCTGCAAAGTAAAACGAACTCGTCTGCCATGAGGTTTCGCTCGCCACGAAAGACGGCACGAAGTGCAATAGGTGACATATTCACGCGCTTGGCAAGCTCGGTGGTGGTCATGCCATAACTTTGGCGGCGCTCGTTGATGAAGCGAGCGATATGCTCAGATAGGTGTTCCATCGTTCCTCCAATCACATCAGGCCACGTTCAGCAGCCATAGCCACCTTGTTTGGCTCGTGATTGGCAGAACACTACCAGTTCAAACTCCCGTAGTTTTCAAACGTCCCAGATTCCTACGTTCATGTAAGCAATTTCGACGTTTTGCAAAAAGAGAAAGGGTTGGAGCGCCGTTCCTTTAGGCATCTCCAACCCTTTTCTGGTCGTCTCATTTGCTCGATTATTTCTGCCAAGCGGAGCATCAGCGCAGTTCGTTTCTCTTTTCGTTTGTCGATGCTACATGTCACTCGGTTTTTGCCGTAGCGGTTCTCGCCCCTCAAAGGTGTTTCCCGTTTGAACACTTCGTATCCGCAGGTGTACTTCATGACGCGTCCTTCAAGCTACAGTATTCCTGAGTCTATAATATCCCCGGCCATCTTTCTCTGAGTCCACCAATTGGGACAGCCGCCTTACGATTACACTAATATGCTGGGGTTTTCTAAACCAGTCCCACTTTTCGTTGAGTGTGATCGGCTTCAACGGACATTTGGGATCAATCGTGCTCCTCTTTTGCGATTCTCTTCCACGTGTCTTTCGTGAAACAGTACTGGGCGATGTGCCCGAGATTCGAGCGATCCACATGGCGAAACCCCTCGACGGTAGTGCGATACACCGGCACGATTATCCCTTTGTCCCGCAGCTCCTTCATGCCGCGTGCCACTTGGTTGAGCGTGAGGCCCGAAATCTGGGCTATCTCTTCTGCACCCATCCTCCTCAGTCGCCCATCAGAATAGATTGACCTGCAAAGCGTGACGATCACCGCCCAGCCGTTGCGACCAACGCCTTTCTCGACCAGCACACGCAAAAGGCCGTCTTGGACGGTCGCGTATGTTAGCGACGGAAATCGAACGAAGCATTCTTTGCCGCGCCTTACTCCACTTCGGTCGACTGACATATCAGCGCCTGGTTGCAGATCTGTTTGCGGATGTACTCATCACAAAGGACATCGCTCGTGCGCCAAACCTTGCTGATCCTAAATGCTGGAAGCTCGCCTGCCTGAACGAGTCGAAAAACTGTGGCATACGAGACATGCAGATACTTTGCTGCTTCACTTAGAGAGAGCAGCTGCCCGATCTCCTCATGTTTGTAAGCTGTCTGTTCCATGCTGCACATCCTTTCACTTAGCTGTCATGTCTTGCATGATTGCGCAGTGAGCAATTGCTTGAAAGCGAATGTCGCAAATCGAAACGCGGATGTTCGATAATTCGACGTTGTGCAAAACGTGGTGGAGAAGCCGGGAGAAATCCGCCTTGCCTGGGAGATTATTTAGATTGCTTGGCTTAGAGATTTAAAAGCAGATTAGGCGGTGACGCTGCAGTGCAAGCAAGCACCATAGATGCTTACGGCACAGCGTTACCAACTCATCTGATGCTTACGCCTAAGCGTTAGCAATGCTTACGGTAGGGCGAAACCAGTGTTTTTATGCTTGCGCTAGAGCGTT
>CAYFWL010000236.1:0-1798 GCA_964346845.1 uncultured Eggerthellaceae bacterium | reverse complement strand
CAGAGTGTCAATAGCGCCTTCCTGGAGAGCGACAATGCCTGGCCCCAAGGGGATAAGCGTTCCCATCAAGCCTAACATGGGTGCAATCTTAGCGATAAGCTCAGTCATCTTCACGCGCTTGTCGTAGAGGGACTGCTCACGCGCAACCACATTTACCGCTAGGATCTCGCGAGACGCATCGCTTGCCTGCGGATGACGCAGCAACTCCACCAGGCACTTCTTCTGACGCCACAGCAAAGCACTCGCGACGACGGCCTGCTCGGTATCCTCGCTTACCGAAAGACTGTCAATCAATGTCGGCAGCGACAACTTAAAATAACGGCGCTCTGTAAAAAATTCCGCGATAAGCATACCCAGCAGAGCTGCTACCAGCACCGCCAAGGCGATAAGCAACACAATTACCGGAGTTTGCAGAGCGCTGGAGATGGTGTGCATCAGTTTGACAAGCATGGAGATCCTTTCAAAACATACCGGATGAAGGTCAAAAGGCTGAGGTATTAACGCTCCAAAGAGCTCTCGAGGTCAGGAGAGCCACGACCTCTCATCTGCAAACGAAAGCGTACGATTGCCGCCAAAGCACCTAAAACAACACACGTAAAACTACCAATAATCGCTATTTGACCAGATGAAAGACCACCCAGTGAGAGTAGATTGCCTTGAAGTACCGTCTGTGGAGCACCCTCTTTTTCTTGCTGTGCGTTGACGATTGTCAGGAGCTTTCCCCGCCGCAGTCCCTCGTATGCCTCAGATGAAGAAATCTCGGCTGACGGCTCAGGAGACGAAGCTTGAGGCATTTGCCCTTCGCTTTCCGTAGGCGAAGAATCTGCATGCGACTGCCCGACGCCCTCTCCATCACCACCCGCATTTTCGCTGAAATCGTTGGAGCTCGGTGAAGGATCGGTGCTTTCTGGCTTGGAGGGCTTATCCACGCCGATAACACATGATTCCACAAAATCATCCGTGGCAATCACCGCAGCCAAGCGAGTGTACCACAGGCCGTGAGCGATACCTTTTGTGCCTCCGTTGTACACCGCAAAGGTGAACTCCGTATTGAGCGAAGAGAGCTGCACCGAAAAAGGGCCGTGACCTGTATCGTAGGAATCGCTTCCATCGGTGATATAGGAGGGCGCGGGAGTCAGCCCGTCTGCCGGTGCCACTGCGGCAGCCATCTCGGCTGAGCCGAAATACACCGCAGTATAGGCACCTGAAAGGTAAAACGTTACTGTTGCCACACCGCCTGAAACGTTCAGGACTACCTGATTGGGGGCATATTTTGCCGTAGCGTTTTCCTGCGAAGCGTAGAGATTGCACATGCGCGAAGAAGTATAGGCGGGTACCACATAGGTGCCATCTACAACAGCCCCCACCGAAATCACATCCGGATAAATGGTCTTGCCGATAGAGGTCAACCCCTCCGCAGCCGTCTCGCTCAGATCGCGCGATGCTGGATACTGCGCACTCACCTCGGTATATTTAGCCCACGCCACGGAGGGGACGGCGATATCTGCCAAAACAAGAAACACCGCCATCATCAGCGCGGCAGAAAGCACGCGTTGAACTGCATGCGCTTTTATCGGAAAAGCTCTGCGCATCATTGCTCGCGCTGCTCGTATTGCTCGTGCTGCTCGCGCCTCCTGAACAACCCCAAGAAACCCGCACCGCCCAACGTTGCAACGCCAGCAAAGCCACCCGCCACGCTCCACGGCGAAAGCTCAGCATCTTCGCTATCGACAGCATCCCCTCGCACGCCTGTTTCCTGTGCGGAGACACTCGACTCCGAGAAGCCCGTTGCCGCCCC
>CAYFWL010000235.1:0-1813 GCA_964346845.1 uncultured Eggerthellaceae bacterium | reverse complement strand
ACAAAATACACGACCCACTCGAACGAAAATCACACACGCGCTCATCCATGCGGGGGGGGGGCGGGAAGCGTAAATGCTCCATTAATCAAAAGCGGAAGATTGCAGGCCCTTGGCTTGATGGGCCCTTGGCTTGATGGGCTCTTGGCTCACCCCCTCCCTGTCTCGCCCCCCCCGCATCGGAAGATTCCCGATGACGCAGCCCACTCAAAAGCAAGATGGACAAACGCGTACCGACGTTAAAAAAGATGAGAACCCGCCCTTCGTCACGCGACCTTCCCCCGCCCAACAACGTTGCACAACACCACTGCAAGCAACTGCTTTTCTCGATAGGGGTATACACTCTGATATGAAAATGGATACAATAAAGTCAGACCTGTGTAAGGCCTTCTGAGATAATACTGAGAGTCGCATCGAGATACGAAAAAGACTCAACTGTAACCGTCATCAAAGGAGTGATTCATGCTGTCTCACGAAGAGAATCAAGCTCTCTTTATCTGCAATAAGGAAATAGCTGGGTGCGTTGCGAACACATTCGGTAACCAAATTGAGATGGCCGCTGACTCAAACACCGATAAAGTCACCTTCGCCTTAACCGCGAAGGACATCAATGATTATGTTTCCACGCAAAATGACCTCTCCAAGAGAGAGGCGCAGAGCCAAGAACTTATCGGCATGTTGGCACTGCGGTACGTATCGCTTTACCGTGTTGACCTTGATGAGAACACGAGCGAAGCGCTCCAAGTCAGCAAAGACCTGGGGCAGTTGCTTGGGGTAGAGGTCGGTGACGTGAATCCCTACACGACATACATGGATCGCTACATAGCATCAAACGTCTCCCAAGAGTATGCGGAAGCCATGAGAGCGCTCACGAATCCCACGCATATTCGTGATGCCCTTGCCAAGGGTTCGTCTCAGACCTTCATCTATCAGTCATCCGAAGAGTCCGGCGCACACTATTTCCGTATGGCTCTATCTCGACCTGATCAAGCAGGTGACCACTTCGTCTTCATGCTCTCCTTCGAAGATTTCGATGAGGAAATGCGCGGACGCATCCAGGCGAAAACGTTGAGAGCCCAGCAAACAAAACTCGAAAAATATATCGGCGCGCTCGAAAAAGAAAATGGGACGGACACGCTCACCGGCGCCTTGAACCGCCGGGGCGGCGATAAGATCATGAAGGAGTTGCTTGAGGGCGACGAACCGCTGGATACCGCTGGCATACTCGTCATGCTCGACGTCGATGACTTCAAAATCATCAATGACATGTATGGTCATAGGGCGGGCGATGCCCTGCTCATCGATCTTGTTGAGCGCATGCGCACAAACTTGGGAGACGATGCGGTCATTATCCGTAACGGTGGAGATGAATTCGTCGGCGTTGCCCATAGCAGACCGCTTGCCGAGCTCGAAAAGCTCGTTCGACGTCTTTCCTCGCAGAGCAACACATTTGAAATTAACGGCGAAAGGATTTCATACACCGTTTCTTGCGGCTATGCACTCTATCCCGATCAGGGAATCGATGCCCATATGCTCTGTTCTCATGCTGATTTAGCGCTTTACCATGTGAAACTTACGGGAAAAGCCTCGGCTGAACGCTACCGCGAGACGATGGATGTCTGTGAACGCACCCAACTCGGATTCAGCCTTTCGGATTTCGCCGAGAGTATGCCCGGAGCAATGTTTGTCTACCGCGCTGATGAAGGGGAGGAAATCCTCTTTGCGAGCAGGGGCATGATCGAATTGTTCGAGTGCGATAACTGGGACGACTTCAAAGAGAAGATCGGAACGAGCTTCAAAAACATTCCCGCCCCTA
>CAYFWL010000234.1:0-1814 GCA_964346845.1 uncultured Eggerthellaceae bacterium | reverse complement strand
TCAGATGAAAAAGGACATGTCGGCCCGCCTCGCACATAAGAAGCCCTATATCGGCATCGAAAACACACCAGAAGAACAGATCGATTTGCTGATTGTTGTTGACCAGATGCTTACGGGGTTTGATTCGAAGTGGATCAACACGCTGTACATGGATAAGCTGATGACCTATGAAAACGTTATTCAGGCGTTCTCGCGCACGAATCGCCTGTTTGGGCCAGACAAGCCCTTCGGTACCATCCGCTACTATCGCAAGCCGCATACCATGCGCAAGAACATCGAAGAGGCTGTGCGCCTGTATTCGGGCGACAAGCCCCTTGCACTGTTCGTCTGCAAGCTTGATGAGAACATCTCTATGCTGAATGCAATTTACGAGCAGATAAAGGGTATCTTTGCTGCGTCTGGTTCAAGCGACTTTTCCAGTCTGCCAGCCGAAAGCTATGCAAAGGCTAAGTTTGCCAAAACGTTCAAGGAATTCAACGACTGTCTAGAGGCTGCACGCGTACAGGGTTTCACCTGGGACAAGGACACCTACGACGTGCCGCAGGAGGATGGCAGCGTTGCTATATGTACCGTAACCTGCGATGAGCAGACTTTTTTGACGCTTGCGTTGCGCTATAAGGAGCTGGCTGCCCCAAGCCCCGTTACCGACCCTGACGACAATCCTCCCGACGATGCCCCCTACGATTTAGACGGATACCTTACCGAAATCGATACCGGTCATATTGACTCTGACTACATGAATGCGAACTTCACTAAGTGGCTTAAGGCGTTGAACCAAGAAGGGGTACCGCCGGAAACACTTGACGCCTTGAGCAGAGAACTTCATCGCTCGTTTGCATCGTTGACTCAGGAGGAGCAAAAGTACGCGAACATTTTCCTGCATGATGTTGAGAGCGGCAATGCCGAACTCGAACCAGGAAAAACCATGCGCGACTACATCACGCAGTACCAGCGTACCGCCAAAGACGACCAGATAGATGCACTTGTATCAGCCCTTGGAATCGACCGCGACCAACTTGTCGGAATAATGGCGGCGGAAGTTACGGAATCAAACATCAACGAATACGGCCGCTTTGACAAGCTTTGCGAAACCGCTGATAAGACCATCGCTCGCTCATTTTTCGAGGGCCTAGAAGGCTCGTCAATCCCGCCTTTCAAAGTGGGTATCAAGATTGACAAACTTCTGCGCGAATATGTCCTTCAGGGTGGCTTTGACATCGAGTAGCAAAATGGAGTCAGGACTCTTATGCGCCGGGGGCACACGCTCTCGGCGTTTTCATTCTTGGGAACAGCGTAAGTTCTCCGAGCTTGCCTCTCTTCGGCGAGGGCTGACCTATTCACCGGCTGATATTCGTCCGTATGGACAAGGCGTTCGTGTACTAAGGTCGTCAAATATTGCGGAGGACAAGTTCGCCCTCAGTCGCGAGGATGTGTTTGTGGACGAAGATGTCGTCAAAATAGATTTGGCGCAAGATGATGAGATTCTTATCACAGCAGCAAATGGATCGCCGAGGCTAGTTGGTAAGCGCGCTAAAATTCATGACTTAGCTGGTAAAACAGTCCATGGTGGGTTCATGCTTTGCGCTCGCGCGGAACAACCGGACTTTGTCGTCGCCCTTATGGGATCGCAATGGTATCAGCGATTCTTAGCAACAGGCGTTGCCGGCGGAAACGGATCAATTGGCAATCTCGATAAAGAAGCCTTAGAAAACGAGACCGCGCTTATTCCGAGGACTGAAGAGCAACGCCTCATCGGAGCCTATTTCTCACGCCTTGACGCCCTTATCACCCTTCATCAGCGTAAGCACGACAAG
>CAYFWL010000233.1:1500-1818 GCA_964346845.1 uncultured Eggerthellaceae bacterium | reverse complement strand
GTTGACTGCATGGCTGGCTCGGTGGTCATCGATCCCGAGCGTGCACGTGCTTCCGTCATACACGGAGCCACCTCATCGATTTTTGGTTGTGGTGTAACAAAAATGCGTGTTGAGCGCCCAGGGTGGGCGGATTCTCTGCAGAAGACGCTGTAGCTTGCATCCTTCACGGTGTCCAAGATCTGCAGGTAAGGAAACTACTCGTCTGCAGATTGAGAGGAGCATTGCTCGAAGTCCAAAACGGTCGCAAAAAGTCGAGTTTTGGGTAATCGAGACGCAGCATTGAGCTTTTTTCAATCAGAAAAGTGGTAAAAATCGGTC
>CAYFWL010000233.1:0-1490 GCA_964346845.1 uncultured Eggerthellaceae bacterium | reverse complement strand
TGATTTCTACCCTCTTGGCTCGATTTAACACCATAGATTTACCCAAAACTCGACTTTTTGCGACCGTTTTGGACTTCGGGCTCTCATGCCGATTGACGAATGCGCGGAAAGCATGAATAGAGTTCGACCCAGCCTCCCTCTAAACGAACGAGACACCGAAAAACGGGAGCTTACCGAGCACTGGAGCACAGCGGTAAGCTGGTCGGACCCCCACGCAAGGCGATCTCTATCGAACTGATTACGGTTGAACCTAGGGTACATGTTTTGGCCTATCCCCCGAAAACATGATTCTTTATCCTGGCTCCTGCAGCCCTTCCCTGAGCACAGACCCGCCCTTACTACTTCTTGGACTTAAGGAAACCTCCTTCTTTCATCTACAGACGCGACAGCTTTGCTTGTCACAAGCTAAACCAATAAGATGTCGCTCAGAATGCCGAAAGCCATTGCGAAAGGTGGCTTTCAGCAAGATATAAGAGAAGCGAGAAGGAAGAAGACAGCAGGTCTTTCTTCCTAAGAGCTGTTAGACACGTTCATTATTTTACTTCTCAAACTGCACATTGCCCATGCTACACTTGCGTCAGCGCGTGGGCGCCGACCGCCACGACCACCAGCGGCAAAAAGCCCTCAATGAAACCAATCCAAAGAAGACGCACATGGACAAACAGCTGACCGATATGTCACTTGAGGAGCTGTGGGAGCTGTTTCTTGTCTTTCTCGTTCCTCATGACGATAGCTGGCGCGCCCAGTACGCGGCCGCCCAAATGCTGCTGTCCCAAGGCCTTGCGGAGTTTGACATTGCGCGCATAAGCCACATCGGAAACACGGCAATAGCTGACATAAAAGCCAGAGGTATTATCGATGTGCTCATGGAAGTCGGCGAAAAAGCTCCCTTGAAAACGTTGCGGAAGTAGCCGAGGCGTTGGGGTTCCTGCGCATGTCCGAAAATAATGAGCGCATCTCGCTGAACAGAAGTTATACTCTCAACGGCTTCGCCTCGGAAGTCTATCATGTGCACCTTCGCCACATCGGCGACAACGATGAGCCCTATTTCAGAGACCGCCCAATAGAACATCCCGACGTCGCAAAGAAATACGAACAGCTCAAGCGTGCGCTGTGGAAGCGATTCGAGCACGATAGAGATGCGTACACGCAGGCAAAGACCGATTTTGTGCAGCGATGAACAGAGGAAGCAAAGAAGGTCTGTGGAAAAGTTATTAACGGAGCCAGCATACCGCTCTTTGGACGTCCCTTTGATTTTTCAAGTCGAGATCGCCCATAGACGTTTCGGGGCGGTTTCGGAAGCAGCTGCCCCTATTCGCCCAGATCGCACCGACATGCAGACGAAAAACCGTCTATGAGCGCGCTCTTCATTCGAAAAGAGTTTCAGGCCTCGGCGGATGGACGTTCAAGGGCCTCCTCGTGTGGGGTCTTTCTGCCCTGTGCAGGTTCTCTCCCCGTCTCTATGCAGACCTGCCCCCCTACGCAGACCT
>CAYFWL010000232.1:241-1839 GCA_964346845.1 uncultured Eggerthellaceae bacterium | reverse complement strand
GCACTAGTTGTGTACTAGTCTTATACTAGTCGAGCTTCCTAGACGCTTCTTCCATAATCCCCTATGCAGAAGCAGACATCGGTTGTAGAAACACGTCACGAAAGCGGACGCCAGTTACGGATTCCGCGTAAGGTGCTGGCACGGCCGCACTCGCCAGATGAGTGGGAAGCCGCTTCGTCGCCAAACACCATGGTGTCCATGAGATGTACTCTCCTTCAATCACTGCCACCGCCGTCGCCTAGCACCAGTGAATCCTGCCAGAGTATTGCGGCTTGGGAGACCAGCTGTCGTCGGCAGCATAGCCCAGCACCAGGTGGAAGACGCCCTCGTAGTCATCGGGAATGCCGTGCTCGCGGACGAACTTGCGAGCCCACTCAACCCGGAAAAGCCGTTGCGCACGGCTGACGAAGCAGCTTCCCACTCCCAGCGACCATGCGGCCGTCATCATGTTGGCAGCAGCCATAGAGGCATCAAAGGGCGCATAGGAATACCCACGCGGCGTGAAGCAGTGCACCACCACGGGGGCTCCATAGAATCCGTCTTCCAAAGTCGGATCATCCGCAATGGAAGGCTGCGCTGCAGAAACAGGATATGCGCCCTCATCGTACAGCTCGCAGCTGAGCCTTCCCAAGGCCAGGTTTATTTCCTTGTGGGTAGTAACAAGAAATGTCGTGGGCTGAGTTCCACCGGAGCTGGGCGCTCTGAGGCCAATGTCGATGATAGTTCGAAGAGCTTCTTGGTCCACCGGCGTATCCAGATACTTGCGGATGCTGTGCTTCTCAAAAAGAGTACGCAGCGTTTCGTTAGGGTAAACACGCTCCACGCCTATCATCGCCCCTCGTCCACCACGACGATCTTTCCCTGGAACCCGCCCTTGTCCTGGAAGGCGATGGCTTCAGGCAGGTCTTTGAAGTTGAAAATCTGGGCGATAAGGGGCTCAATGCCGTTGCTGGCCACGAATTCGTAGATAGCGCTCATGCCCTCTTGAGTCGGGTAGTTGGAGAAAAAGCCCGTCAGGTAGCGTCCGTTGGGGATGTCTTTGATGGGATCGAAGCCCTCCAGAGCTTCCAAGCCGCCCAGGATGCCCGCATGACAGCAGATGCCTCCAGGTTCCAACAGCTTGAGGGAATCCCGCAGGGTCTTGGGGCCTACCAGCTCCAGCACCTTGTCTGCAGCGAGCCCTGTACCCGCAAGGGTGCCATTCCCATCAACAATGACTTCGTCAGCACCGAAGCGTTCCAGCGAAGACCGGTACTTCTCGCGGTGGGTGACGGCCACGGTTTCGCAACCGATAGCGTGCGCGATCTGCAATGCGGCATAGCCCAGGGCGCAGGAAGCGCCACGGATAAGCAACGTATCGCGCGGCTCCAGGCGCAGGCATTCGAACAGGGAGCCCCAGGCGGTGTGGTAGGCCCCGGGGACTGCCGCCAGCGCTTCCCAGGTCAGGCCACACGCAACCTCGGGGATAGAAAACAACCGGTCGTTTCTCACCAGGCAGTACTCGGCGTAGGACCCGTCCCAGCTGCGTCCCATGCCGCCCATGAGGGCGCAGACCTTCTGCCCTTGAGGCAGACCCGAGTCAGCAGGGTCTGCCACCT
>CAYFWL010000232.1:0-231 GCA_964346845.1 uncultured Eggerthellaceae bacterium | reverse complement strand
GCTTGATGTAGCCCGCGTTGATCTCCTCAAGACGCAGCACCTGCTCTGAGTGGTTCATGCCGAAGCCGCGCACCCGCACCAGCGTCCAGCCAGGCTTCGCCTGTGGCACGGGAACTTCCGTCAAACGTGCTTGCGAAGCCGGGGTCGCATCGTTGACGACCAGAGCCTTCATTGTCTTCGGGACCATCTTACGCCAAACCCCCTTCAAAAGCTCCTTCCATGGCAGCAACC
>CAYFWL010000231.1:0-1852 GCA_964346845.1 uncultured Eggerthellaceae bacterium | reverse complement strand
CTACGACCTCATGGGCGTTGCGGAAAGGCATACCCTTTTTGGCCAGGTAATCCGCCACGTCGGTAGCAGCCAGATAACCCTTTTGCGCCTGAGCCAACATCGCCTCTTCGTGTATGGCCATGGTAGAGATCATGCCCGCCGCACAGACATAGCAGTCCTCCAAGGTTTGGGCAGCATCGAGAGCGCCCTCCTTGTCTTCCTGGAGGTCCTTGTTGTAGGCAAGGGGCAAAGACTTCAAGGTGACCAGCAGCGCTACCAGGTTGCCAATGACACGACCCGACTTGCCGCGAATGAGTTCGGCAAAATCGGGATTTTTCTTCTGGGGCATGATAGAAGAACCCGTCGAGAAGGAATCCGACAGAGTTACAAAACCAAACTCAGACGTAGACCACAGGATAATTTCTTCACACAGACGAGAAAGATGGATGCAAGAAACGCTGCAGGCATACATGAGATCGAGTAAGAAGTCGCGATCGGACACGGCATCCAAGGAATTGGGAATCACACGAGAGAAGCCGAGGGTTTCGGCCGTAGCAAAGCGGTCGAGCGGATAGGTAGTACCCGCCAGCGCCGCAGCGCCCAAGGGGTTGGCGTCGGCCGCTTTCATGGCTTCTTCCAAGCGGTGGTAGTCGCGGGTGAGCATCCACACATAAGCCAGCATATGGTGAGAGAAAAGAACCGGTTGAGCATGCTGCAGATGGGTATAACCAGGTAAGATAACATCAAAATGCTTCTGAGCCTGCTCCAAAAGCGCCTCACGCAAACCCAGGTTGGCAGCCATCAAATCCTTGGCACGCTGCTTGGCATACAGACGGGTGTCGGTGCATACCTGGTCGTTGCGGCTGCGCCCGGTGTGCAGACGCGCGCCGGCATCGCCAATAGCGGAGATAAGCTCGCTTTCCACGGACATATGGATGTCCTCGTTGTTGATATCGAAGACAAAATCACCCTGTTCGATGCGCTTTTCGATGGCGCTCAATCCCGCGTGGATCTTCTCCTTGTCTTCCTGGCTGATGATACCCTGGTCTGCCAGCATGGCAGAATGTGCTTTTGAGCCGGCGATGTCCTGCGCGTACAGCGCCTTGTCAACGGGAAGCGATGCGCCAAAACGCTGGGTGAATTCGCTGACGCCCTCTTCAAAACGTCCTGACCAAAGTGCCATTGTCGGTTTTCCTTTCTCGCGCCCCATCGGGGCAAACTACGCTGCACGGCAGCATTTGATGTATCGGATGGATAGCTTAACAACAAAGGCAGGAATTACGGAAATTGTGACAAATTACCTGTCCCCTTGTCATAAGAATGGGATTAAAAACGCAGGCTATCAATCGAGCCTCGCACATTGAGTGCTTGCTCGGGAGTTTCTGCCACCAGCAAAATGGTATCGTCACCCGCAACGGAGCCAATGACACCGGGAAGTGTTGCCTTATCGAGCGCCTCGGCCGCACCCCCTGCCCCACCAGGACGCGTTTTCACCACTACCAGATTCCCTGCAGCACGCACATCGATAACCAGCTCGGGCATGACACGGCGCAAGCGTACCTCTTCGGGCAAAATGTAAAACTTACCCGCTGATTTCTCCAACTTGAGATCAACGATGTCACGCGACACGGTTGCCTGCGTGCAGTCATAGCCCGCCTGGTGCAAAAGCTGGGTCATTTCCTGCTGGGTATACACTTTTTGCTGAGCAACCAAGGTGCGAATGGCCTCTTGTCGTTGCTGTCGCTTATTCATCGTGCCTCCTGTCATGAGGGGTCGGCTGGTTTATCGGAGTCACCTGGTCCGTCGAACAAGGAAACGCATCTGTTGGAAAGCTCGTCGAGGCAAGATTCCCCTATCCGCCGCGATGCGAGGT
>CAYFWL010000230.1:0-1880 GCA_964346845.1 uncultured Eggerthellaceae bacterium | reverse complement strand
TGAGTTCAGCTGATTGCAGAGACGTTCGCGCGTGTAGGTGCCTGCAGGCAAAATACCCACAATCTCCCTGAGCTCTTCGGGCAAATCGCTGAATTCTGCGGCTATGACCACATCTAAACGCCGTACCTCTTCCTGAGAAGAGAACAAATCATCGACAAGCACCTGCAAGGCTCCGTAAAAGGGGCTCTTCTCTTTGTTAGTGGGTCGACGATCCACCGCTTATTCTCCCCTTCGACCAGGGACGA
The DNA here is from genome assembly GCA_964346845.1 of uncultured Eggerthellaceae bacterium. Lineage (GTDB taxonomy): Bacteria > Actinomycetota > Coriobacteriia > Coriobacteriales > Eggerthellaceae > CAKUOV01. The sequence continues at coordinate 1,635 of CAYFWL010000230.1, read as the reverse complement.
CATCGAAGCCGAACATGGTTGCCGCCAAAACCCCCGTGTAAGCCGGCGTGGCAGCACCCACAGCACGCAGAAACTGAGCGCCCTCTGCCCGCAAACGCGCGGCAGCTTCCACCATGTATCGGCACAATAATAGGGGTTTTCTTCTGTGGCGACACCCTGACGAGGATTCTTTTCCACCACGTCAAGCTGCACCAGCAGGGGCAGATTGGTGATCTTGGCAGCACGCCGCGTCAGGGCGCATGCGGCATCTAGGTCGGCCTTGGTACAAAAACCCACCACAGAAGCGCCGTATTCCTCCATCACTGCCGCCGCTTCTTCCAGCACACCCCGGCGCAAGGCACCCTGAGCATCCACTGTCACCGAAGCAAAGATCGGGCGGTCAGACACCTGACGTAAACCCATCAAGGCACACTTCAAGGACACCACATCATCAAAATCATTCAGCAAGTAGGCGTCAAAGAGGCTTTTTTCAAAGATACGCGCCGTTTCGACATACTGGTTTTTATGCTCGTTCAAAGATGTCTTGCTGGAACTATCCAGAGGCAAGCCACAGGGAGCAATTTCCACCAAAACGTGCTGGGGACGTAGGCTCGCCGCTACCGTCAGACTTGCCACCGACAGCTCGAAAGCTCGATCTTCCATATTACGCCGCGCCAGCTGCGCGGGTGTCATATTGCGGGTGCCCAAAACCAAAAGAGGAGCACCAGCGGCCATCTCCAAGCGGAGGATATCGCGCACCGTATCGGGCTCGATGAGATTCATGAATTCAAGGTCGCGACCAACATCAACGCCTTGACGTTCCAGCGCCGAAGCAACGGAAGAATTCATAACCAGCATTTCTCGATTAAAACGAATTTGGATGTCAGCCATAGCGCGTCCTTTCCTCAGTGCGTATCATAACGGAAATCATAGGAAAAAAGGCGGCTCTTTCCGCTGCAAACGTGGTGCGCACTCCCGCATGGTTAAAGCACCTGCGTAAACGAGCGGTTTGTTTTTGCAGGTAAATGGCATACGAACAGCGTCTTTTGACCGCCCACATGCCATTTTCCACCGTACATTCTCGGGGCTTCGGGAAAGGGAGACCCTCCTTCTATAATGCAGGAAGCGAATGAGGACCCCTACTCATGCGCTCTTGCTTAGATAAGTAAGCTTATGCGGCTTCCCCGAGCCACACCCCTCCAGTAAGCCCAAAGGATCCCCTCCTTTGGGCTTCGCTTTTTATTTCGGTGCTCTTGGGGCAAGGCCTCTTCGAAGGTAAATCTGTCCCATTAGAGGGACACCAGTCAGCAACGAACGATTAAAACCGACCCTTTGTTACATTCCCGTTGAGAAATTCATAAACCCCACATTTCCAGCTCATAATTACTGCAAGGTCATTCTTTATAATGACATCATCGACGAAAGGGTTTCCCCTTCCCCCAATTAGTCGATCTGCATTGAGCAGTGCAGCGCTTAGCGCTGTGAAACCCCTCCTTTGATCCGGCGGAGACTTCCCCTCTCCGCCGGATACCTTTTTTATGAGGGTCCCCGAGAGCAAAAAGCGGGGCTACAGGCATGAAACCGTATCCGATCCTGTAGGCGACGTCATCGTTCGAAGTCCACCGAGGGGCTGGTGACGCAGCCAAACAATCCTTT
>CAYFWL010000229.1:0-1902 GCA_964346845.1 uncultured Eggerthellaceae bacterium | reverse complement strand
GGCCGGATGTCGAAGAACGCGAAGCGCCGACGCAGGGCGTAGTCGAGCATTGCAAGCGACCTGTCCGCCGTGTTCATCATACCGATGAGGAAGACATTGCTGGGGACGTAGAAGAGCTCCCGCGAGTAGAGCAGTTGCAGTTTGTTTTTCGACCCGCGCTTGTCGCTCTCAATGAGCATGAACAACTCCCCGAAAATCTTTGATAGGTTGCCGCGGTTGATTTCATCAATGATGAAGAAGTATTCGCGCTCGGGATCGTCCTGGGCTTTCTTGCAGAAGGTGTAGAAGGCACCTCTTGCCAGTTCGAAGCCCTTTTCGCTCGGCCGAAAGCCTTCGATGAAGTCCTCGTAGCTATAGCTTTGGTGGAACTGAACCATCATCACGCGCTCAGGGTCCTTCACGCCCATCATCGAATAAGCAAGCCTCTTCGCTGCATACGTCTTGCCTACACCGGGTGCGCCCTGAGGATGATGTTCTTCTTGGCGCGGAGTACGCAAACCAATGAATCGTATTGGTCCTCGGACAGGTACACCTCGGAAAGAAAGTCCTCCCTGTTGTATGCTGAGCGCTCGATAATCAACTCGTCTTCAATGACTCCGTCAGTCTCGTCTTGGAAGAAAGCATTTATCTTCGCAACAAGCTCGGTGTAGTCTGTTACATCGGTCAGTGTTTTCATGGCGAACATCTCATCATTGATCCATTCGCCCTTATGGGTCCATTCAACACTGCGAATGTTCGGATAGGCGCCCGCAGATGCGTCATACTCGTAGTCGCCGGTCACGATACCGCGACCGATGATTTTCGTACGGCCTTGCTTGGCAAAGACGACATCACCGGGTTTTAAGTCATGAGCTAACTGCCACACTGCATGTGCTGCATTCTTCTGAGACGTGCCACCACCTTCGCGTTCAACGAGTTTTAATCGCATGTCCTCTTTGGCTGAGCAAGACGCAAGGTCTCCGAGCTCACGCCAGCCTAGTCCCATGATGCCCTTGTCGTAAAACTCATCCCACATACTCGCCCCTTCTCCTGGGGCATAGAGCCAGTAATGCGTCGTTTCGACATCGGCATCACCAAGCGCGTTTTCTTCAGCTCTCTTTTCGGGAGGTTCTTCTGCCTTTTCTCTTTCCTTGTTGACTCGCTCCGACTCAATGAAGGCGGCGTTGGAAAGCGACGAAAATGTTGAGTACGGGCATTCTTCGGTCCCGAGCTGCGCGGAAACGGTATCGCATATGGCTAGATAGGCGTACCCATCCGTAATCGGTGAGTCTTTCTCTTTCGGGAAAACGTCCGCTACAGTCTGTCCTGCTGCGGCGATATCGCCTAAGTACCAACGATTGCGTGAAACCAGATGGATAAGCAGATGCGGTCGCACCCAATAGAGACCCATGGTGAGTTTCCAGCCTAGACCAAATTGACCTACAGTCGCATCGAATGCGTCGACGAATTTTGCTCGATTTTCTTCGTTGTCGGCTGAAGCAAGGACGAGTTCTGCCTCGAACAAGCGCCAGAGGTTGTCGATGTCGTGCTCACCGCGCCGAGGATCATCGGTGAACGCATAAAAAGTCGCGTTGAGATTGTTGAGAACCGGAACGCCATCGAAGTCACTCGGTTGTTCAGCTTTGACTCCAAATTCTTCGGCGAGCGCTCCGATGATATTCTTGCGGTTCGTTTCGGTAATGCCCTTGTTGAAAAGGCCGAATACTGTATACGGATCTATGTCGGCTGGCTCTTCCATACTGTCAAGCTTAGGGAACTTCGAGCTAATGCTGTCGAAGGTATACCTGAGTTTTCCTATCAGGTGCGACCGATTGTCGCGGTATTCAAGTAGTCGATCTGCAAGCTCCATATAGAAGCCTATCCACGTGAATTGCTTCTCTTGCATAACGTGACCCTCCTCGG
>CAYFWL010000228.1:0-1908 GCA_964346845.1 uncultured Eggerthellaceae bacterium | reverse complement strand
ATCTATGGGGGCACCTACAATCTGCTGGCTCACACGCTGAAAGCCTTTGGCATTGAGACCACCTTTGTCGATGCCCACAATCTAGAGGAGGTCAAGGCTGCTATCCGCCCCAACACGAAGGTAGTTTGGCTTGAGACGTTGGGGAATCCCCATTCTGATATTCCCAATATTGACGAGATTGCGGTAATCGCCCATGATCACGCTATCCCGGTCGCTATCGATAACACCTTCGGAACACCGTATCTCATTCGTCCTTTGGAACACGGTGCCGATATCGTGGTGCATTCGGCAACTAAGTTCCTTGGAGGTCATGGCACCAGTCTGGGCGGCATCATTGTTGACGGTGGCAGCTTCGATTGGGCTGCAAACGCCGAGCGTTACCCCGAAATCGCAAAGCCGCACCCCAGCTATCACGGTGTCTCCTTTGCTGAAGCGGTAGGTCCTGCGGCTTTTGTGACCTATGTGCGTGCAATCCTCTTGCGCGACCAAGGTGCTTGCATCAGCCCCTTCAACGCATTTTTGCTGCTGCAGGGTGTTGAAACCCTGTCCTTGCGCCTTGAGCGTCATGTGGAAAATACGAAGAAGGTCGTTGCGTTTCTCGCCAAGCACCCCAAGGTGGAAAGCGTCAATCATCCGAGCTTGCCAGGCCACCCCGATCATGAGCTGTATGAGACGTATTTCCCCCGTGGTGCTGCAAGTATCTTCACCTTCAATATCAAAGGAGGCAAAGAGGAAGCATGGAAATTCATCGATGAGCTTGAGATTTTTAGCTTGCTGGCCAATGTAGCCGACGTGAAAAGCTTGGTCATCCATCCTGCATCAACGACGCATTCGCAACTCACTGAAGAGGAATTGCTTGACCAGAACATTTTCCAGAATACGATCCGTTTGAGCATTGGCACGGAACACATCGATGATATTATCGCCGATTTGGAAAAGGGTTTTGCGGCCGTTTAAAAACCCCTGAAGCGGGAGGCTCTCTCACGGTGTATACTCTTAGGGTTGCACAAGAGAAAGGCATGCACGGTATGGCAGTCATCAAGAAAAGTTCCGCCGAAATTGAAGCGATGAAGGAAGCGGGCCGTATTTCCGCAAAGGTTTTGCGTGAAGTGGGCCGACGCATCGAGCCGGGGATTTCCACCTTAGAACTGGATTTTATCGCGGAAACTATCATTCGCTTGGAGGGTGGCACTCCGTCTTTCAAAGGCTACGGTGGTTTTCCGGGCACTATCTGCGCCTCTATTAACGAAGAGATCGTTCACGGTATTCCTTCGGCCGCGCGCATCCTCCATGAAGGCGATATTATCTCTATCGATACGGGTGCCACCGTTGATGGCTGGGTAGGCGATAATGCGTGGACGTATGCGGTCGGCAAGATTTCCGATGAAAAGCAGCGTTTGCTGGACATCACCGAGAAGTGTATGTGGGCTGCAATCGATGCGGCACGCGCGGGCAATCGTCTGGGAGACATCGGTGCTGCCTGTCAGGAAATCGCCGAGGCTGCTGGGTACGGCGTGGTGCGCGAATACGTAGGGCATGGCATCGGGCGCAACATGCACGAAGAACCCAATGTTCCTAATTGGGGGCGCAAGCACACGGGTTTGAAACTGGAAGCGGGCATGGTGTTGGCGATTGAGCCCATGGTTAACATGGGCACCTATAAGACGCGTCAGATGTCCGATGGATGGTTGGTGTGCACCCGTGATGGCATGCCCTCGGCCCATTTTGAGAAGAGTGTTGCTATTACGGAGGAAGGTCCCCTGGTGTTGACAACCGAGCCTCTCCACCGCAGGCCTTTATAGCTAACTGTATATTGACGGATTGTGACAAATTACCTGTCCCCTTGTCACAATTGTGACAAGGGGACAGGTAGTTTGTCATAAGGGGGCGGCCGCCATTTGGCGCCCG
>CAYFWL010000227.1:0-1928 GCA_964346845.1 uncultured Eggerthellaceae bacterium | reverse complement strand
CTGCAGAAGAGCCGCAACATGCGCTCGGCGATATTCGCTTCCGCTGCAGCCGAGATGGACGAGGCAGACGAAACAAGCGGGATGTCGGATGCCTATCAGAAGGGCTCCGACGCAGCAGCGCTGGCCCGCAAAGCGAAAGCCATGCGCGCCTCCAAAGATGCGGTCAATACCACGGCAACGGCTACTGGGACAAATTGTCCCAGTGCCGCCAAATCCGTTGAAGATCAGGCTCGCAAGGCTGTTTCCAAGAAAACCAAGGAGAAAGCAGCGGAGTCGAAGGTGCGCATGCAGTCACGACGTACCTGGCTCAAGGCACACGGCGCGCAGGCAAAGGCAGCCCAGGCTGCCGGGGAGACTGCCGCAAAGGCAGGCGGTACAAAGACGCTTGCCGCAATGGCCTCTGGTGCACTGGCACCCGTTGCTGGAGTGATCGCGGGCATCATCGCATTCGTGCTTGCCATGATGGTGGTATCTCAGCTCATCAGCGCCCTTTTCGGCTTCTGGGAAAACGAGGCTGCAAAGCAATCAATGGCAGGGCTGCCTCCCTATATCACGCAGGAAATGGTGGTAACGGCGCTTGAATGCCAAGAGAAATACGGACATCCCGCAGGATGTACTATCGCGCAGATCATCTGCGAGTCGGGCCAGGGAGACCATCTGTCCGGATTGGCGACGCGCGACAACAACCTGTTCGGCATCAAGTGGGCCTCATCCTACGGGTTGGCCGAGGAAGTGTCGGGGCATTCCAGCTGGCAGGCCGGCGAGGTGTACGGCGGGCAGCACGTCACCATCACAGCCGAGTTCACCAGTTTCAAGTCGCACAAGGACTGCATCGTTTTCCGCAGCCGCGTCTTTTTGCAGAACTCCCGTTATTCGGAAAACGCGCTTATCAAGGAAGCAATGGCTACGCATTCGTCCGACAAGATGGCGGCAGGCTTGAAGGACGCCGGCTATGCCACAAGCTCAAGCTACGTTGAATCGCTCAAGAGCATCATGACCACCTACAACCTCTATCGCTTTGATGGGATGACCGTCGAGCAATTCGAGTCTATGACGGCAAACGGAGACGTGATTGTGCAGGCGGCATACAGCCAGCTTGGGGTTCCCTATGTGTGGGGCGGGTCTACTCCCAACGTCGGTTTGGATTGCTCGGGCTTGACCCAGTACTGCTATGCGCAGGCAGGCATATCCATTCCTCACTACACCGAAGATCAGAAGAGCGTGCTTACCACAGTTCTTCTGTCTGAGGCCCAGCCCGGAGACATCCTCTACAAGTACGGGCATGTGGCTATCTACATCGGCGGAGACCAGTACATCCATGAACCGCAGACCGGTGACGTGTGCAAGATCTCTTCCGGCATCAACTATTTCACCTGCGCGTTGCGCGCGAACAGATAGGAGCGTTGAAGCAATGAACAAGAAGGGCAAGATCCTCATGGCGCTTGCTATAGGAGCCGTTGTCATCTTAGTCGGGTCGAGCGTCGTGCGTTGCACGCTCGTCCACCAGGATGAAACGGTGGGACAAATTGTCCCAGTAGAATCAGAAGACAACCAGGCACAGCCGAATACCTTGGATACTTCCAGCCAGAAGCTGCCTGCAGACGAGAAGAACGCGCTGGCGATACTGAAGAGCAGTGTGTGGACTGCCGACGGCGGCAAGTCGACCATCGCGTTTAAGGATGGCCGCTATGCCGAATCTGACGGCGTTGCCAACAACATGACCGCATTCGATGTCAAGTCGGTGACGAAGGAAAGCAATCAGACGTCGATCATGCTCAAGCTGGATTTGCCAGATGGCACGACCAAGGATTCCCTTGTGCTTGTACGCCAAGATGCTGCAGGTGCCTATACCGTATTAAGCGATGATTTCACGCTGGCGAAAACCTACAGCCAGGGAGCGCCTAACGCTGGTGTCGTTGAGGTTATAG
>CAYFWL010000226.1:0-1955 GCA_964346845.1 uncultured Eggerthellaceae bacterium | reverse complement strand
AGGCTCGCTATTCGCTCAAAGTCTGCTATCGAAAAATCTGACCTGGGGAAATGCAAAAGGAATAGTGTCGAAGTATGCAGACTGTTTCCCAAAGCGCGCCTTTTTGTGCATCTTCGCACTAACGTGGCGCTCGATGAGGATGAGGATGGCACGTTTGGATGGAATTGGGGGAGATGAAAGTCGGTGCTTGCGCGTAATGTTGTCATTTTGTTTCCGTGGAATCTCTCCCGCATGCAATCATCGTATAATGGCAGGCATGAAAAACAAGGTACAACAGACTTCGGGTAAGCTGGTTATATGCCCGACGCCCATTGGTAATTTGGGCGATGTGACCGACCGTATGCGCCAAGCACTGGAAAGCGCTGATGCCGTGTGCGCCGAAGACACCCGCGTTACCGGAAAACTTCTGGCGGCGCTGGGGATCAAGCGGCCCTTGGAGCGTCTGGATGAGGCGACGCTTTCCGCACGTGCTGCAGCGGTGGTGGACCGTGTTTTGTCCGGTGAAGTGATCGCCTACTGCTCCGATGCGGGTATGCCGGGTGTTTCTGACCCGGGCTTGCGCCTGGTGCGTGCTGCGCGTGAAGCGGGTGCTGCGGTGGAAGTCTTGCCTGGCCCGGTAGCTGCAGCAACAGCGTACGTGGCTAGCGGGTGCATTAACCAGCGCTTCTTTTTTGCGGGTTTCTTTCCCCGTAAAGATGCAGAACGTCGCTCCGTTCTGGAAAGCGTGCGCACGCTCGATGCCGCCCTCATCTATTACGAAAGCCCTCAGCGCCTGGTGGACGCCCTCACGGTGATTGCCCAGCTGTTCCCTTATCGTGAAATGGCAGTATGCCGTGAACTTACCAAGATTCACGAAGAAGTGGTGCGAGGGACCACGGCTTCCGTGCGTGATGTGTTTGCCGCGCGTGCGACAGAGGAAGGCATCAAGGGCGAGATCGTGCTGGTCATCGACGGCCCCTCTGAGGCGGAAACACGGGCCGCTGCAGAAGAAGCCGCCGTCGATGCCGCTGTTCGGGCAGGGGAAATGCGTGCTGCAGCTGTCTCGAAAAAAGACATTGCTAAGGCGCTTATCGCTGAATTCGGCATTTCGCGCAACGAAGCGTATGCTCTGGCTTTAGGGGAGTAATCCGTGACTTTGCGGCGCACGCGCAGTGGCGCGAAAACTATTTCTGTCCAAGAATTTCAGCTGGATGGCATGGCGATTAAGCTGACGTACAAAACCATGCGTTCTCTTACCTTGCGGCTGAAAACTCCCGATGGCCCCATAGAGGTGTCCGCGCCCGTAGGCACTTCACGTCTTGCTGTTGAGTCTTTCGTGAGATCTCGAAAACCTTGGATTGACATTCAGCGCGCTCGACTGGCCGATAAACCGCTGGTACGTGCCAACGCAGCTTCGCCTGAAGAGGTGAAGGAGTGGCGCGCTCTCGTGGAAGGCTTGACTCCGGGGTTGGTTGGTCATTGGGCGCAGATCATGGGTGTCACGCCTGGTAAGCTGGTATATCGCAACATGACCAGCCGTTGGGGAAGCTGTCGGCCGTCCACGGGTCGTATTTGCATCAATGTTCGCCTGGCTCTCTATCCGCCCCGGTGCCTGGAATATGTGGTGGTTCACGAGTTGGCTCATCTTGTGGTTCAGGGTCATGGACCGCAGTTTCGCGCATTGCTCGATCGCTATCTCCCCGATTGGCGTGCGACAAAAAGGCTCCTGAGCTAGCAAAAGGAGTCTTGCGGCCGCGTTTGCGGGGGAGGGCGCTTAAGGCTGCCTCGGTGGGGAGTTCGTGCAAGGAAGGGAACAACGTACCAGGCTCCGTATCACCGTGCCAGCTCCGGAGCATCGAGCAACCCCGCAACCCCCCAGCGCCGCACGGTGCCCTCAACCCCGCAACACCCCGCAACACCCCCAGCGCCGCACGCCGCCGCGCGACCCCGCAACACCACACGGCGCCGCATGGCGC
>CAYFWL010000225.1:0-1966 GCA_964346845.1 uncultured Eggerthellaceae bacterium | reverse complement strand
TACACCCGTGCCCTCGTGGACAGCGGCTCGCTGGAGTGGATAGACCTCTCGTCCGACACGGCGGACGATGACCCCACAGGCGGCGAAGGCGGCGGCAACGACGGCGACCAGGGCGAAAATCCGCTGGGCTGACGACAACACCGGGAATCCGGCCACCTGACGGCAACCGCCCCCGCAAGGGCACAAGCGTTCTTTGAAAGATTGTATTGGAGATGGAAAGGAGAAAACGGGTGGGATACTTGGCCATCCGGCAGCGAATCGGTACTTTTGCAACCGAAACAGCACCCGGAAGGATTTCCCGTGACATGGGAAATAGTTCACAATCCTAATTTTAAAGTGGTCGAATCTGACCACTTTAAATCACAAGCCGGATTACCGAGTTTTGTATATTTGCAACTTATAAGAAAGGAGAACCCAGAAAATGGCAAAGATAACCGTACTATCGACTTCTATTAATGTAATAACCATCAAGGATGAAGACTACATCTGCATTACTGATATGCTCAAAGCCAAAGACGGCGATTTCTTTATAGCAGACTGGTTGAGAAACAGAAACACCCTTGAATACCTGGGAATATGGGAAAAGCTGTATAACCCCGCTTTTAATTATGGCGAATTCGCCACAATTAGAAATCAAGCCGGATTGAACAGTTTCAAAATCAGCGTAAAGGAGTACACCGAAAAGACCAATGCCATTGGCATACAAGCAAAAGCCGGAAGATACGGCGGAACGTATGCGCACAAAGATATAGCCTTTGAGTTTGGCATGTGGATTAGCGCAGAATTTAAGATTTATCTGATACGCGAGTTCCAGCGCCTCAAAGAGCAGGAGCAAGCCCAACTGGGCTGGAGTGCCAAGCGTGAACTGTCGAAGATAAACTACCGCATCCACACGGATGCCATCAAGCAAAACCTTATCCCCGGGGAAATCACCCCGCAGCAAGCACAGCGTATCTATGCCAGCGAAGCCGATGTGCTGAATGTAGCCATGTTTGGCATGACCGCCCTCGAATGGCGCGACGCACATCCCGGCCTCAAAGGAAACGTGCGCGACTATGCCGGTATCAACGAACTGATTTGCCTCTCGAATATGGAGAACTTGAATGCCGTTTTCATCAACGATGGCCTGCCGCAGCACGAAAGGCTTGTCCGCCTTAACCGGATAGCCATTCAGCAAATGCAGCTTCTGGAAGACGTAAACAAGAAATACCTGAAATAACCCCATCCTCCAATATCCTCTTTCATATGGAACGCTTGGAATTTAAGAACTTAAAATCAAGCGTATATGAACAAAAAAACATTTTTATCCTTCGTCCGCAGGCAAAGCGCCTGCATTGCCGTCCTGCTGGCGATAACCGCAACCGCTGCGCTCACCTCGTGCAGCGACGACGACACTCCCGGCAGCACCGCGCCGGACAACGGCAACGCCATCCGCTTCACCACCGCCATCGCCCCCTTCACGGGCAGCGATGCCGCCGATAACCCCGGCACACGCGCCACCATCAACGACGAGGACGGCAAGGGCAACTTCGCCAACGGCGACGAAACGACGATTATTGGATTCGCCTATATAGGGACATCGATTGTCACAAAAGAACACCCCGCCACCTACAAGGACGGAACGTGGACTACCGACATGACGTGGGATGAATTAGGCGAGGTTAAGTTTGTCCGTTTCTCCGCCTTTTTCCCGAAACGGTCTCTGGACGACTTTGATGAAAACGGTCAAATGGAGATTAATTTCACCGATCAAAGCACCCCGGAGAAGTATGCCGCCTGCGACTGGATCAGTGCGGCGGCTACCGGGGAAAAAGCCGACCAACCGACGATACAGCTGACGTTCCGCCACCGCATGCACCGCCTCACGGTAAACCTCAGTCTGTCCGACTCTCCCGGCAAATTGACACAGACGGATGTGGATAATGCCACGGTCGTGATAAAGAACATGGAGACCAAAGGTGTTGTA
>CAYFWL010000224.1:0-2011 GCA_964346845.1 uncultured Eggerthellaceae bacterium | reverse complement strand
CTGCCCCTAAGGTCTATCGCATCGGCGACTGCAAAGAGGTCCGAAACATTATGAACGCCATCTGGGAAGGATACGAACTCGGCAGCGATCTGTAGAGGAAAAGGGCAGATCGCTGTCATCGCCTCTCGAAGTCAACCACTTTGGAAAGGGCATAGGCTGTCAGGTATACCTCGTTTTGAAGGGGAACATATACCAAATCACCCCGCCATTGCATCCGATAATCGTTGCTGGAATCAGCAGGCAAAATGAACCCGCACTCAGGCGGTGCGCTATCGATAAAGCAGAGGCGATTCTCGCACTGAAATTCGCAATAGTTGGGTTCAAATCCCGCCTCTTTCATCAAAGAGATATAGGCATCCCGCAACGGATGCCCCGTATTGTTCGGAAAACCCAAAGTGATTTGAGCCAAATCAGACAAATCGAGGGATTCCTTAAAAGCGAAGGGAGTTTCTTCACCCACCCAAACGCCTAGATGCACGCGCCCCAGCTCATGCACGAAGTTTCCCTGCAAGATTGCATTATTTACCTGGGTTTTGGTCAGATAAGCAATATCCACATCGCAGCTTTTGTCTCCATGCGCGCCGGGCATTAAGTCCGTCAATTCAGAGAGAAAAATCAGGTGATAGCGATTCTCACGGTTGAGCTCTTTATTGAGAAAAGCGAGATAAGCTTGGCTGATCTTGTCGTTATAGGGAGGCTCTTTCACCTGCAGCGGCACAATTTCGCTGGCCGCCAAATCGCGGCAATCGTCAATCATCTTCATAAACTTGGCGTTCATGATTGCAGCGTTGTCGAGAAAATGCTTGCCTGCCGTCGTTAGATGAATGCGGCGATTCTTGGTGACGAACAGCGGGAAACCGAGTTCTGCCTCAAGTTGTTTTAAATGACGACTCAGATTAGGTTGCGACATGTTCAGCTCACGCGCAGCAGCAGTGATATTCATCTTCCGCGCAACACAGAGAAATTCAGTGATCCACGACATAAACATAAGACCCCTCCATCATGCAAATATCGTATCGATTTCCTTCAGATTATAGCTTATGCACATACCGCATCAACGGGAAACCCCTCTCCTGGGCATCCTTTATCCTGAAGACAAGGCGGTTTGCGCCACATCTTTCGCGTTTCGTGACGCAAATCAAAAAAGAGGAAGAGAGGTGTGCGTATGAGCGATAAAGCATGGATGGCGGAAGAAGACGACGTCATCAAGATTCGTTCCTGTGCCTGGTCTGCACCGGGCGACCACCCCACAGGTTGCGGCGTTATTCTCCATGTGAAAGATGGCAAGCTTATTAAGGTCGAAGGGGATGAAAGCCATCCTATTAGTCAGGGTCGCTTGTGCCCCCGCTGTCTCGCCTTCGATGAGGCAGAATATCATCCTGACCGCATACTGCATCCCCAAAAGCGCAACCCAAAGGACCGTGGCAAGGATTGCTGGGAGCAGATCAGCTGGGATGAGGCCTATGACCTCGCCGAAAAGGAGATTCGAAAAGTATGGGGAACCTACGGTCCCGAAGCTTGTTTCGTGGTTACCGGCACGGGGCGCGAAACAACCATGTGGGCAAATGTCTATGCCACCAATGTCTTGGGGTCGCCTAACCGCACGGGATGCATCTCGGGTGCTTCCTGCTATGGCCCCCGTTGCTCCATCGCCAACTACCACCTGGGAGCAGGATATCCTGAGTTGGACTACGCAGCGTTCTTCCCTGACCGCTACGATGACCCACGCTACGAAATCCCTCGCTACATTCTGATCTGGGGCAAAAACCCCATTTATTCCATTGTCGATCTCATGCAACGTGGATCCAAGCTCATTGTTGTTGACCCTCGCATTACCTGGCTGGCGGCTCGTGCCGAATTCCACCTCCAGCTGCGCCCTGGTACCGATGCTGCGGTAGGCTTGGCATTTGCTCATGTACTCATTCAGGAAGATCTCTACGACCACGATTTCGTTGAGAACTGGTGCTACGGTTTCAAGAAATTCGCCACATGCGTTGAAGACTGGACCCCC
>CAYFWL010000223.1:0-2017 GCA_964346845.1 uncultured Eggerthellaceae bacterium | reverse complement strand
CCCCGAAGCAATCCCGAAAATCTGCTTTGGGCCTCCTAGCACGCCTGAAAGCACCCTGCCATAAACACAGAGAGTTTCCGCAATTCCCCTGCCCGCTGCCTACGGTCTTCGGTGCCGTTGAGGCTTCTTTGAGCCCCCCATCCACGCCACCTCCGCCTCCCTGCTTACTGCCTTCAGGCCCTCTGGCGTCTCCTTCCCTTCCCTTTACCTGCTGCCTTCGGAGCCCCTCAGCACTTTCTCGCCCGCCGCCTTTGCGCCCCTTGTCCGGCGCCTTTGCGCCCCTTGCCCAGCGCTTTCAGGGCAGTAGTGGAAAATCTTTCGTTTTTGCGAAACGTTGTAACCCGCTTGAATCAATCGTGCCTTATCATGCTCCAAGATATAGAGCGAAATCGATTTCAAGGAGCTTTTTGTGACCGCCTCCCCTACTACGAAAAAGACTGCCCATCAGGTGGTAGCCGTTTTTGACTTTGGCGCCCAGTACGGCCAGCTTATCGCCCGCCGCGTGCGCGATCTAAACGTGTATTCCGAGATTGTTCCCTGTGATATTTCCGCAGATGAGGTGCGTGTGATGGCTCCTGCAGCCATTATTTTGTCCGGCGGTCCTGCCAGCGTCTACGCTGAAGATGCCCCGAAAATTGACCCCGAGGTGCTAGAGCTCGGGATTCCTGTGCTGGGGTTTTGCTATGGCCACCAGACGATCGCGGCTGCGTTGGGCGGCAGCGTAGGACATACGGAAAAGGGAGAATACGGCCCTGCTGAACTGCAGGTGACCGAGGGAGCCCTCTTTGAAGGCACTCCCGAAACGCAGACCGTATGGATGAGCCACCGCGATGCCGTGAAGGTGGTACCCGAAGGTTTCACCGTGACCGCCTCGACCGCTGTTTGTCCCATTGCCGCCATGGAGTGTACCGAGCGGCGGATTTTCAGCACGCAGTTTCACCCCGAAGTACGCCACACGCCGTATGGCAACCAGATGTTGAGCAATTTCCTCTTCGCCATCTGCGGCTTGGAGAGAAATTGGAGCATGGATACGATTATCGAGGACTCCGTGGCAGCGATTTGTCAGCGCGTGGGAAACAAGCGCGTGATTCTGGGGCTTTCCGGCGGCGTGGATTCTTCCGTCGTGGCAGCACTGTGCGCTAAAGCCATTGGTAAGCAGTTGACCTGCGTGTTTGTGAATCACGGCCTGCTGCGCAAGGGTGAGCCCGAAGAGGTCGAGGCGGTGTTCAGCACGCAGTTTGACGTCGACTTCATCCATGTGCACGCCGAAGATCGCTATGCTGCTAAGCTGGCCGAGGTGAGCGACCCCGAGCAGAAGCGGCGCATCATTGGCACCCAGTTCTGGAACGAGTTTTTTGCGGTCGCGCAGGATTTGGCTGAGGATGGCCGCCCTGTGCAGTTTATGGCGCAGGGTACGATTTACCCCGACATCATCGAAAGCGGAGCCCGTAAAACCGGCGGCAAGGCTTCCACGATTAAAAGTCACCACAACCTGATCCCCTTTCCTGACGGGGTGCATTTTGACCTGATCGAGCCTTTGGATCATTTCTTCAAGGACGAGGTGCGCGCCCTGGGCGCTGCGCTGGGATTACCGGATTACCTCGTGCATCGCCAACCCTTCCCCGGCCCCGGCCTGGCGATTCGCATCATCGGCGCCGTGACCCAAGAGAAGCTGGAGATCCTGAAGAACGCCGATTTGGTCGTGCGCGAGGAACTGGACGCTTACAACGCGCGGCTGTTTGAAGAGACGGGCGAGCGCAACAGCGAGCACAGCTGCTGGCAGTATTTTGCCGTGCTGCCCGACATCAAGAGCGTAGGGGTCATGGGTGATGAGCGCACCTATCAGCGTCCGGTGATCCTGCGTGCCGTCGAGAGCTCCGACGCCATGACCGCCGACTGGGCGAAACTCCCCTACGAAGTGCTGGCCAGGATTTCCAGCCGCATCGTGGCGGAAGTGCCCGGGGTAAACCGCGTGTGCTACGACATCACCCCCAAGCCGCCCGCGACGATTGAGTGG
>CAYFWL010000222.1:0-2080 GCA_964346845.1 uncultured Eggerthellaceae bacterium | reverse complement strand
GCCTCCAGGAGCGCTGACAGAACGTCCAGGGGGCACCGATGAATAGGTAACCGTAAGGTGGCCTTGAAGTCCTGCACCGATAGACAAGCGCGTAAGGTGGCATTGAAGTCCTGGTGCCGTTCTTGAAGAACACAGCTCGGGGCGTTTTTCGTAGGGCGGCACAGTTTCGCAGGACGGCACAGTTTCGCAGGACGGCACAGGGGGAGGCGGTCTTCATGATTTTGCCGCTCATGGTTTACGTTGCCTTCTTTTTTAAATCCTATTGACAAGGTAGGAATTAAAAGCTAGGATACGCTTGAAAAATACGTATCGCCTAAAGGAGAGTATCATGGCAAAGATCTACACCTCAGCTGATCAACTGATTGGCAAAACCCCTCTGCTCGAGTTGACCCACATCGAAACGGCAGAGAACCTTTCCGCAAAGATTCTGGCCAAGCTGGAGTATTTCAACCCAGCCGGCAGCGTCAAAGACCGCATTGCCAAGGCAATGCTCGATGACGCTGAAGCTTCGGGAAAGATTGGTCCTCATACCACCATCATCGAGCCCACCTCGGGAAACACCGGTATCGGCCTGGCTGCAGTCGCTGCTGCACGCGGCTATCGCATTATCCTCGTTATGCCTGAGACCATGAGTGTTGAGCGTCGTCAGCTTCTGAAGGCGTACGGGGCCCAGTTGGTGCTCACCGAAGGTGCCAAGGGCATGAAGGGTGCCATTGCGAAGGCCGAAGAGCTCGCTGCCGAGATTTCTGACAGCTTCATCCCGGGGCAGTTCGTGAATCCGGCTAATCCCGCAGCTCATGAGCGTACTACTGGCCCTGAGATCTGGGAAGACACCGATGGCAGCGTGGATATCTTTGTCGCTGGCGTCGGCACGGGTGGCACGGTCACCGGTGTTGGTCAGTACCTGAAGCGTCAAAACCCTGCGGTGCGGGTTGTCGCTGTCGAGCCTGCTGGTTCTCCGGTTCTTTCTTCGGGTACCGCCGGTTCTCATAAGATTCAGGGTATTGGTGCAGGCTTTGTGCCCGATGTGCTGGATACCAAGGTGTATGATGAAATCATTACCGTGGCTGATGAGGACGCGTTTGCTGCAGGCAGGCTCGTCGGCGCGAAAGAGGGTGTTCTGGTAGGTATCTCTTCAGGTGCAGCCGTTTTTGCCGCCATCCAGCTGGCTAAGCGTCCCGAGAACGCGGGCAAAAACATCGTGGTGCTTCTGCCTGATACAGGGGATCGCTACCTGTCCACGGCTCTCTTCCAGTCGTAGGCAGTCGTAGGCAGTCGTAGGCAGGCTAGATTGCCTCGACCAGTACTTCTTTTTCGACATCTACGGACGCAGCCGAGGGTGCGCGAGTCTCGTTGCGTCCCTGAAAGGACATCTTATGAACATCTATGCCGATAATGCGGCAACAACGGCTATGAGCCAAACCGCCATTCAGGCCATGTTGCCCTACATGGACGGCATCTATGGCAACCCGTCCAGTTTGCACTCGGTGGGTCAAGCGGCCAATGAGGCTCTGACCAGCGCACGTGAACGCATCGCCGCTTGCCTGGGGTGCCAGCCGCGCGAGATTACCTTTACCTCCGGTGGTAGCGAAGCCGATAACCAGGCCATCTTAACCGCCGTGAAAATTGGTGCTCGCAAGAACAAGAAACATATCGTTACCACCACTTTTGAGCATCATGCGGTGTTGCATACGCTGCAGAAGCTGGAAAAGCAGGGCATTGAGGTGACCTATCTTGATGTGCATGAAGACGGCTTGATCACCGCTCAGGAAGTAGCCGATGCCATCCGTCCTGATACCTGTCTGGTCACCATCATGTATGCCAACAACGAGATTGGCACTATCGAGCCCATTGCCGAGATCGGTGCGGTCTGCCGTGAGGCTAATGTTCCCTTCCATACTGATGCGGTGCAGGCGGTTGGCCATGTGCACATCAACGTGGAAGAGCAAAACATCGACATGCTGAGCCTTTCGGCGCATAAGTTCCACGGTCCTAAGGGGGTGGGCGCACCCTATGTTCGTCGCGGTTTGCCACTGGCAAGCCTCCTCGAGGGCGGGGCGCCGGAACGTGGCCAGCGAGC
>CAYFWL010000221.1:0-2098 GCA_964346845.1 uncultured Eggerthellaceae bacterium | reverse complement strand
AACGCTCTAGCGCAAGCATAAAAACACTGGTTTCGCCCTACCGTAAGCATTGCTATCGCCCTACCGTAAGCATCGGATGAGTTGGTAACGCTGTGCCGTTAGCATCTATGGTGCTTGCTTGCGCTGTAGCGTCACCGTCTAATCTGCTTTTATATCTCTAAGCCAAGCAATCTAAAATAATCTCCCAGGCAAGGCAGATTTCCCCCGGCTTCTCCACCACGTTTTGCACAACGTCGAATTATCGAACGTCTGCGTTTCGATTTGCAACATTCGCTTTCAAGCAAAAGCGCACTGCGCAATCATGCAAGACATGACAGCTAAGTGAAAGGATGTGCAGCATGGAACAGACAGCTTACAAACATGAGGAGATCGGGCAGCTGCTCTCTCTAAGTGAAGCAGCAAAGTATCTGCATGTCTCGTATGCCACAGTTTTTCGACTCGTTCAGGCAGGCGAGCTTCCAGCATTTAGGATCAGCAAGGTTTGGCGCACGAGCGATGTCCTTTGTGATGAGTACATCCGCAAACAGATCTGCAACCAGGCGCTGATATGTCAGTCGACCGAAGTGGAGTAAGGCGCGGCAAAGAATGCTTCGTTCGATTTCCGTCGCTAACATACGCGACCGTCCAAGACGGCCTTTTGCGTGTGCTGGTCGAGAAAGGCGTTGGTCGCAACGGCTGGGCGGTGATCGTCACGCTTTGCAGGTCAATCTATTCTGATGGGCGACTGAGGAGGATGGGTGCAGAAGAGATAGCCCAGATTTCGGGCCTCACGCTCAACCAAGTGGCACGCGGCATGAAGGAGCTGCGGGACAAAGGGATAATCGTGCCGGTGTATCGCACTACCGTCGAGGGGTTTCGCCATGTGGATCGCTCGAATCTCGGGCACATCGCCCAGTACTGTTTCACGAAAGACACGTGGAATAGAATCGCGAAAGAAGAGCCCGACTGATCATGAGATTTCGTTTATGAAAGTAATGCGAGCATTCCGTGCGGGAGCACTGGATGAAGAAACGAACGATGGCGACTACTGGCTTTGATGTCCATTCAAATAAGAATCTTGTCATCACTATACTGTTACTATCTATTTAGTAGCTATACGTTATACTGATGACATCTACTTAAGGAGGCCATCATGCTGACCATCAATATGGACGATGCCGTAAAGCGGGAGTTCTCGAGGGTTGTAAGCGAACTGGGTCTTAACGCTACGACCGCTGTCAACCTGTTCGCTCGTGCCGTCATTCGCGAAAAGGGCATTCCCTTTGACATCACCCTTCGAACCAAAGAAGAGCAGGAATGGAACGACTACCTCCATAGCGAGTTCCGCAAAGGACTCGACGACCTGGCGGCTGGTCGCACCTTAACGCTTGACGAATTGCGAGCCGAGATGGCTGCAAAGGGGGTGGCTACAGATGGGCTACGAGTTGATAACTCCGCGTTACGTGGCTGATATCCTGCTCGATTCATCTGAAGCGGTTCAATAAAAGTATCTTCATGCAGCTTCGCTGCTCGAAGCCACGCCAGAGCTGGGTCGTGTGTATACGCCCGACGATGGCGACGATGAGCCTCCGGTTCCATGCAGGTGTTACCCGATGCCAGACACGACTAAAACGATCTTCTATGTGGTCGACCATGCTTCGACAACCATTAGAGTAATCGCTCTTGTTGATCAACGTAGAAACCCTGCATACCGATTTCGGGAGACAAGGCAGTCCATATAAGCCGCATCAGAAACCTACTGCAGAAACGTGACACGAGGGAGATAGAATCACCTATCTCCCTTTTCTATGCCCACTTTCAGATTTGGGTAGAAAGAAACGGTCACTGAATCAGTCGCGCAAGTACGATCCGTATGATTGTATTTCAATCTTCAATCAGGCAAAAGAGTACGAATAGTGGGGCTGGTTTATAAAACCCCAGCATATTAGTGCAATTGCAAGGCAACTGTCCCAATTGATGGACTCAGAGAAAGATGGCAGGGGATATTATAGACTCATGTATCCCGTTCGTTTGGGAAAAATACAACAAAAACCGCAGGTAAAGAACCGCATCTCATGGAAAGGATTTATCAGGGAAGACTAGCTAACTAAGACCACCG
>CAYFWL010000220.1:791-2102 GCA_964346845.1 uncultured Eggerthellaceae bacterium | reverse complement strand
GTTATGACAACGTTTAGCCATGCGCACGCAAGCGCGGCATCGGTACCCGGACGCAGCTGCAGGTGGAATTCCGCACGAGCGCCCCACCAGGTCAGACGCGGGTCAATGGAGATGATGCGGGTGCCCATCTGCACACACTGAACCAACCAGTGACCGATGTAGCCATCGGCGTTCGATGCCAGAGGCTCGTTGCCCCAGACAACCAAAACGTCGGGCGGGCACCATTCGGGGTTGTTGTAGCGATCCTCATGGGTTTCGGATGCGTCAACAATGGGGAAATCGCCAAAAGGCGCGATAGAACCGCAGATACGGGGCATATAGCACGAAAAGCCCGTGAACCCGAAGGTGGAGATATTAGGGGTCTTCAGCGCAGCCTGGCCGAAGAAGGACACCTGCCAGTTGATATTACGACCGGTACCGTGCACGCAGATGATAGCGTTGCCGCCATCGGTTTCCCAAATGCTTTTAACCTTCGCTTCGATTTCGTCATAGGCCTCGTCCCACGAAATGCGCTCCCACTTGTTCTCGCCGCGCTCACCGGCACGACGCATGGGATACTTCACGCGGTCGGGATGATTGATGGACTCGTCGAGCGTCAAGCATTTGATGCACAGCTTACCATTTGTGCATGGATCCAAAGGATCGCCTTCAACGCGAACGATCTTACCGTCCTTCTCAAACAGCAAAATGCCGCAGGAAGTGTGGCAGCCAGGAGGCGAATAGTGGTAGGTACGCGTGACGGTGAAGCCGTCTTCCTCCCACCTCCATTCACCGGCGTGGTACGCCTCTTTGTTGATGCTATCGAGAAACTCTTGATAGTCAGCCATTATCTCTCCTTAACTTACTACGTACGTCCATTTCTATTGAGGAATACACCCCATCAAAGCCCGAACCCCTTCCATAAAGGCCGAGCGCTATTTTCCACCTAGGAAGCAGCTTTGACCTTCTCGTCTGCAGATTCTTCCCCGAGCCCAATCCAGAAGTTTTCGCGAATCTTTTTCTTCTGGGAAACAGCGATACCGACCAGAATCGCGCAGACAGCCAGGATGAAAACACCTGCGATAAAGGAGATGTCGAAGCGGCCTGTTGCGTCGTACACAAAACCGATAGCGCTTGAACCAAAGGCGGCAATACAACCCGACATGCGCATGTAGGACAGAATCTTTGCGTAATCGCGCTTACCAAAGATATCGGACACCAAGGTTGCCATACTGATGGTGATGATGACCGAATTCATGCCGAAGAAAAATGCGCATACCGAAAGCGGCAACGAATCCCTCAGGAAGGCAAAGCCTAGAAGTGATGCGGCGG
>CAYFWL010000220.1:0-781 GCA_964346845.1 uncultured Eggerthellaceae bacterium | reverse complement strand
CGCTCAGTTCGTTAAGCTTGTCAGCACCCCGCGCATAAAAAAAATGCGCGGCATAAATCCTCAGTAACCGGCGTGTAGAAAATGCCTGCCGAGTTCATCATCAAACCCAGACAGCAACCCTGAAGAAAACAACAGCCTACAACAATCTACCAGCCGTAAAAAATCTTGCCCTGCTTCTTTTGAGTCACTTCCACAGTGAACCCCCTCCTCAACAATGAGCCGCTCCCCTGCCCCTTTCTCGGAGCAGGGGGCGGCGGATAATCGATTAATTCGGCATGAACCACATCTGTCCAGGCAGGTGAATCTCAGCGAGAATGAGACACCCGTCTATGAAAGATTTCCTTTCTTCAAACATGTCAAACCTCCTTGATTGATTAAGCAGCGTAGAACTAGGCAGCCCAGTGCTTTTCCTTGACGCCCTTAGACAGAGCCATGGAAGCGAACAGCAGCACAAAGGTGATCAGAGCGACAACTGCGGCAACGGTGAATGCACCGGAGTACGAACCCGTCGCAGTGAAGAACAGAGCGATGATAGGAGCACCAAAGGCACCACCAACGCCGACACCCATCATGCCGTAGGACAGAACCTTGTCGAAGGCTTTCTCACCGAAGTTGTAACGGATAACCATCGGAATAACGATAGTAACGATAGCGTTATTCATACCGAAGAAGAATGCGGTGATCGCCATGAGAATTGCAGTCGTTGCAACGTATGCCCAGCTCAAGAACATGAGGATGGTGATAGCGAACAGAACGACGGTAACAACCTTAACACCGAACT
>CAYFWL010000219.1:1836-2112 GCA_964346845.1 uncultured Eggerthellaceae bacterium | reverse complement strand
TCGGTCATAGGTTTAGTTGGCGAATATCAGACCAGGGAATTCAACGAAAGCTACCACGCAAAGCACGGAGAGCACCACGATGCACAAAACGATGAGGGTACGCATTTGGGGCTTGTGCATTTGGAAGTTGCCGATGAAGAGAGTGCCCACTACGATGAGCATGAGGTGCAAAACGATGATAAAAGCTCGGTCAGTCAGAACGAGGCTCAAGGCAAACACCAACGGGAAAATAACGGCGATAGACGTGATGGGCAGGCCGATAGAGACCTTTTCATG
>CAYFWL010000219.1:0-1826 GCA_964346845.1 uncultured Eggerthellaceae bacterium | reverse complement strand
TTGGGTTCACGCACGTTGTAGTAACCCAGGCGTACGACGCCGCATACCACGAAGTAGATCATAGCCACAAAGCCAATCGGCCCACGCACGCCCATGTTGAAGCAGATAAGGGCAGGGAGCACGCCAAAAGCCACTAAATCGCACAGGGAGTCCAACTGAATACCGAAGAGACGTTCGTCGTGGCTGCGGTCCTGTTTGGTGCGTGCGACAGGGCCGTCCAGCATATCGAAGAAGCCTGAAAGAGCAAGGCAGAGCAGAGCACCTAAGACCATGCCATCCATGGAAAGCGTCATGCCTACGAGAGCTGAAACCAAGCTCATGAAGGTCAAAATCACGGTGTAATTATAGTAGCCAATCATTATTCGGCACCTTTCCGGGGTCCAAAAATCACCAGGTACGCGACTGCGGAAAGCAATGCGCTGACCAGTAGCTGAGCGTAGAAACTAAGCCCTCGGCTAATCACCAGGGTGGGCGCGGTTCTCTCTTCGCAGGCTGGCTGGAATATTATCCCATATAAATGCTCCGAGATACCCAGACCACCCGGCACAGGAAGCATGTCGGCAGAAAGGGAAATGGAGCCTTGCAGCAGAACAGTTTCCAAAAGTGACAGAGAATCGATGCTGAAGGAGAGCAGCACCACAAAGGTCACAGCAAACAGCAAGAAGCGCTGTACCAGGGTGATAAGCATCACGTTCAGGGCGACGAGACCGTGCGTTTTTATGAGGACGGAGGCGGCTCGGTAGTTTTTCAAGGCGTCTGTCAGACGTTCTTTCCAGCGCTCTGTGCGCTCCTCACCAGCGAATTTTCTTGCTATGCGCAAACATCCGAAAGCGACGGAAGCGGTAGTCGAAGGGATGAGCACTAAGGCCAGCATGCCGCCCACGCAGAGCACGTTTAGCACCATGCCCAGATAGATCCACCCCATGACGGGATCAATCAGAGCGATGATGGTGGTAGGACGAAAGACCAGAACAGCGATGCCTACCAAGATCAACACCAATTTGTACGTGATAGTAATGAGGAGCAGGGTAACGATGCAGCGCGTGAGGCTTAAGCCGTCGCGCTTCATAAAGACCAGCTGCATGGGTTGTCCGCCCGATGCGGTAGGGGTGACCAGGCTAAAGAAGAATCCCACGAAGGAATAGAGGCAGCAATGGGAAAAACGAGGGGTTTCACCAAAGACGCGCAGTAAGTAGAAAATGATGATGGACTCACATAGGATAAATGCTATGACCAGGACAAATCCGAGCAGCCAGTAAAGCTGCGACGAATCCATGATGTATGCCAGAACGGCGCTGGCATCCTGTCCGGAAAGCACGAAATAGGCTGAAACACCAATGCAGAGCAGCAGGAACGCTCCGTTGTAAAGTATTTTCTTAAGTGAGCCCTTCAATGAATATCTCCTGCTGGATGGTTGCAAATTGGCATAGATGGGTATTATAGCAAAGCAAGAGATGGGGGCAATGCTTCGGGATAGAGGAGGAGTGCGGGGTGCGTCTGGAGTGAGGTGCGTCCCTCGATTTGGTGATGTCACAGGGGTGCGCCCAGGGTGGGGATACGCCCGGAGTGGGATGCACTCCGGGCGGCAACCCGGCGATGCTGTGGCGGACAGGGTGTGCCGGGGTGAGGCGCACTCATAGTTCGACCATGGTTGGGAGCGGATGGGAAGTGAAGGGTATACCCGGAATGGGATGCACCCCCTGCAGCGACCTGGCGATGTTGTGGGGGGCGCAGGGAAGCTACGGGCCTGCTCGCTTGGTGGCAAGTTTGGCAAGAAGGCACTTTGACCCCGAGACCCCGAGACCCCTAGACCCCTAGACCCCGAG
>CAYFWL010000218.1:0-2219 GCA_964346845.1 uncultured Eggerthellaceae bacterium | reverse complement strand
GGGTACTTCAGGTAGGAAGCCCTCGGCTTGTGCCTCGGCGCTCATTGCGGGGCACACGGGCAAACGTGCTTTGCAGAGGAAGGTTTCGGCCCATGTCGTAGTTGTTTCGCGGCAATCACCCCTGTTCAACCGAGGGAAGGTGGTCACCGATTCCCCCGATGTATCATCGCTTCAAGCGTGCCAACTCTTTCTATCCGTTGCTTCTTTAAGTGCGCCGTTGTGCAGACAGGCGCTTCCCGCTGCGCATCCTTTTCGGCCATCAAAGTGGCAAACAAATGTTTACTGCGGCGGGAAATCTTTCTTTGCATGCAGAAAATCACTCCTACGGCTGGAGCCAAACGCAACATCGAAAGCCGTGCAAGCCGTTTTCAGCGCGAAAACGTGAGCGTACTTTGGAATACAGAAAGCGGCGACCGCACACGGGCGAAATGCTGCCGTACTATCGGGGGAACTCTTGGCCGGGTGAGCTGCAGCCTCGTTCAAGGCCGAGGGAACAAAAGGAGAGAGGTGAATGGATGGACAAGCACGAGCTTATCGCAGAAAGTCGCGCGCGGCATGAGAGCGATCGCGTCTTCTACACGTCGTGTCCCGCCAATGGCTGCTGGGACTCTGCGTGCGTTTTGCGCTGCCACGTGAAGGACGGCAAGATTATCGCCATCGAGCCCGACGATTCCGTCAACAAGAACAGCAGCCGCGAGGACTGCGGCTGGGAGAACATCTGGAAGGGTCAGGTTCAGGCTCGTCCCTGCGCTATGGGGCATTCTTGGAAAAAGGAGCTCTACGCCGAGACGCGTCTTTTGCATCCGATGAAGCGCATCGGCGAAAAAGGTGCGGGTAAGGGCTATTTCGTCCCCATCAGCTGGGAAGAGGCGCTTGACACCATCGCCGCCAAGATGAAGGAGATCAAAGAGGAATACGGACCCTACGGTATTTTTCACTCCCAGTATCCGAGCTTTGAGAAGAACGGCCTGCCTTTGGCGCCGTGGTGGAATGCCGGCTTCGGCGCCTGGGGCGAGCATTCCTGCTCGGGCCATGCTGCGGGCGAGATGTTCCATATTGGCGTGAACATGCCGATGTGCGCGAAGGGTCTCGAGGACAACCTGCCGGGATTTGAGGCTTCCGACCTGTTCAACTCGAAGCTTTTGGTCATGTGGGGCATGGACCCGGTTGTTGCTTGGTATGGGCAGACCTCCTACTACATGCAGCTGGCCCACGAGTACGGCTGCAAGACCATCGTGATTGACCCGCGCTACACCCAATCCGCCGAGCTCTTGGCTGATCAGTGGATTCCCATCCGCCCCGGCACCGATCTTGCTATGATGCTGGCGGTGGCCCAGGTGCTCTACGAGGAGGACCTCTACGACCACGATTTCGTTGACCAGTGGGTTGAAAAGGAGGGCTTCGAAACGTGGCGCGCCTACTGCATGGGAGAGGGCGAGGACGGCATCAAGAAGACCCCCGAGTGGGCTGCCCCCATCTGCGCCGTCCCTGCTGAGACGATCCGTGCATTCGCGCGTCTCTACGGTACCACGAAGCCCGTTCACCTGCAGTATTTCTACTCCTGCGCCAAGCGCCACCTGGGCGATTACTCCGCCGCCGCCGCCATGCTGCTCCAATCCATGACGGGCAATATCGCCATTCCGGGTGGGTGCCAGACAGGTGCCTGCCTGCCGACCCCCGGCCGCATTATGACTCCCTACGCGGATTGGCAGCGCAACCCGGGCAATTACAAGGTGCCTGTGCTCTTCAACAACAACTGCCTCACCGAAATCCTGGCAATCCAGAAGGATTACTGGGAAGGCACGATCAGCGAGGACCACTTCCGCCATCAGATTGGCTCCCCCGATGATGAGGCGCCCCTGCCCCATATCCAGATGATCATCTTCGAGAATAACTATGCCAACAATCACTCCAACGTGAACAAGCGCTTTGGCGGCATGGCTTCCACCAAGTTCAACTGGGGTTTCCAGTGGCATATCAACCAGCCCACCGCCGAGCTGTGCGACATCATCCTGCCGGCTCCCGTCTGGCAGTTCGAGGGTATGGACGAGTACATGTACGGCCACCAGCGTTTCGTTTCGGGCCCCAATGGCATGCGCAACTACTTCACTTTCTGCGGGCGCGGCGCCGATTTCCCCGGCGAGGTGCGCTCCAAGGAATGGGTGTGGACCGAAATCGCCAAGCGCCTGGGCGTGGCTGAGCAGTACAACCCTCGCATG
>CAYFWL010000217.1:0-2242 GCA_964346845.1 uncultured Eggerthellaceae bacterium | reverse complement strand
TGAGGCGCTTGCGCGATGGGAAGACCCCGATCACGGCCTGCTCGTTCCCGGTGATTTCATAAAAGCCCTCGAAGATAGCCATCAGATACACAAGCTCGACCTGCACATCATCGAGCTTATCTGCACACGGCTGGGATACGACCTTCAGGGGGGAAATCCGGTGGCACCCGTTACGTTCAACCTTTCTCGCATCGACTTTCTCTCCTGCGATATGTTCAAAGAGATTGAAGCGGTTGCCGCGCAGCATGAAATCCCCCGTGAACTCTTGCGCGTCGAGATAACCGAGAGTGTTTTCGCTGCCGATGAGCATGTCCGTTGTCAGGTGCAACGTTTTCGCGAAAGCGGCTATGAGGTCTGGATGGATGACTTCGGAAGCGGGTACAGCTCGCTCAATGTTTTAAAGGACTGCGAGTTTGACGAGATTAAAATCGACATGAAATTTCTCTCAAGTTTCACGGAGCGCTCGAAAACCATCATAGCTTCTACGGTCGATATGGCTAAGCGGATTGGTGTTAAGACGCTTGCAGAAGGGGTTGAGTCGGTGGAACAGCTTGAGTTCCTCAGGCTTATCGGCTGCCAGCATGCGCAGGGCTATCTCTTCTTCAAGCCGGTATCATCGGTCTATATTCGTGCGGTGCGTGAGTCCAAAGGCTTTGATATCGATCCTGTTTTGTAGAAGCGGATGAGATGCACTTCTGCGGCGTTCCCCGCAGCGCAGAGGCTCTTAAAGACCGTTCAGGTGAGTGTTTTATACCTGAAATACCAGCTCAAGCCCTAAAAAAAAAAAAAAAAACAGGTCTTTTTCTGCACAGGGGGATGCGCGGAAAATAGCCGCATGATATAATGAACCAAATTAGCTGACGCTTAGTTCCGTTTTCTCGACCACCGTGTGAACTGGGAAGAGGGGAGCGCGAGCACCTTTAATGTCCCACCGTGGAGTGTTGTGACAGATGCGTTTAGCGTTAATTGTCAGAGATAGCGAGATTTGGATTTTACAACGTTGGCCACAATACGAAAAACAAAGAGGTGCGTCCGGGTTCTTTGCTGTGCGCTGGCCGTGTTAGTGGGGGTCTGTGTCACGGTAGGTGTGGCTTCGGCTCAGCCGAGCATCCCTGCGGGTTCCGTTGACTTGTCCTCTTACGTGAACAGCATCGACGACAGCGAAGCTCCAGGTGTGCAGCTGCAGAAACGAGAAGGCGGAACGTGGACCGATGTCCCTCCGTTTGAGGCTTCTTTGACGAAAGATGATTCAGTCCGTATCACTGTAAACTACACGATTCCGCCCAATACCGCCAACATCACGGCAGGAACGGACTTGGTCTACGTGATCGAAGGGCTCGCTCTTGAGGAAGCCATCGTGGGCAAAACGGTCAACGATCCCGTCACGGGCAAGGTCTTGGGTACCTATTCCATCTCAGAAGACGGCGTTGTCACTATCACCCTGAGCGATAACTATGATTCCTCAATCACGAAGGTGGGCCAGATTACCTTTGAAGGCACGGTGGCGGCGGAAAATGGGCTTTCCTTTGGAACCTCTGAAGGAACGGTAACGTTTCCGCCGAAGCAATCAGGCGGCGGGGGCACCGAACCCTCTTCAACGGACATACGCATCAGCAAAAGCGCGGGGGAATACAACAAAGAGACTCAGAGCGTCGCCTACACGTTGACGGTGGCAACAACCAACGGAACAGCTGGTACGGTTTCTGTGCACGATGCCTTCAAGTCGCTCGATCATGCCACGGCATCGTACAACCCGGCAAGCTTTGCCATTACGAAAGTCGCCGCAAATGGGGATACCTCGGTAGTTACCGGCTATACGCCCACAATCTCTTCGGCAAGCGATGGTTCCGGCCTTCAGAGCTTTGGGATTTCGGGTTTGCCCCCCTTGGTTGCGGGGGAGAAGTACACGGTTACGTATACCGCGCAGGTGCAAAATACAGGCGGCGGCGATGGCGCGGCGAGTGTCAGCAACAGCGCCCAGGTCTCTTCGGGAGGCGATAGAGGGGATTCGGGCTGGAAATGGACCCAGGTTTCCAACTCCAAGCTCTCGAAGCAGGGCAGCTTCAATCAGGATACGGGTCTGATAACGTGGACGGTTGAGGTCAACAAAGATCGCAGCGGCATTCAAGGTTTTCGTCTTTCGGATATCCTTCCTGCGGGCACAACACTCAACGGCCCCGCGACTATTATCAACGAATCCACCTGGCAGCAAGTTGCAACGATTGGTGTTGCGGGCGATACC
>CAYFWL010000216.1:0-2260 GCA_964346845.1 uncultured Eggerthellaceae bacterium | reverse complement strand
CGTTTAAAGTAGAGGTAGCCTGCATGGACAGGTCGTAGGCGCCACGGTATACGTTGGCATTTTCATGGGCATCGAAGTTATACTGAGCAGCCAGGGACTGCTGACAGCGTTGGGCGGTGGCTGCAGAATCAAGAAACACCAGATGATCTCGCTGCTTTCTGTCGGCAAAGAGGGGGAAATCCAACTTGTTACGCTGAGCCCAGGCATCCATCTGCTCTAGTTGAGCGGCCCCTTCCTCCGTCAGATCAGCATCGGCATCAGCTACCACACTCTGGGCAAAAGAAAGCAGCAGCTTGTCCTGATCAGTAAGACCAGCCGTAAGCTCACCGCGCCTTTTTTCTACTTCGACGTCGTCTCCATCAAGGGATGCCAGCGTGCGTGCCAAGCGGACGGCACCCAGAGCATCCAGTTTCACCTTCTCAAAAAACTCCTGATAACCTAGAGGCACCGAACCGCTGGGAGCTAACTTTTCCTCCCCAAACACCACGTCTTCAAGGCGAAATTGGGGCAGCGGCACATAGCGGACCGGGGCAGCAAGACGCTGGGCTACTAAACTGTCAAGAGTATCCATCAGCGCCGGTGCCAGTAGCAAAGGAAGACGACGAAGCCACACAATCCACGATGCCACCACCTCGGCATTAGGGCATTCCAGAGCACGCTGCATCAGAGCTCCCAGGTGCTGGGGTGTCAGGCGGGGCTGTTGACACCCCATAATCAGCAAATGTGTAGCTTGAGAATGGAGGGCCAGCTTTTCCCTACCCAATTTCAACAGATAGGCCGAGGTTTCGCAGATTTCAAAGTTGCGCGTTGCCACACGACTTGCCTCGGCAGCTTCCGGATCATAGAACAACACCTCGGTAGCGCCCGCTTCAAAGGCGGCATCTCGTACGGCTTGAGCTTCGTTTCTCCTGGTGAGAGGCGGTGCAATCACATACACAGCAGCTGCCTGCGCCTGGCGCGCAGTTTTCACGGCGCGAGCTACCAAGGTTTCGTCCTCAAATACCTGAAGGGCACGAATGCGGGGTTCCTCGCTGGTCAGAACAACCTGTTCCCTTTCGGGATCTTCGAACTGGATGGTTAGAGGCGTGGTGCGCACATTGTGGGCCAGCACAAAAACCACGCAGCTGCCACAATCGGCGTTAGCCGCTGCAGATGCCAGATCGTGATTGTACGCCGCCATCTGAGAAAGATCTGCAACCACCGTCTGTCCACGACGGGCTTGTATGTTCGGGGAAATTGGCATCATGTTCACCGCTTCTTTTCTGGAAAGATGCTGATTGTTATCCTCTGTATATTATATAGATATGAGACCACTACCAATAAATAGTAGCACAATGCTAATATGAAGAAGAGCTCGCAATGAGACAGCGACCGAAAGAGGGAGAAGAATGCAAGCATTCACCAAAGATGAGATTGCCCTAATTGACCTCGTAGAAAAAGGTATGGAGGGCAAGGGTCTCACCGATGAAGAAATGTGTGCGCTATACGCGACCGACCCCCGTAGCCGCGTAGCCGCCTACATTCGCTGGGGTGCCAACGAAATGGCCCATGTCAGCGGCGATGGTTTGGCTGAAATTCACGGACAGATTGGCCTGAATGCATCGCCTTGCCCCAAGAACTGCAAGTACTGCAGTTTTGCCGTGTGCAATAATGCCCGCAAGGAGCGTATCGAGCTGCCGATGGAAGAGGTGCGGGAATATGCCAAAATTTACGTGGAGGAAGGCGTCAACGCCATGGTGCTTATGGCCACGGCTTCCTATAAGTTCGATAAGATTTGCGAGATGGCCCAAGCCGTACGCGAGATTATCCCTGCCGATCTGCCCCTTTTGGCCAACTGCGAAGACCTAAGTTTAGAAAAAGCCCTCAAGCTGAAAGAAGCCGGCATCAACGGCTGCTACCATGCCCTGCGCATGCGCGAAGGCATAGACACCGATATCCCCAAAGCTGACCGTCTGGCCACTTTCGAAAACATTCATAAAGCTGGCCTGTCTTTGCAGACCTGCGTGGAGCCAGTGGGTCCCGAACATACCCCCCAGGAGCTCACCTACCATAGTCGCGTGTGCATCAACAGCGGCGCTAACAGCGCAGGTGTAGGCCGCCGTGTGGCGGTGCCGGGCACTATGACCTACGAGCGCGGCATGATTTCCGACCTACAAAATGCCCGTAACGTAGCAGTATATCGTCTAGCTGCAGGCATGAGCCCCAAGCTGCAGTGCGCCATGGCCACCTCACTTTCCGCCGCAGCTGGAGCTAACCTAAG
>CAYFWL010000215.1:0-2272 GCA_964346845.1 uncultured Eggerthellaceae bacterium | reverse complement strand
GTGCCACGCTCGACAGCCATACCCTTGTTCATAACAATGATGCGGTCAGAAATATAGCGCACCGTGGAGATGTCGTTGGAGATAAACTCCATGGAAAGATTCAAATCACGCTTCAAATCCATAAGAAGGTTCAAAATCTGAGCGCGCACGGAAACGTCCAGAGCGGAGGTTGGCTCGTCGGCGATGATGACCTCGGGCCTCAAAGACAAAGCACGCGCAATCGCAACACGCTGCCGCTGTCCGCCAGAAAGCTGTCCAGGAAGCGCCATAAGGCACGATTCGGGCAAACCGACCAGACCGATAAGCTCTTTAACACGAGCCTCGCGCTCTTTGGGCGAACCGATCTTATGCACAATCAGGGGGTCCATCAGCTGATCATGAATGCTCATGCGGGCATTCAGAGCGGTTGCAGGGTCTTGAAACACCACAGAAACCACGCGCCCGATAGCGCGGCGGTCAGCAGCGGTGCGCTTAGTCACATCGCGTCCCTTGAAGAAAACCTTGCCCGATGTGGGCGACTGCAAGCCGCACAGCACGTTTGCCGTAGTCGATTTGCCGCAACCCGACTCACCCACAATGCCGATGCATTCGCCCGGCATCAGCTTAATGGTCATACCCTGAACGGCATGAACCATATTGGGATGCAGAAGGGAACCGGTGCGTGTCTTGAAGGTAACATACACATTATCCAAAAAGATAATGGGTTCACGACCATCATCGGGCGTGTCGTCAGGAACGCTGAACGCGGGAGCGGGGATAGCAAGCAGCTCCTCGCGCACATTGCGCGCCTTAGAGATGGGCCGGGAATAGATGTCTTCCTTGGCACCCTCGATGCTGATCTCATCCACTTCGATGCTGCACGAATCGCTTTCGGCTTTAGCATCGCTCGCTTCAGCCGCATCAGACACTTCGCGGTTCACCGTAGCGCCTAAAGCTGCGGAAACGGTAGATTTTTTCAGCATTTCGTCAGCCGTTGTGGCGGTGAGAGACTCAATTTTGTCGACCATTATTCCCTCCCTTCAGCCAACACCAATGGACTCAAGCCCAGGCGAATAAGCTCGCTATCAGGTAGTTCGGCGTGGTAATGATCGGTGCCCTTGAGCTTTTTCAACATGGGGCGCACGTTGGAAACAGCATCGGGATGACTGGAACGCGGACGGAAACGATCGCCCTGCGGGAAGTCTTTCGGAGAAGGCACCGAGCCGGGAACCTGATGCAAGCGACTGCCCCCCGCCTCAATGGAAAGCACGGAGCCCAAAAGGCCGCGCGTGTATTCATGGACGGGATTGGTCATGATTTCGGTGACGGGACCCTGCTCAACAACCTGCCCTGCGTACATAACGGTGATAGAATTTGCCACCTCGGCTACCAAAGCCAGGTCGTGGCTCACGAAAATCATAGCAAAGCCCAGCTCGTGCTGAAGGCGATTCAGCAGGTTGATAACTTGCTTTTGAACGGTAACGTCAAGAGCCGTGGTCGGTTCATCGGCAATGATGATTTTAGGGTCACGGGTCAGCGCCATCGCAATGAGAACGCGCTGGCGTTGCCCACCCGAAAGCTCATGGGGATACGAGCCCAAGGTGCGCTGGGGATCAAGGCCCACAAGCTCCAGCAGCTCTTCGGCGCTGCGCGTGCCACCACGGCTGGTCAGCTGCTTGAACTGGGCGCTGATCAGCATGGAGGGGTTAAGGGCACTCAGGGAATCCTGATAAATCATGGCAATCTCGCGACCGCGAATCTGATTCAGCTGAGTCTCGTTCATGTCGAGGATATTCTTGCCTTCGTAAAGGATCTCGCCGGAAACCGTAGCTGAAGCAGGATCTAAAAGACCCATAACGGCACTGGCAGAAATGGACTTACCGCAACCCGACTCGCCCACCAGACCCATCGTCTGACGAGGGCGCACCACATAGTTCAAATGGTCCACCACATTCACGTCGCCATGGCGTTTGAATTTGATGCAGAAGTCTTTGACTTCCAGAATAGGCGGCACATCAGTGCGCGACACAAAGCGGTCGGTGCGCTGAGCCTCCACTTACGACAGCGCAGACAGACGCTTCTCCAGCATCTCGGCCTGAGCGGCATAGGCCAGCTTGGGATCGGAAACCAGGCGGTCGGCCTCGCGGTCGCTTGCCAGGTTGTCATCGGCAGCCTGAAGGGGAGCACTCGGAGCGGCCGCCATCGCATCGGTGATGCCTTCCGACAGAACGTTCAGACACAGGGTGGTAATCATGATGAACAAACCGGGGAACAGAGCCTGCCACCAACGACC
>CAYFWL010000214.1:0-2340 GCA_964346845.1 uncultured Eggerthellaceae bacterium | reverse complement strand
TGATCCTCTTCAATCGTATCGCCGCGCTTCCGCGTTCCCTTGATGGGCCTCGTCACAACAAGACCATCCCGAACGAACAAGAAACGCTCCATGCTGGAACAACATACGTCGAAACCAGAACTGTGCAGGTACGCCGAAAACGGCGCAGGATTGAAAGTGCGCAGATAGCGATAGATGTCGTAGGGCTGCCTGTTCAGCTTCATGACGAGCTGCTGGGTCATGTTCGCCACATACATGTGCCCCTCGAGCATGTATTCAACCATGCGCTCAAGTGCTTTCTGATATTCTTGCTGGGTAAAGTTTGATTCGTAGGCCGCAAGCTCGTTGTTGCGCGCGCTTTGAGGTGCAGCAGCACAGGAAGAAAGGAGCTCTTCGGCCCACACAAGCGCATAATCTGCCGAAATCGTTTCTTCTTGGCAACAGAGATACAGCTTGCGCTCCGCGTGGTCTTCCACCAACAAAATATCGTAGAAAACCATCTGCGCATCGGGCATGCAGCTCGAAGGGCGATGTCGCGATTCGACCCCCACCAGGCTCCGACCGAAATCGTATCCCAGATAGCCGAGAGCGCCTCCCGTCAAAGGCAGATGAGTACTGTTTGGTTCGTGCTGCTTTTGCAGGCGTTCCTTCAGCGCAGAAAAGAAGTCCCGGTCTGTCGCCCGCCCATCCACGAAACAAACGTCACCTACCTGCTCGATTCTGCAATAAGGCCTCAACCCCACTAGAGAGAAACGCCCCTGCGAACCCTGCTCTGCAGAATCCAGAAACGCAAACTGACTCTCATCTTTCACAAGCTCGACAACATCGCAGAGCGGCTTATAGCGACTCAGCTCTCGAACAACTGCTCCCATGGGTCGCGGGCCTCCTTCCAAGCGGCGCTTTCGCGCTCAACCTCCCTTCCATACGCCTCGTTGAGCAAACGAGACGCCGTATTCCCCGCAAAAGTGTTCTCGCCGATGCTTTGAACGGACTGAGCGCCCATCAGGGAGTTGGTCAGGAAAACCTCATCGGCACCAAACAGCTCCTCGGGCAAAATAATGCGTTCCTTTGCCCCCAGTACACGCAGGGCAAACGAGCGCATGACACCTGGCAGCAAACCACACGAAAGCGGAGGGGTGACAAGTTCATCGCCAAAGACGGCAAAGATATTGGAAGTTGCCCCTTCCGCCACCTGCCCTTTGCAGTTGAGAAAGAGCGGCTCATTGATGCCACGTGCCGCACATTCCCTCTTCAGGAGTATATTTTCGCCATAGTTCAGCGTCTTTAGCGATGTCAACGGCGATGATTCATTGCGACGAACCTCGCTTAGCTCACAGCGAAATCCATCGCTTGAGCCCCCGATGTCATAGAGGTTTTCACGCACGCTAGCAAGACGATTTGCCTCGGTCACCGTGAGTTTCAGCGCCTTTCTTCCCCGGAGTGCATCCCCCACGCAGGCACTCCGCAGCACGCCAACCAACTCATCACGCGACACCTCAATACCAAGAGAGGAAAGGGCGTCCCTCATGCGATGAAGATGCTCGCGCAAGAACAGCGGGACACCCTGTTCCAAGGCGATGGTCTCAAAAGCCCCCAAGCCGAAGAAAAAGCCATCATCCGCCACAAGGGGCGCGCTTGTTGGTATGCGAGACGCCTGGGTCTGCGTACGCTCATGCACGCACCCCGCTCTGTGAGCCAAGCCATCCTTACCTTTGCCGCGTCTGCGAAAAGTGCCGGTATGTGTAAGAGCATCAAGCATACGAAACCCCTTTCTCGCGCGTGCAAACCTGCATAAAATTGGCTAGCAGTTCATGGCCATAGCGCGTACGCGCCGCTTCCGGATGAAACTGAACGCCAAACAGGGGCAGGTTTTCGTGGCGAAGGGACATGACGGCGCCATCGTCCGTACGGGCATCGACCTTCAAAAACGAAGGAAGGCTTTGCTCCTGAACGACTAGGGAATGATAGCGTGTTACCGGAAAGACATCGGGAAGACCCGAGAACAAGCCCCGACCGTTCGACTTCACAAGTGACACCTTCCCATGCATAGGGCGCTCACCTCTCTGCACGTTTGCGCCGTATACGCTTGCCAGCACCTGGTGCCCCAGACAGACACCCAAAACGGGCACGTTCTGAGAGGCCGCCCATTGGACGATTTCCTTGCAATTACCGCAATCATCAGGACTTTTCGGACCCGGAGAGATAATGATCCCCTCCAGTTCACCGTAGGCGTTAATTCCGTCCACGCGCTGTCGAGAAACGTCATCGTTGCGAAGCGTGAGCACGCATCCACCCAGCTCCACAAAAAATGCGTTGCCAGGTCGAGCGATTGCTTGCCACCGACATGGGCGTCGCTGATTG
>CAYFWL010000213.1:0-2371 GCA_964346845.1 uncultured Eggerthellaceae bacterium | reverse complement strand
CTCCCCAGCGGCACCGAGACTCTTGTTCTCGCGGGGGTCCTTGCGGGGGTCCTTGCGGGGGCCCTTACGGGGGTCCTTACGGGAGTCCTTGCGGGAGTCCTTACGCGCAGCCCGGTTCACCGCGTTGCTTGAGGCGTTCACCCCAGCGGCACCCTTGATAGATGCAGCGGGATCTTCACCATCGGCCTGCCCCGTTTTATACAAGTAGTAATCATAATCACCATCATAAAGCGTGACGCGACCGGGCATCACTTCAACGATACGGTTAGCTACTCCACGGATAAGATGACGATCATGCGTGATAAAGAGAATCGTGCCCTCAAATGAGCGCAGGGCCTGCTCCAGAATATCAGCGCTTGCGATATCCAGATGATTGGTCGGCTCATCCAGGCACAAAAGCGGCGCAGGAGCCACGAGCATCTTGGCCAACGCCAGACGGCTTTTTTCGCCTCCCGAGAGCACGCTGACCCGCTTTGCAACCGCATCACCTTCAAAGAGGAAGGCGCCCAGCAAGGTGCGTACCTGAGAAATAGTCCACCCGGGAGCTACCTTATCCAGCTCATCGAAAACTGTGTTTCCGCTGTTCAGTTCTTCGAGTTGATGCTGAGCATAGTACGTTTTAGACACATTTGCCCCAAAACGCACGACACCCTCATCGGGCTTCAGCACCTCGGCGACCATCTTGAGCAGCGTCGACTTACCTGCACCATTGGGACCCACCAGGGCCACTTTATCGCCACGGTACAGGGTAAAATCAAAATGGTCATACACGACGTTTTCGCCGTAAGCTTTACGGATTCCCCGCAACGCAGCCACTTCATCACCGGTACGCGGTGGTTGCGCAAAATTGAAATGCACCGTTTTGCGCTGCTCGGGCACAACAATACGCTGGATTTTTTCCAGCTTACGCACGCGATCCTGTACTTGCTTGGCCTTGGTTGCCTTGTAGCGGAACTTTTCGATAAAGGCTTCCATATGGGCTATTTCATCGGCCTGCTTCTCCGCCTCGATACGCAAGCGCTCGAGGCGCTCTTCACGCGCCGCGATGTACTTGGAATAATTCCCTTTATATTGCAGCAACTGCCCGTTGTCGATTTCAGCGACGCGGTCCACCATGTTATCCATAAAAGCACGGTCGTGGCTGACCACGATGACTGCGCCCTCATACGAACGGAGAAAGCCTTCAAGCCAACGCACGCTTTCCAAATCAAGATGATTGGTCGGCTCGTCTAACAGCAGCACTTCGGGGTTGCGAATCAAAAGCTTTGCCAAGGCAATGCGCATCTGCCAACCGCCGGAATATTGAGCAGTGGAGTGGTTCAGATCGCTCTCCTTGAAGCCAAGACCAAACAAAACCGAGCGCACCTTAGCTTCTAAGGTATACCCACCCATCATCTCGTACGCATCGCGTGCGCGACCGCAAAGTGCGAGCTGCTCAGGGCTGGGATTCTCACCCAGAGATGCCTCCAGCACATGAAGGCGATGCTCCGCTTCGAGCACCTCGGCTTGGGAAGAAATAACCTCATCGAAAAGAGGGCGATCTTCCATCTCGATGGCCTCCTGCTTCAAATAACCCACCTGGGCATCGCGAGCGAGCACCACATTTCCCGAATCAGCATCATCTTCGCCGGCAACAATATTGAGCAGCGTGGTCTTACCGGCGCCATTCGGGCCCACTAAAGCCAATCGATCATTGGCTTCAAGGCGCATGACGACATCGGAAAAAAGCGTTCGCCCACCATATGACTTGGTAATATGTTCAAGCTGAAGGATCATGATTTCCTTTTTCTGCTACTTTGCACATGAACATATTATTTTACCCCAAAGAGGCTGGTTCGGTAAGCTGAAGCGATTGTTTTTGAAGAAGCAACGCTTAACCCTTGCACCAGCTGCGCCCTTACGGTACTATAGCAACGCACAATTTTTGGTCGCTTGGCTCAGCGGGAGAGCATCGCCTTCACACGGCGGGGGTCACAGGTTCAAATCCTGTAGCGACCACCATGAATGTTCACAGGTCAGGAGTATCGCTCCTGACCTGTTTTTACCTCCTTTTCAAATCTCTTTCAAGGTAAGCGATTCCGCAGCGAAAAAAGCGGGCTATCGGACAGAAAAATACATCCGATGACGGAGACGTTCATCAAAATCGACAAACCTCATTGGTGTCCAAAAAATTAAGGGAGCTCGATTCTTCCACTCGAGGAGAAAGCGCATGCAATTTATCAGGGTTCGGACGCGCTTTTCGCTCTACGGCCCCTATTTCGCCAAATTTTGGACAAAAAAGCCGATTTTGTGTCAGATTGGGTAGCAGGAAGCACTTTTTTCCTCTTGGATGCAAGGAGAAGCGTTGTGTTTCACCAGGTCGCGCAAGCTC
>CAYFWL010000212.1:0-2380 GCA_964346845.1 uncultured Eggerthellaceae bacterium | reverse complement strand
TTGGTGGGTGACTTGGCGCTTTGGTGCAGGGTGTAGCGAATACCCTCGGGACCGCTGACGTTTGCTGTGTCATGGGGGTCGACGATGAAGGTGGTTGTTCCGCGAGCGGCAGCGGTGGCAACCAACTGGGCGGGAGACACCATGGTGGACTCCAGGTGGGCGTGGGCGTCAATCAGGCCGGGGGCAAGATACTTGCCCTGCATGTCGATGACTTGTTTTCCCTGGTAGGAATTTGAAACACCCAAAATAACGCCGTTTTTGATAGCAACGCTTGACTGCACGATCTTGCCCGTGAACACGTCCACAATGCGCACATTTTTGAGCACCAGGTCTGCTTTGGCTCTTCCTAGCGTGGCTTTACTCAGCTTTTGGTATTGCTCGTACCTCATGGGAGGGCTCCTTCCCTCTTGCCTGTTACGCGCTATTGTACCGTGAAAGCGCCCAAAGATTGACGCCCCTTTGTTGAGCGCGTACCCTACCCCTGCAAGATCCCGCCAAAAAAAGACGGGCGCGCCGGCAGGATTTTCTGACAAATGACCGGAAGGCTCATCAGAAAAACGAGGGGCATCTTACACTCTGCCATGCAGCATCCTTCATGGTAGAGCGCCCACGATTGTTCCAGCGACACACACCGCTCGCTTTCAGGCTCTCCTTCTCGGCCGTTATTGGCCTCGAGCCTTTCTCGGTCGCCTTGCGAGGTTTCCCCGCGAATTTAGAGCGCCAGCTCTTGTCGCAATCTTTATCCCGCGAAGTGTCACGGAACCCTGTTCGCGATTCATCAAGATCACGGAGTCACCAGGGCCAGTGGCGCAGACTGAGCATGCGTCAGTACCATTCCGGACGTCTCAAGCTCGTGTAGGGCTTTTCCTGCCGTATTTTGGCGGACTCGGTTAAATCGAGGTCAGCATACAAAATCTGCTCGGTACCGTCTGCCTTGCAAAGGACGTTTCCAGAAGCGTCCACCACGATGGACGCACCCGAGAAGTCCATGGCGTCTTCATTTCCCACTCTGTTGCACATGGCAATCGCCACACTGTTATGAAAAGCTTGCACCCTGAGCTCCCATTCGAACATCTCCGAGGGCTCATCCTTGGTGTTTGCAGTGGGAATGAGGATCAAATCGGCTCCTCTGAGAGCTTCCGTTCGGATGCTCTCAGGATAGTGGCGATCGAAGCACACCACCACGCCGACCCTCCCCCAAGGAGTGTCAAAGACCTTGAAGCCGTCATCGGCAGGCATGTAGTAATCTTGCTCGTAGAACTGCGGGGCCTGGGCCACGTGCACCATCTTCTGCACACCCACCACCTCACCGGAGTTCGAAATCAAGATGCTGGCATCGTACGCCTTTCCCGATTCTTTCAGATACACGTTAGGCACGGCCATAATCCCGCACGCACGACAGGCTGAACGTAAAGTCTGCACCTCATGCGAGTCAATGCCAACCCAGTAGGTGCTCACATCGCATCCAGGGTATTGAGGAAAAAATTCCGTCAGCTGCACTTCAGGGAACAGAACCATGTGCGCCCCCTGAGCGGCAGCAGACTCTATGATTTTCACGCTCTTTGCGAGATTGCTTTCAATGCTCCCAGCGTTTGACATCTGGGCAAGCGCCAGCTTCATGAGACTCCTTTTTTGTGTAGCACACTTCACCATAACGTACGATAGGCCTTCATCTGTGCATGATACCCCAAGGCCCCTCGAACACAGCAGGCTGCCCTCTAAAACCCATGATCGGAGAAGGTGACGAGAATGACGACAAAAATGTGAGCATGATCGAAAGCGTCTGCAAATGATTGCTACGGTCTTTTTGAAAAGGGACAGAGGCTTTTTCGGGCTTCGCCCTGCCCTGACGCTTCCCCGAGCGCGAGCACCCGTGAACCATGGCAGCCAGAATCCAATCGTGGATGTTTTTCCCATGAGGTTGCGCAAGCCATCTATCTCTCCGGAAAGGTTTCGAGCGTCAGTTTAATGCCAAAGGTATTGCGCGGTTCAATGTCAGAAGTACTGTCTCAGTTTGCACAAGCATTTATCAAGATGAGGCCAACAACGAGAAGCTTATATGCGCCTCCGTCATCCGCCCACCAAGGGACGAGCCTCTGGAGGTGCAGGGGCTCTTCTGCTACGAGGGCGAGAAACAGACAGCTCAAAATGATCCACCCGTGTCATTCGGGCTGCTCAATCGTGTATGTGCGCAGATAGGCGCCAAGGTTCGTCAACAACCCTCCTGCTCAAATTCCGTCCACCGGCTTCCCCGCATCAGGAAGGATGCTCTCAAAAACGAGCATCCGCAGTATGGTTTCACGATTGAAATCACCGATGACCAGGCCGTTTGCATCATGCTCCAACGCCGCCCGCGATACGTCATCCACCCGACAGCAGG
>CAYFWL010000211.1:2030-2403 GCA_964346845.1 uncultured Eggerthellaceae bacterium | reverse complement strand
TGGCCTTCTTTCAGAACGGGAATACCCACAAAGGTCGGCGTTTCAGCAGGAAGCACCCCGTCTACCAAATCTGCGGTCTTTGCCCATGCTATCTCGGGAAAGATACGATTACTGCTGGAAGAAAAGACCAGATAAGCATGTTCGCCGGACACCACCACATAAGGATCAGCGGCAACCCCACCCGACGTGATCATGCCAAAAGCTGTTGTGATGCTACCGCTATAGCTGCCATCCCGAGGCTCGACAGCAGGGCCTTCAACACGCAAGCTCTTATCGTTCTTATCCAGGGTGACGGTCGCATCAACCCACGTTCTATCAGCCAGTTTGAAGGCAATAGCGCACGCAAAGGTTCCATCGTAGCTAGTCAGACCAC
>CAYFWL010000211.1:1582-2020 GCA_964346845.1 uncultured Eggerthellaceae bacterium | reverse complement strand
CAGCATAGACAGGCTTATCGTGCCCTCCGTTGGCTCGATGATACCCTCAGTAGCAAGAGCAGCCGCCTCGGCGCTGCCCCGATAGACAGCTTGCGCATCGGTGGTAATGATTGCGGTCTCAGCATAGCTATTAGACTGGGGACCTCCCACGGTTGACACATATGCTGCAGTGATAGCCGGAAGCTTACCGCTTTTGATGACGGAAAGCTCGGTTTCGCCCTCATAGTCGCCCGTTTGCAGCGTTAACGCCTCAGTGTCCAGCACAATCATGCGCGGATAAACGCACTGCCAGAAGGCTTTGGTACCCGCCTTGTAGGCATTGTAGTTGCGCGTGCTTAAAGCCGCAACAGCGTAGGTGTGCTGACCAGCCTCTACGGGGAGAACGAACTCGTAGCGACCCTGATCATTTACCGTATAACCGATCAGCGCATCGGCAAT
>CAYFWL010000211.1:0-1572 GCA_964346845.1 uncultured Eggerthellaceae bacterium | reverse complement strand
GTAGCCCGTACCCCCCATGGCTATACGAAGCGCACACTCGCCGCCCGTGATCTCTAAAGAGGCAGATACAACCTTGAACATGCCTGTGCGATTCGTAATGTTTTCCGCAGGAATCACCGTAGAAACCGTTTCAGGGTCGGTAGGTCCCACAGGCTCAGCAGGCTCATCGATTGATGTGGTCACCGAGAATACGATTTCGGTATCCATAGCTGAAGAATACGCACTCAGGTACTGCGTGCTATTCAGGTCGATGGGCACATCGCGAAAGACTGCGTTGGCACCCGGCTCAGCGGAGTTCTCGATTCGCTCGCCGCCCATGTAGATATAGGAATAAGTCTTGCTCTCCACCGTAACCGTACCACTGGCCCGACCATCAACGACAGTCACCTCGCTCACGCTCCAGGGACGCTGACGCGACGACGTACTCTTGCCCTTGCTGTAAGTGGAACTTAAAGCAGGCGTAGTGTTCGCATTGTAGGTATCGTTGGCCAAGGTCGTCGTATTGTCCACATCCTTCGTCGCCTTGAGCGCCCAATCGGCGTTCTCGAGCACACGACCATACGGCTGACCCTCATAGAGATCGGTATCGATAATGGCCTGATCCTCCTCGCTGAGGCTCTCGTAAGCGGCGACGGCTGCCTCAATTTGAGCATCATAGCTGCC
The DNA here is from genome assembly GCA_964346845.1 of uncultured Eggerthellaceae bacterium. Lineage (GTDB taxonomy): Bacteria > Actinomycetota > Coriobacteriia > Coriobacteriales > Eggerthellaceae > CAKUOV01. The sequence continues at coordinate 909 of CAYFWL010000211.1, read as the reverse complement.
TTTTTCCGCAGCGGTAACCATGGCAGAACCCGGAAGCGCCTCGATGAGGATTTTCGCCGATGCCACGGCGCCCGCATCAAGCGCGACAATGGCGTCCCGCTCACCCCCATCAGCAACTTGCGCGAGTGCAATGGCGGGCGTCATGCCAAAGGCAAGCGTAAGCGAAAGAACGGCAGCGGTGGCTTTCGACAGCACGCCATCCTTCCTAAAAACGTGCTTCTTCATCCTGTTCCTTTCCTCCTTTTGGCAGCATCCCTCGCGTTTTCCTTTCGCCCAAAAGAAAAGGCCGTGATGGAAGAATCCACCACGGCCCGTTTTTCCGTGCGAAGGCCCACACATCACATGCGGACACACTGCCCTGTCTTGTAGGTCTTCTGACTCACGCGTTCAAAGAATGCTCTTCGCGCTGTACATTTCAGCCTTCCCGGATCGCCCCAGTGACCGGCTTTCGCCTATGAAATGCCCAGCTCCACGCATACAGCGGCGGGTGCCGTCCAGGATTCTCACCTGGTTCCCTTGTTCATCTTTACGGACACGCCCAGCGAACCGCAAAGACACAAGTCAAGACCCGCGATGCAATTAAGCATCACGGATAGGAAGAAGTATAGGTTTTTCCGAGGGCAAGTGCAATTACCCTCCTCTGCCATTTCTGGTTTAACGGGACAAGAGAGCAAAGCCGTTACAAGGGAGGAGACAAGGTAAGATATACGCACAAGGGCGAAGCACGATGCGTACGAAAGTCACGGAAAACCGCCTGATAAGCAGCTTGATAAGCAGTTCAGACAAGAAAATTCTCCGTAATCCCAGGTACCGGATTCAAAAACGAGACCAGCAACAACCCCAAACGATGCCGCCCAAAAGCAGGATACGCTTCGGGTAAGTTCCGCCGCGCTTCATATCGCTACTTGA
>CAYFWL010000210.1:0-2417 GCA_964346845.1 uncultured Eggerthellaceae bacterium | reverse complement strand
GGCTGCCTTACGGCAATTACGCTTATCGTACCCTTCATCCTCATCGACATGTTTGACACCATCGGTGCCTTGGTGGGCATGGCTGCTCGTGCCGACATGCTGGACGAGAAGGGTACGATGCCCCGGATGAAGGAATGCTTGCTCTCTGATGCTGTGGGTACCTGTGTGGGTGCAACGATGGGGACATCGACGGTGACCACCTTCATGGAGTCCGCTTCGGGGGTTGAAGCGGGAGGACGTACCGGTCTTACGGCGTTGACCTGCGGTGTTCTTTTCCTGCTTTGCGTCTTTATCGCTCCTTTGGCCGCCGTTATTCCCGCTCCTGCAACGTCTTCGGCTTTGATTTACGTGGGTGTTATCATGCTGCAGGGGTTGAAAAAGGTGAACCTGGATAGCTTGGAAGAGCTGGTTCCCGTGGCTCTCATGCTCATCGGTATGCCTATATCCGGCTCCATCGGTCACGCTATCGGCCTGGGGCTCATCTCCTTCAGCATCATCAACGTCTGCACGGGTAAGGCCAGCAAGAAGTATGCGCTGACCTACGTTTTAGCCCTGGTGTTTCTGGTGAAATTCTTCGCGGCGGTGTAGCGGAGAAGGGGTTGGTGGTAAGGGTTCGAGCGGCGATACGAGGTCGCCCGCCCATCTGCGGTCTATAGGCCTTGCGATCAGCGCCTTTCATCTACATCCACTGAATCTGCTGTAGGTGGTGGGTCTGCTGTAGATGGCGGGAGTCTTGGGGAGCTTTTGGGGCGCGGCAGCCTGTCTTTTCTACGAAAAACAGCCGGGCGTCATCGTATGTCTGCCTTGGCTCAGAAACTAGTCTTAAGCCATGTATACGACGCCTGATGATTTGTTAGAAGCAATGCAAGATATATTTGACATATCCCCAATGATGCAATATATTTATTGCATAAAGTATGCTTAATATGACAAAAAGGAAGCTCTATGAATGGCACTAAGAACCTGAAGATGAAGGCAGTACGCGTCGGTGTGGGACTTTCTCAGGCAGAGCTCGCCGATAAAGTGGGTGTCACACGCCAAACCATCGGTTTGATCGAAGCTGGCGGCTATAACCCAACACTGAATCTGTGCATCGCAATCTGCAAAGAGCTGGGCGTCACGCTCAACGATTTGTTCTGGAACCCGGAGGACTAATTATGAAACTTGCTCAGCTTTGGAGAGAATACTATGGTTACGCTGATGAACGAGAAGAGGGCGAGGCAAACCGCATTTCTCGTCGTGCTTTCGGTGCATTGGTGCTTTTGAATTTGCTATTAGCTTATTTCCTCATGCAGCTTTCTCAGGTGGCGACGGTCCACGGCATGGAGTCTGAGGCTTACGATATGCTCGGTATGGTTGCCTTCGTGCTCTGCCTGTACGTGGCGGGTACCTGTTTGTACTCATCGGTATCCCAGACCAATAAAGGCATTGTCGGCAGCTCTCGCTTTGCCAACACCGACGCGTTCCCGTGGGGTTTTGCCCTGGCTATCGCAGCCCTCTCCTCGGGCGTGACTTGTCTTGCCCTCTGGATTCTGCGTTGTACCGCTGAAATCATTCTGGTAGGTGTCGGTCACGTATACTGGCTGGGCAACGTAGCCGTGGCGCTGTTCTTTTTTCCCCTGCTGTTTTTCGGTGTGGCGGTTGCCCTGCGTATGACGTTTCGCGATGCAAAGAAGGCCCAGGAAAAGCTCTTGAATGAGCTGGAAGACTGACTCGCAAGATGAGTGTGATACGCTGTATCTCGTTGCTCCTCTGCCTCTTGTTTCTCTAGATGAAGCAGGAGCATCAGGTGATTTCATATCAGGCGGCTTTGGTTTGCATTCTTTGGGTCTAGCTGAACAATCTCTGAAATGCGCTCTAGGCAGTAAGTAGGATCAGGGCGCCTCTGTGGGCAAACAGCTCTGTGCAGGTGGCGGAGGCGAAGGGCGCGTTGACTACTACCGCGAAACCGCTTTCAGGGGATAACAAAAAAGTGCGGCTTGGTTGGGCCAGCGAACGTTCGACCACGAAGTAGGTGGAAATGCGCGCTCCTTCATGTGACCGCAAAAGGATAATCGCATCTGTTTTTTCACGATTATACTCCCAACTCTAGAAAAAATCGTACATATCTCTTTCATTTGATAGATTATTTGCCCATTTTTGTACTAAATTCAATAGTTATGTACGATTTTTTTCAGGGTTCTCAAGTAGACCATGTCTTTTCGCGCGTTTTTCACGCCGCCAGACGAAAGGCAAAGGCAAAAGCAAACAAGCGGTTTATCGGACTTGCGGCAAAATGCTTTTTCAGCGGCCGAGAACGGGGCACCTCCTGCGCGATAAAATGCTTGCATGAAGAGTAATCAACCGAGGAGCTATCTGAGTGAGCTGCTACAACGCCTTAAGGCAGGTGATATTGCCACTAAAGGAAGCTGTTAGAC
>CAYFWL010000209.1:0-2499 GCA_964346845.1 uncultured Eggerthellaceae bacterium | reverse complement strand
CCATCAACTCGGGCAAGGTGTTCAGCAAGATACAGCCCACGGATGCGATGTGGATTGTCACGCTTGTACTCGTGCCGAACACTCCGCTTTACGATGACATAATCGAGGGGACGTTCATTCCGCTTTCCGAAAAGGAGTTGCTCGAGGAATCGAAGCTGTTCTTGGAGAACCTCGACATCCACTCACGGGTAAGGAGCAACTGGATGAGCACTGTCGACATCGATGGGATCTTTCCTCGGGATAAGCAACAGATGATCGCCGAGGTTCAATACGCTATCGATCATATCGATGAGTCAGCGGCTGCCAACTGGAGAAAGCAGATCAAGCATATCTAAGGCACCGCTTCTAATTGCTCAGGTTCAGCCCTTATTGGCAAACGGTCAAGTAGTCATCGAGCGTCATGCGGGCGGTGACTAACGAGTTAGTGGGGGCATCGGATGCGTGCCCGAGACCAATGCCGACAGCGATCGCTTCGTCGTCGGAGATGGGAAGCTCCGCTCGCAACACATCTGGATACATAACGAACATGGCGGCAGGAATGGAGTCGATGCCCTTATCAGCTGCTGCCAGCATCAACTGCTCGGCAAACGCGCCCAGATCGTACATCGCGAACTGGCTCGCGTCTTTTGGCACGGTGAGGATGAGCACCACTGGAGCGTTGTAGAGCACTTGCGGTGCGAAGGTCCCCGCCTCGATATAGGGAGCCACCGTCGCGAAGAATCCGCCCATGTTGGCAGCCGCCGTCGCCGTCATGTCCTCGCGATGCACACCCTCGAAGTCAGGCGTGCCTGCAGGGTCGATCGGCAGCCGCTTGCCCCACGCGGAGCGTATGCGCCCAAGCGTTTCTCCTGTGGCAGCGTAGACCTTCCATGGCTGCGCGTTGCACCAGCTTGCAGCTTTTCCTGCAGTCTCTACGACCGCTCGCACATCCTCGATCCTAACAGGCTCGTCAGTATAATCGCGGATCGATCTACGTGCCCTTACTGCATCTATAAATTCCATATCCTATTTCCTTTCGTTAAGCTCCACGCGGCTAATTTGTCGCAATCTTTCTGCCGGGACATCTGCTGCCGTCGCTGCCCCATTGACAGACGCGGCAATCCAAGCACGGATGGTAGTCGGGATCTTCCAGGCTCCTAGTGACGAAAAGCGGATCCGCCAAGAACGGCTTGGCGTAGGCCACAAGATCGGCAGTGCCATCCTTTATAAGCCTGTCACCGCGCCTGATCGTCTCTATACCGATACCGGCGATGACCGGAATAGAGACATGTTCTTTGATCACGGAAGCGGCAAAGGTGATGGGAGAGTATTCATAGCCAAGGGGAATCCCCGAAGGATACGCTTCTTGGATACCATAGGATACGTTCAAGACATCGATGCCCATGGCTTCCATTACCTGGGCTGTACGGATGTCTTCTTCCCAGTTGAAGCTGCACCCCATGCGGCATGACAGGATCATGTCGCTCGGGGCCATAGCGCGTACCCCATCGATGATCTCTTGCAGGAAGACGAGACCATCTTTGTATTTGTCCGTCCTGCCGTTCGTGACGGGCGAGACGATGCTGTTCAGCGTGAGGCCATGGGTGCAATGGATCTCGATGCCGTCGGTGGCGGCGTCTATGCAAAGTTTCGCTCCGACAAGATGCTGGTCGCGAAACTCCTCCATCTCTTCAGTCGTCCATCTTGGTGAGTAGGGATAACCGGACCCGATCTGCACAAGGAAGACGGTATCGTTTTCTCGGGCGGCAGCCTCGATCCGCCTCAGCGGCTCGAGGTTTCCGCGCTGAAACGCACCAGGCATGGGCCAGCCCGTGTAGTCGATGCTCTTTTGTGAGACCACGAATGCCTGGCATATCATCATCCCGATGTTGTTGTTCGCCAGCGTTTCATATTCACGGACGACGCTTTCGCCCATAATCGCATCGTCATAAGTGAAACCGCCGCCCACCCGCTCAGCCGGACCTAAAACGATCCTGTTTTTAAGTGTTTTTCCCCTGATCTTAATAGGAGTGAAGATATCCGCCACGAGAGATGCTCCTTGTCTGCCCCACTTTGTTTTGCAGGAGCGATTTTGAGAATAGACATCATAGACATAACAATAATCATAAACACAGGAAGTTTTTGCCACACTAGACATTTGTTTTCATTTTGAACTCAAAATGCGGTCAGCAAATCGTGTTTTTCCAGCTTGAGCCATTACTCCCCATAGCTAAAATTATGCCCTGATTATTCTCGGGGAATAGTTTTCAGCAGTTCCAAATCTATCGTTCCTGATTCGTAATCAACCCATCAGCGCAAGCGATGTTTTGGCTGATAAAGGTGCGGGTTGCTATCCATTGCATTATTCCCAGTTGCCTGAATCGCTGTTCCATAATTTTGGGTGATTACGGGTTGATTCGCGATTTGAGAACGGATTAGTTGGATTCATACATCTGGTCATAATAAGACCGCACCGATTAGCACAAGCTGGAATTATTCCTACATTGAGTGGGAGTAATC
>CAYFWL010000208.1:0-2503 GCA_964346845.1 uncultured Eggerthellaceae bacterium | reverse complement strand
GTAGATTTTCTGAAGTCAGCGTTCCCCGTGGCGGCAGCGGCTCCCGAGGGGCTTTTGCTGGTTCTCATCGTGGGTGCGGTGTTGCTTGTCCTTGTGCTGTTGATGGTCAGCCGCATCGTTGCCTTGAGGCTGTATTCGAAGCGCGCGTTTTAGGAGACTGCGGCAAGGCATTCGCACCTTGTTCGCACCTGCTGCAACCTGCGTCTGCTGCAGGCTGGGGTAGGTTGCGGGCTGGGGTAGGTTGCGGGCTGCGTCTGCTGCAATCGTGGCAAAAAAACGGGATTTGTCAGGGGAAATTCTTCGAAAAAGTGCTCTTTTCCCCTGACAAGTCGTCATTTTTTGGCAGACTCCCCGTTTTTTCGCTTGTTTTCCCCTGACAAGTCGGCTTTTTCTGCCAGTTTCGCTCCTTTTTCCACGTGGGTCTCTGGTGCGGCCTGAAGGGGGAAGGGCGCAGACGCTTCTCACTCAGGAGACCTGAAGGGGGAAGGGCGCAGACACTTCGCTCAGGAGACCTGAAGGGAGATGGGTGCGGGCGCTTCTCGCTCAGGAGACCTGGTGCGACCTGAAAGAGCGAAGGGCGATTGCCGTCCCTGCAACAAGGAGGACGGCGTACAGGGCAACCACGAGGGTCGGCAAATCGAAGGCGATGGACCCTATCCCGTAGGACAGCATGCTTCCCATGCGCGATAGCGCGTTCAAGGGAAGCCACGCTGTGGCCTTAGTCGCCGGCTCAAAGAAACTGAGCACCAGGCCCATGAACACCGCAACGACGGGGATGACCGCCACAGGCATGGTTGACTTGATCCTCGACGAGAGAAGCAGCGTGAAGCCGCTTGCGCCTAAAAGCATCAGGTAGAGGATGGCAAACCTTCCTAGCACGGCCTGTGCAATCGTGAGGGCGTAGGGGTAGCCGAAGGCTTGCACCTGAGCGGGAAGATTTGCGCCGTCTATTCCCTCGAACGCAAAGAACACTGCCGCTCCGCATGCCACGCATAACACGTAGAAGACGGTTGCGAAGGTGAAAGATGCGACGGCTTTAGCGGCACCAAGGCTTCCCTTGCCGCGTCTTGTGGGCAGAATCACCGCTGCGGTCTTTGCCTGATATTCCCCCGCAAAGACACCGGAAAGTGCGATACATGCCGCGATGATGATAAGCCCAGCCCACTCAGACCAGCTGTAGAGCTCCATCCATCCCTGTGCATAACCCCAGATAAGGGGGTATTCGACCTCGCTTGCTCTGCTTCGCCAGAGTTCTTTTTCCGCATCGCTGTACCCGAAGGTGCCCAGAAGATAACCTCGGGAGAGGGTGGATTCCAGGTTTGCGGATATTCCCTCTTCAAGGCTTGTCAGGGAAGGAGCGTTATCGTCCGTATCCATGACCAGCAGCAAGCGGGCGTAGTAGGCATCGGTGATGACTCCGTAGGTGTCCTGCCAGAATTCGATACCATAGCTGTTTATCACATCCTGCTGCGACATCTCGCTGAAGCCCTCAGTCGTTGCAGCCAAGGTCTGCGCCCGCTCTAGTGTGGCTAAATCATCCGCCACACGTTCATCGGTGAGGGTGCCGGCGCGCTGTTCTTCCATCACTCTGAGGGCTTCAAGAGCACCCGTGCCTGATACTATCTCGCCGGTTCGCACATCCCTTATCTGCACTGACAGCACGTTCATCAAGGCAACCGCCACGACGAAAGCCAGGGCCAGGAAGCAGGCGACAAGCCCCGCGCGGTTACCGAGGATCTTCTTCAATTCATATGCGATAAGCGTCTTCATCCTTTTCAGGCCTCCTTGATCGATTCGCTATTACTAAAGAGGTGCAGGTAGAGGTCTTCAAGGGTGGGTTCCACCTGTGCGGCGCCTTCTAGGGCGCATCGGTTTGAAACGATGCGGGCAACCGCATGCCCGTCTGCGGCGTAGCGGATGTTTGCGACTGCCATGCTGTTCGCCAACGCATCGGCCTGCACGGCGGGCACGTGGCATTCCCACACCTTCCCCTTGACCGCGCTTACCAGCTGATCAGGGGTATCGTCCATCACGAAGCCGCCGTCTTTCATCACGAGGATCCGGTTTGCGATGAATTCCACATCACTCACGATGTGGGTTGAAAGAATCACGATTCGATCCTGGGAAAACGATGCGATGAGCTTGCGGAAACGCACCCGTTCTTTGGGGTCGAGCCCTGCTGTTGGCTCATCGAGTACCAGGATGGCAGGGTCGTTCAGCAACGCTTGAGCGATGCCGAGGCGTTGCTTCATACCGCCAGAAAAGGTCTTGATGCGTCCGCCGCGTACCTCGGAAAGTCCCACTTCCTCAAGGAGGGCAAGGGAACGGGCACGCCCCGCGCGCTTGGTGAAGCCTTTGAGTGCTGCCATGTAGCACATGAAATCGAGTGCTGTGAAGCTTGGGTAATAGCCGAAGTCTTGGGGCAGATAGCCCAGAAGTGAGCGGTATTCGCTACCGAGGGAGGCGGCATCGCGGCCGTTGTAGCGTATCTGGCCGCTCGTTG
>CAYFWL010000207.1:0-2503 GCA_964346845.1 uncultured Eggerthellaceae bacterium | reverse complement strand
CTCATGAGGAGAGGGATATACGGTGATGAGGGTTTTGTGTATCTCTCGAGCCGCTGCGCCCATGAGCTCGTCTTGAAATGCGCGCGTTATAAGGTGGGGATTGTGGCAACCGTTTCTGCGCCCACCTCCGCCGTTATCGACTACGCTGAACGCGAGGGCATTACCTTATGCGCTTTTGCGAGAGACCGTCGCTTCACGATTTACACCCATCCCGAGCGCATAGTATTGAATGAAGCTGACACATGGTAGAATCTCTGACTTAGTGACAATCGACTATTTGCTCCTTTGTGCTGCCCGCCTCAGAAAAGATAGATTCTGCACCTATCCTTTCGCTTCTGCTTACCTGGCTCGCAGTACTGGGGAACTCAATCGAAATAGTTTTCATATACGAGGCTTATAGGGAGCCGACAAGATTTTCTCTTGCTTCTGCACCGACAACAATCGGATATTAAATTGTGCTCGAAGCACCTGTGCTTTGGAGTTTAGAGGAGGTTTGCATGAGCGATTATGTGAAGATGTGGGAAGATCTCGACATGGATATCGAAACCCACGATGTTCTATGTGAGGCTTTGCCCATTTCATTTACTGACGTGTATCTCAGCCAAGAAAATCGGCCCGAAGGCATGGCATTCTACGATATGGTTGTGTCGGGAATCCACGGAATCCGCCCTTCAGAATTTATTGGGATGCAAAAACAAGGAAAAAAAGTAGTTGGAACGTTCTGTATCTACGTTCCCGATGAGGTTATCCATGCAACAGGTTCCGCATTCACGGGGCTTTGCGGTGGTTCTCAGTTTTGGGTCCCTGGAGGAGAAAAGGTACTGCCACGCGATATCTGTCCCCTTATCAAGGCGTCGCTCGGGGCGCATTTTGATCGCACCTGCCCCTTTTTCCGCATTGCCGACATATTCGTTGGGGAAACTACCTGCGACGGCAAGAAGAAGGCATACGAAATTCTTGCCGAGGATGCTGAAACCTATGTAATGGATATTCCGCAAATGAAAAGGAGCAAGGATATCCTCAAATGGAAAGAGGAAATTGCCGACTTTTCCGATATGTTGGGGAAGTTCACTGGAAATGAAGTTACCCAGGAGTCCCTTAAAGAAGGAATTCGGGTTATCAATGAAAAAAGAAAGGCGCTTGCCCGCGTCCATAGTGCCCGTAAAGCCGCAAACATTCCAATCAGTGGAAAAGATGCTTTGCTCATGACGCAGATCGCCTTCTTTGACGATCCAAAGCGCTGTGCGGATATGGCTAACACCCTTGCCGACGAGCTGGAAGAGCGGATACGCACGGGTGTTTCGGTATTTCCCGAGGGCACCAAACGCATAATGATTACCGGTACGCCGATGAGCATTCCCAACTGGAAGCTCCATCATCTGATTGAAACGAGCGGTGCTGCGGTTGTATGTGAAGAGGCTTGTACGGGTTCGCGCTACTATACCCACCTGGTTGATGAGTCGGGCGAAACGCTTGATGAGCAATACCAGGCTATCGCCGATCGCTATATGAAAATCAACTGTGCCTGCTTCACCCCTAATGAGGGACGTATCGATGATATTGTGCGCTTGGCTGAAGAGTACGAGGTCGATGGTGTCATCGATGTAAATCTAAAGTTCTGCTCCCTGTATTCCACAGAAGGTAAAAGTGTCGAAAAAGCCCTACGCGAAAAAGATATACCGGTGCTCGGTTTGGAAACCGACTATGCCGATAGCGATTCGGGCCAGTTACGCACGAGGATTGAAGCCTTCATCGAGATGCTTGGATAAACGAGCAGAAGAGGGCGCAGTAAAAGGAATGCGTAAGTAGACGGAAAGCATGTGGCGATAGGTATGATTTATTTAGACAATGCAGCAACAACGATGCCAAAGCCTGAACAGGTGAGGGAGGCAATCATGGAGGCCCTCGACGAGCTTGGAAGCGTCGGACGCGGTGTTCACGAGCCATCCCTGGCTGCCGGAATGGCTGTGTATGAGGCACGTGAAAGGGTGGCTTCGCTCTTCCATGCGCCCGGGGCACAACGGGTGGTATTTACTTCGAATGCCACACATGCGCTCAATATAATTATTGCAGGGCTCGCGAGGCCTGGAAGCCATGCTGTTACGACGGCTGCTTCCCATAATTCCGTCTTGCGGCCCCTATACCGCCACAAGCAGCAGGCGCTGAAGCTCTATATTCTTCCCATCAGGCAAGATGGCTCTCTCGACGAAGAGGCTCTCGACGCCCTCTTCACTCCCCAGACGGAGCTCGCGGTGCTCACCCATGCATCGAATCTCACGGGTGATGTCTACGACATTGCGGCCTTGGCGAGCATATGTCACAGCCATGGAGCTCTCTGCGTGGTTGATGCGGCCCAGACTGCTGGTGTGTTCGATATCAACATGGAAGAGCAGGGGATAGACGTTCTCGCGTTTACGGGACACAAATCCTTATACGGTCCCCAGGGGACGGGCGGCCTCTGTATAGCTGAAGGGGTAGACATACCTCCGTATATGGTGGGGGG
>CAYFWL010000206.1:0-2540 GCA_964346845.1 uncultured Eggerthellaceae bacterium | reverse complement strand
TCCGCTGCCCGTCCTTCCAGGCGGAGCTGCCCGATAGATTTGAAAGCAGGATCTTCCGCGCGGTTTTGTATTCATCCCCGATCATCCCGATGGACAAGAGGAAGCACCGCAGCGTGTACTTGGCGTTCTCCGGCGCTGCCTTTTCCTTGGCCGTGACGCGCTTCTTCTGGAGCGCCGCCTTGCACAGCAGGCACACCAGCGCGGCGTAGGCCTGGGCGTGGTCGCCGTCCGTCCTTTGGAACCACGGAAACCGGATGGTTTCCGCGCCCACCTGCACCGGCAGTTCCTCCGCGCCCGGCGCCAGCTTCAGAAGCGGCGCCTTGGCGGCCACCATCCGGGTGAGGTTATTGAGCTTCTCCGGGGTGAAGCCTTGAAGCGGCACCTCGATGGTCAGGCGGTCGGGTTTGTCCGGCTCATCTGACGGTGCGGTCAAATGGTCGGATTCGTTTGGTTCGTCCGACTCCTCCGCTTGAGCGGCATCCGCTTCTTCCGCCCAGGCTTTCGCCTGCTTCATCATCTCCGCCGTGGGCAGTTCAGCGGGGTCCGAGCAGCACCCGGGGTTGTGCGGGTCGATGTCCGGCTCTGCGCCGTCGTATTCCTCGCCGACCGGTTCAAAGCCGTGCGCCGCCCGCAGCGCCTTGACCAAGTCCCGGTCGTCCGGGCCGGTGAGTTCGCCCGTCTTGGAGAGGATGAAGTCCCCGATCTGATACGCCGCACTGGGCATCCCCAGGTATTTCGTCGGCGCGTTCAGCGCGCTGCTGACGGCCCCGGCCAGGGACTTGCGCCGGTCGCCTGTGACATCGAAGTTGATTTTCATGTTTGTGCCCTCCTGTGGTTGGATTCCGGCGGGCCGTTGGCACCTCCGGTAGGCACATATTCGCTCCAGTCGTCCACAGATGCAAGATATGTTTGTGATGTAATACGAACTGGTTGTTTGACCAGTACCGAACATGGTTGAGACGGTTGTCTTGCTTTCCAAGGGCGAGGTCGACTCGAAAAAGATTCGGGTTGAGTTCTCTTTGGAAGATATGGATATGTCCGAATTTCAGGATGGGGCAACCTACACACAGATGAAGGACTATGTACTGGAACATAGCGGATTAAAAGTATCCAACCTATATATCTCACAGATTAAACGGAAATGTGGGATTGAGGTCGGCAAGAATTACAATCTGCCTAAGTCCGAGGCTTCCAGACAGCCCCAGTGTCCACTGGAAAAAGAGAAAGCTATTCGAGAAGCATTGAAATACTTTGGGATGATTTCTTAATTGAATGAAATAGTAGTTACTATATGAACGAAAAACCGTCTATGGGAGTTTTGATTCTCATAGGCGGTCTTTTTCATGCAGACATGGAAAGTCAGATATTTTGGGAACGGTAATCCTTTGGTGTACACTGATAAAAACGCTTAAACTGCTTGGAATAATAACTCGGCTGATCAAAACCGCAAGCGGCTGCCACTTCTGCAATGCTGGCATTTGGCGAGGACTGAAGCATGGATGCACTTTGCATCAGTCGGTATTTCATAAGATGTTGTACAGGCGTATCACCGATTGCCCGATGAAAGCAGCGAAGGCATTACTCATCTGGCTTATCATTTGGTATTACCATAGTCTGCATCAGCCCGACCAGTGCATTATTAAAATCGTCCAATGCTTTCTGATTCACCCCGTCAACATTGGCAATCGTTCCGGTAATAGCGTCCGCAACTTCTTCCGGAGTAATCGTAGGAACTGGTGCATCCTGCCCTTTGGTCAGTGTCGTAAACATTTCCGCAGTGATTTCCTTGCTGAGCGCTTTTTGTGCTTCCAGTTCACTGCCCACTTCCTTTTTTACCTCTCTTACCGCAGTCATAAAGGTATTTTGAATATTTGTAAGGTCTGCCTGATAGGCCGGGACTTTGTACGAATTGGCTTCTCTGGCGGCCATCACGGCAGCAGTGGTTTTATTCTGTCCCAAAAGCATGGATGTGACGGTAGTGATCATCTGGTTGTGGGCAGCATAGCCGCCTGCGGTCACATCGTCAAGGTATCCTGCGATCATATATGTAACCGTTGCAAAACGGGGATTCTCCAGCAAACGATTTACAACATCGGCTTTGACCTTGCCAGTGTACAGGTTCTTGGCAGCTTCCACGGACAAGCCAAGTTCAGAAATATCATAATTCTTTTTGTCGGGGATCTCCGTCGTTCCCAAAATAAAATCCGTGGACACATTGAATGTTTTCGCAATGCAGATTACGCTTTCTTCGCTCAGTTTTTCAGTTGTTCCATTGAGAAAACGTCCGAGGGTGCTTTCATGTACACCAATGGATAGAGCCAGTTTCTTTTGTGAAAACTTACGGTTACTTTCGCCACGACTTATCACTCCTGACTGCCGACAACCGGACCAGCAACCTCGGCAAAGGTAAGTGTCTCGCCGTTACGCTCCACCGTGATTCCGTCACCACCTCCGACCAGTTCTGCATACCGCTGCACGATCACGCTGGCATACTTGGGGTCAAGCTCCATCGTGCGGCAAATACGATCGGTCTGTTCACA
>CAYFWL010000205.1:0-2578 GCA_964346845.1 uncultured Eggerthellaceae bacterium | reverse complement strand
GCGTAATCATCGATTCCCGCAATGCCGTAGCGCCCGTTGAGCTCCAGCGTGAATGCCAGGTTATGCAGCTCGACAAGATCATTGATTTCCGTAGCCTGCATAGCAATGGCCATGAAGTTCTTAGATACTGAAATGGTTGGCCTTGCAGCGCTCGACCGGGCAAAGCGCGACTGCAGCGCTTCTTTGCCGAAGGTGTAGCCCAAACGTTCGCCGCCAACGCGCTTGGCACCTTGATCGCGTAGCGAGTAAATCCAATCCGCTCGCTTCGCCTTGGGCGAGTTGTCGTCAATGTCCACTTCAAGCATGTCCAAAATCTGGCGAAACTCGCTTTCGCTACGTGCAAGGTTCTTTGCCATGGAAACGCGGTCACGGATGTCGTTCACCCAAGAATACTCGCCGCTTTCAAGCACGCGGCGCTCGGCACGGCTCAGATAGTATTCCTGCTTGCTGAGCCCGAGGGTGGCCGGCTCATCGCCCTTCGATGCCAGCTTGCCAAAGCCATCGTCCGCATCAACCTCATCGCGCAGATATCCGAAACCTCGTTGTTCAGCCATGTCCTGCAGGCCTCGGTTGAGTTCGAACGGGTTTGGTATCTGGATTCGCAGACCAGTTACCACGCTTGTGTTGTTGACGACGATATGCGAATGAGGAATGCCGTTTTGGTTGTCATCGTGATAGATGATTGCAGCTTGATAGTCGGGCAGATACTTCTGCACCCAGGCGCGGGAAAGCTCGCGCAATTGCTCAAGGTTCAGATTATCATCCGGCGTTGGCGAAATAACGTAATGAACGAAGGTTCGAGCGCGACGACCTCCGTGGGGAAGATTGTTTCCGTAGGAGGCCCGCAGCTCGTCCATTTCCTGAGACCAATGCACACCGTCTTTCATAGCCTCGTCATATCCGGCCATCTGGTTTTCATCCCATGACAGGTTATAGAAATCTCGCGATAGGGCTCGACCGTTCTTCTCCAGGTATGCCTCGATGCGTGCAGTGCTGGTATGCCCCGCAATCGGCTTTAGAATCGGCATCACCAATCACGCACCAAGGTCGAATTCTCAATTTCCTGCAGCGAGTAAACCAAGCTGTTTTTGCCAGAGTCGATCTTTGCCAGGCTGCCCTTAATCTCGTCAATCGTCTTGATGAAGTATTCGGTATCAAGACGCCCGCGGCGGATGAACATTGAGATGGTGTTCATAGAATGCACGGCTTGGTTGTAGTGGTAGCCCCACTTAGTCAGTTCGCGCGACATCGAGCCGAGCGCATCGGTATCCAAGACGATGCAGCGCATTCCATCGCCTTCCTTGGCGTCGACGGGGATGCGGATGAGATAGCGGATATATTCCGAAGGCGTCTTCTGGAAGCGCTCGGCTTGCTCGTGAAGTTGGTCGCGGTCTTCGTCGCTTAAGCGGCAGCAGATAAGGTTCGGGTAAGGCATGGTCGTATCTCCTTTACATGATCTTCGCAACGCAATGCCTGTTGTGGAAGGTGGCATTGCTCGCGGGTTTAATAGGGGCGCGGGGCATCCCCCGCAATTTGCCTACGAGGTCGTTAGACCTTGTGGGGAAATTCACCCGTAGGGGTGGGTGAAAATCCTCGGATGGGTTGCCGGGCCAAATGGCTCCGGCAAACACGGATGAGGATTGAGCCACCCTGCAGGGAGCAAGTCTGTTTTGTAATGGCCGTAAGGCCGTGTATTACAAAACAGGTTACTTGCTACGATTGGCTCCTAACGGACGAGGAGCCATGCTTTGGATACTTACTCACCCCCTTCGAGCTTTGAGAGGCTTAAACGGAGCGAGGCGATTAATTCGCGCTCGCGCTTGTTTGGTGCGCGTTTTTGCCCGGAAACGTATGCGGCGAGTGCGCGTTCGGCGCGAACAAGGTTGGCATTAGGCTCTTCGGCATCTTGGTTTGCGACGGAAGTTACCAGCGCAGTGACTTCGCGCTTCGTGATGCCTGCTGCGCTGGCAGCCTTACAAAGATCGTCAGCCTCGACTGGATCCATGGTTTCGAGCGCCCTCAAAGCGTCGGCAGAAAGAAGCTCGCGGTCGGCAATCTTCTGTTGTCTGGGGCCTAGCGCGGCGGCCCTTTCCGCCATATCCTCCTGGCGCTTGATGGTCTTGCCGGAAACCTTGCGGCCCGTCTGCTGGCTGATGATGGAAGCCTTGATGTCTTCTGTGCGCTGTCCGCGAAGCTCGGGGTTGGATTCGCGCAACTGCTCCACTTCCACGCCCAGTGCCCGGCTTGCCGCAGCGCGCTCGGTAACGGAAAGCTGCCGCGTAAAAAGGTTCGCGGTATGCAACAGCGTGAGCGCCTGCGCATTGCTAATGGAATCAACCACGCGGCATGGCATCTTGTCGTAGCGGTGGTCGTTGACCGACAGCATGGTGAAGGCTGCCTTGCGGCGATGGCCAGAAAGCATCTGCCATTGCCCATCGGGCAGCTTACGAACTAGCGGCAGGTCAGTTAGACCATCGCGTTTGATGGATTCGGCAAGGCGCTCGATCACGGTTTCATCCATGGAATAGATTGCGGTGTTGGGATGATCTTGGATAGTGTCGATTTCAATTTCAACCAC
>CAYFWL010000204.1:0-2599 GCA_964346845.1 uncultured Eggerthellaceae bacterium | reverse complement strand
GTGGCTGATTTTTACCTTTGCGCTGTTCGCGGGCAATGCGGTCCAGCAAGCTCTTTATATCCTCGTTCATAATGCCTCTCCTGATAGGTTCCTCTTATCAAGCAGCTGACATGCGGCAAATGCGTCAGCGGCAACATATTTCGGATGCCCTAAGAATCGGACATCGGAAAGTTTTCCGCATGCTGCAAACGCATGATTTCCCACATACGTCACACTTTTGGGAAGCGTTATGCGCTCAAGCGCCCCGCAGGATGCAAATGCATTATCGTCTATAGCCTGCACGCCTTCACAGAATTCGACGGACTTCAGAGCTAAGCAGCGCTGAAAGGCCCTTCGACCGATACGCTCTACAGGACCGGTGAAACGTACTTCCTCAAGTGCTGTGCACCCGAAAAAGGCTTCGTCATCTACCATCTCCAACCCCTCGGGCAGAATGATCGATGTAAGAGCCAGGCAGTTTCGAAAGGAATTCTTGCCCAGATAGCGCAAATCGGCGGAGAACTCAACCTGGGCAAGATGTACGCAGCCTTCAAATGCGCGATCTCCCACTAGACTCACCTCTGAGCCAAATACCACGCGCTCAAGAACATCGCTCTTTGAAAAGGCAGCAGGAGCAATGCTCGTTGTGCCCTGAGGAAGCCGCACACACGTTTCCCCTTGTGAGGCGAATACTTTTCGATGGTCAGCGAGAAAGCCATGCAAACCTTATTTCCATGTGGTGAATTTATCCTGAATAAACGCTGTCGCGTAGTTCAAGAGGGTCACCACGATGCCGCAGGTGATAATCCCCGCATAGATATTGCTGTAGTTTGCGAACACATTGGCGTTGGATATGAAATAGCCGATGCCGCTACGCGTACCAAAGCTTTCAGCATACATCAGCATCAGGAATCCTGTTGTCAGCGATACGCGCATGCCTTTGAGGATATCAGGAACAATGAAGGGAAGAATGATGTCCTTTATCATGGTGAAGTTGCTTACCTTCAGCACGCGTGCATTGTCTATGATTGCCGAAGGGAGCGCTCCGACGCGCAGAATCATGTTAAGAAATTGAGGCCAGAACACACCCAGCAGAATGACCATAACGGCAGCCCAGCGATACGTTGGCATGAGGATGACCAGAAACGGCGTGTAAATCACCGAAGGGATGGGCGCCAAAACGTTTGCCATCGGGTAGAACATAGCACGCAGGCGCGGCACCCAGCCACAGACAACGCCCAGGATAACCCCAAGAAGCATGCCGAGAATATACCCCATAAGCAACAGCTGAAGCGATGAGACAGCGCAGTCGAATAGTTCGGCACCGTTACGCACATACACCCAAAATACGTTTTCGGGACCCGGCACGAGCACCTGGTGGGCTATCCCCGTTTTGGTCGATGCTATCTCCCAAACCAGCAGAAGAGCCCACACAAACACGATAATGTCTGCGTGACCCATGGGAAGAGGGTCTTTGAACCTGCTCATCACCACCGTGGCGATGTAGATCAATTCGATAATGCCGATGCCGACAAGCAACGCCCAATGAGGATAGACATCGCGCACATCGGGCATAAGCAAAACGACGCACAGCAGTGCGATGAGCATGGCGTGCGGTATCAGTATCTGGCGAATGAACAGCCTCATCTATTCCGCCCCTTCTCTGAACATCTCAACAGGGTTTTCTTTGCGATTCCTGTTCTCGACCGCGCGGTAGAACAGCTTCAACAGTTCGTTTCGTATCGAGATATACTCTTTCTCTTTCACGAAGGTCTCAGGATCACGCGGGCGCGGCGCTTTCACGTAGAATTCGTCCCGCAGTTGACCACCGCTCATGAACACCACGCGATCAGCAAGGAGGACCGCTTCCTCTATATCATGCGTGACGAACACTGCCGTCTTGGGCGCCTCTTCATCGATGCGTAAGCTTTGCATGAGCATTTGCAATTCGCGGCGCGTTTTTATATCGAGCGCACCAAAGGGCTCATCGAAAAGGAGGATCTCGGTATCCATGGCAAGAGCACGCGCAATGGCAACTCGTTGCTGCATGCCGCCCGACATCTGGTAGGGCTTCAGATTGGCGGCGTCACCCATGCTCACCTTGCTCAGATACGCGAGAGCTATCTGGTGCATTTCTGCCTTAGACTGATTACGCCCGAGCTCTTTAGAAGCTTGCTTCAAGCCAAATTCGACATTTTCCACCGCGGTCATCCAGGGGAAGAGTGCATAATTCTGGAACACCACCGCACGGTCAAGCCCAGGGCCATTTAATGGTTTTCCCGCAATAGCGATGGAGCCTCTCAACGGTTTATGCAAGCCGGCCAGGGTACGCAATGTGGTGGTTTTCCCGCATCCCGAATGCCCGACCAGACAGACAAACTCACCATCTTCAACGCTTAGGTCAAGATGTTTGAGAACCATATCTTCTTCGGTTACGTTTTCTGCCGTAATCTTTTTTCCCGAAAGATCGTTATCGTACGCATAGCACACATCGCTTAAAACCAAAGAGCCCACAGAGCATTCCCTTCGCCATCGGTTCTTCCTGGATATTCACGCAAGGTGGCCTCGCCGTAGAGCAGACCGCCTTGCGTACGCTGTCCGAGGAAGACTTACACGTTGT
>CAYFWL010000203.1:0-2600 GCA_964346845.1 uncultured Eggerthellaceae bacterium | reverse complement strand
GACCAACAAAAAAACTCAGAGCATATGCCCTGAGCTGGGAGTTTTGGTCGCGGGGGCCGGATTCGAACCGACGACCTTCGGGTTATGAGCGGCTTCCAAGGTTGAAGCCGCTGGAAAGCGGTGGAAAGCGTCAGCGAGACCTGGTAAGTTTCTCCTGATCATCGCCTTCTTTTCTTTTCCATCATTCACCAGATTTTTCTTTGCCAAAACTTGACCGCCTGCTTGGGCGAATAATTGGAAAGAACGCTTTCGACGCTTGCCTCACGACCACAGTGGGGGCGTACATGCTGTATGCTTTCACGAAAGGGAAGCAATGTCAGATAGGAGACGCTATGACCCCCATGAAGTGCCCCGAGTGCGGGAAAGACCTTCCTGAACGAGCCATGTCTTGCCAGAACTGCGGATGTCCAAAGCAGTACTTTCTTCCCGCGCTTGAGGACATAAATGTCGGGAGCCATGTGACGCTCGGCCGTTGGGGCGACGTCGATATCGAGTGGCGCGTACTCGACGTGCACGGCAGCTATGCGCTCCTTCTGACCGAATGGGGAATCGATTGTCAGAAATATAACGAGTTCCATTTGGATTGTACTTGGTCGGAGTGCTCCTTGAGGGAATGGCTCAACGGTGAATTCCTGTCAAGCGCTTTTAGCGATGCGGAACGCTCGCTTGTCAAGCAGGTGCGCGCGTTTAACAGGAACAACGAGGAATACAGCACCCCTGGCGGTCCTGATACCACCGATCACGTGTTCCTTCTGTCCATAAATGAGGTACAAGTGTACTTCAGGGGTGATGACGATCGCAGGTGTCACGCCACAAGACTTGCGAGAAACAACGGCGTATGGACCAGCACCTACGACAATGCGTGCTATTGGTGGCTCCGTTCGCCTGGCGCCTATGCCGATTTTGCAGCGGGAGTCCAAGCGATCGGCCATATCGGCAGGGGTGGCAGCAAAGTCATCGACGACGAAACCGCCGTCCGTCCCGCCCTATGGATATGCCTGCAAGCAAACGATGCAGAGCATTCAGATGCAGCCTTTGGACACGGTCAAGATACGCTCTCCAACTTTGAGGGCAGTCTTTTCTGGAAAGACGAGCGCATCTCATCACGCGACGATTACTCTTCAAACAAGGATCAGACAACCGAAAAGCCCTTTGACCCACAGGAATTCTTTATGGCTGCAGCCCAAAACGACGTGGGAAAAATCGCATATCTACGCGCTAAATACGATTTCGACATCAACATCGAAGACAGCGACGGCGACACCGCTCTCTACTGGGCCGCGATGAAGGGGAGCACCGACACAATCAACCTTCTCCTCGAATACGGAGCAGATCCGAACCACTCGGGAGCTGGCCTCCCTTTGTATATCGCAATGGCTGGAAAGCACGAAAGTGCAGCCGTTGCCCTCATCAGAGGAGGTGCTGACCTGAGCATACGCAGAATAAATCCGACAACTCCGGAAACCCCACTGATGCTGGCTTCTTTCCTGGGCTTGCTGTCGGTAGTTAAGGAACTTATCCGCCAAGGGGTCGATGTTAACGAACGCGATGATGATGGAGATGCGGCTATCGACTACTTCGCTCTCGGGCAGACGAACAAAGCGCGGGTAGCCGCAGCTTTGCTACTCAACGGGGCCGACATTAATCGCCTTTACGCGAGGGGATACATTTTCGAATCGATTAAAAACGGATCTCCTTACATCTACCGCAAAGAAGAGGTGGATTATTGGGTGCTCATCGATGATGACATCACTCTTGGAAGGCTTACTGCAGAGGGCATGAAGTTTTTCGGCGAGCATCTACTTTAGCCAGCGAGCGGAAACCCGAGGGAAAGCGGCGCGTGCGCTCAGAGGAAACTCAGGCGAAACCATTGAGATGAGCAACCCGTAGCCCGAAAATCCTCTCTTCTCTAGCGTGATTTTCGCCGCACCCTTTTTGCGCCAGAAAACTGGAAGTTTCTCTTTCGAAAAGCGACATCAGCCCCGATAGACAGCTGTCAGGCTGCATAATCTCGCGCAAAAGAAAACCATCGCCAATAGGAGACGCCATGGTCCTCGCGAAATGCTCCAACTGCGGGAAAGGAGTGTCTTTCCGCGTCGATTTCTGTCCGAATCGTGGATGCCCGAGCAAACGCTTTGCTGAGAAGAGCCGCCCTGTCACGCCGCTTCAAAATGCCGTGACAATTTACGATGCCGCCAAAGAACTCCGAGAAACCCGATATGCAGCCCTCTACGAGAACTGTTACCTCGTTTTCCAGACCGGCGACTCCGAGGCTGAGGGTCGTGGACGCAAGAAATGCAGCTGGGAAATTGATTGGGACTGGGAAGTCCGTAGATTACCACGAGGAAAAATCCCTCGGATAGACTGCGAGCCACAAAAGAGATTTTCGAAGCCTCCATTCCGCCGAAAAGCATGGTCTGCTTGTTCTCTGAAATGGATTGCCTTCGTAAAATAGATTTCGGAATCCTCGCACTCGAAACGTCGGAAATACGCACTCCATGTTCTCCGGCTGCTCATCGCTCACGTGAATCCGAATCTGAATCTACCCCAGTTCCGTTGACACTTGGGGATGGTACCGTTTTCCCGTACCGACTCAGCTA
>CAYFWL010000202.1:0-2642 GCA_964346845.1 uncultured Eggerthellaceae bacterium | reverse complement strand
ATCGCCTGGGCTAAAGCAGGGGCGTCATGGCTCCCAAAAGCGTAATCGCGAATCTCTTCGGCCATGTGCACCAGCTCATCATGGGTGTAAGGAGAGACGGCATCGTTTACTGTTGCCTGTGCTAAAAGATGCGTGGGTAAGGAGGGGATCGCACATACGAAAAAGCCTGCTGCGAGAAAGCTTACGGCAAGGCAGATGACGGCGCACAAACGCGCACCGATATCGACAAGCTTTTTCATCTTAGAAAATCTTCCCGCAATCGACCCAGATGCTTGCGCTCGTTATGCCTTTCATGTCTTTCGATATGGTGGGAAGCGGTCCCAAGCGGCTGAACACACCCATGAATTGACCATTGTAGAGGTACAGGCCATTGAGGTTATTGTACCACTGGGGCTCAAAGGCTCCTTCACGGGCCTCAATGTCTTCAACGGATTCGGGGGGAAGCGTGAGGGTTTTATAGGGAGTGATGTAGCTCTGCACGATGAAGGGCTGTCCTGAGGCACCATTCGCAAACGCTGAAATCAGTTCATCCCAGCGTTCTTGGCTCTGGGCGCAGCCAGCGTATACATCTTGGGCACCATAGGCGTCAGTGGGCTTGATGATCCATGCATCCTTGGCGGAACGCACCTCGTCGAGGGAAATATGCTCGTCATCCAGAAAGGTAGTCAAGGGAACGGTGCGCTTCACGAAAGCGATTTCCTCATCGGTCAAAAAGGCATGCGAACGGGGGTCATGCAGGGCGCTGAAAATCTGCTTGTCATGGACGACATGTCCCGCAAAGCTGCCAATGAGGGCTACTTTACCTGCACGAACGGCTTTGATGAGCTCTTGCGATTCATCCCAGTATGCTATGACATCGTTCGTCACGCAGCGTCGCCAAATGGCATCGATGCGCCCGCCTTCGCCATCCCGCAAAACATCGCCGTCAAACTGCAGTTCGCGTACATCGGCAACAACGCAGGGAAAACCCTTGCGGGTGAATTGATCCGCGAACAGGCGGAATTCATCAACGACTCCATGATCGAGGTAGTCGCAAATCGCAAAACGCGGATTCTGAACACTGTTTTCAAAGCTGTCGTAGATCTCGATGAAGCGATCAATCCAGCTTTTGAACAACTCGCAGGCTTCGATACGATGCCCCTTGCCAATAAACTGCTTAAACGCGGGCGTGCGGGTCACCGAAAGAGTGATTTCACGGTTCTCATTCATGCCTGAAGAACCATCACCGTTGAATTCGCAGAAGCGGATTTCTCCTGTGTCTTCATTGAGGAAGGTATCTACGCGGGCAAAGGGGAGAAGCGCATCGTAGCCGCGGGGCAGCAAGATAAGCTCGACTAAGCGAGAGTCAAAGTCAAAAACCTCGCGGTAGCTCGGATCGTCCAGGTACTGCTGAATCACCTTGCAGAGGATGCCATGGGCCATCTCCGAGGTCTCTTTCATGATGTCGTATGTTTTTCGGTTGAATAAACGGGGGATGTAGCTGCAGGCCACGTGCTGATGATGAACGATGGCGGTGCTCTGCGCCATATATTCAGCCGCTATTTTCCTGCCTTCTTCATCACCATTGAGATCACGGATAATCTGGAGGTATTCTTCGGTCAAATCGCTGTTTGTCGTCATAGAAGCACTCCTTTTACAAGGGAATGTGTGTTTCTTTCATTGTAGGCGAAGAAGAGTTCAAACGGGGGGAAATGCTTGATTAACTTCTCGTGCGTAGTGGTTTCATGCTCCTCTTTTGCGAAGATTCGTTCAAAAATGAGGTGTATATTGAGCTTAATGAACTGTATAGGTACACCGCCTAGGTATACTGCCGCTCGATTGGACGAGCATGAACGGCTAGAATGGCTGCAAAGAGCAAAGAGCAAAGAGCTTTTAAGGAACCGTATCTGCTATGCTGAGCTATCATCAATTTAAAATCCTGAATACCCTCCGTCTTGGCGGCAATCTTTCTCGAGTCCAATTGGCCAGCGCAGGAGGGCTTGCACTCGATTCTCTCGAGCGCGTGCTTGAGGACTTACGAGGGCGGGGATTGCTTGATTCTGCCGAGTGCGTTACCGATGCGGGTTTTGAAGCTTTGGCGCCCTATAAGGTGCAAAATGCTGTCATCCTTGCTGCAGGCATGGCAACGCGTCTTGCTCCGCTTTCCTTCGAAAAGCCGAAAGCATTGTTTGAAGTTCATGGTGAAGTTCTCATCGAACGCATGATCCGCCAGCTCAAGGAAGCGGGGATCAGCGATATCACGGTGGTCGTGGGCTTTATGAAGGAAACCCTCTTCTATCTGGAGGATGAATTTGGCGTGCAGATTGTGGTCAACCCTTTGTATGCTGAGCGCAACAACCACGCATCGCTTTTTTGTGTCAGAGAACGGCTCGGAAACACCTACGTGTGCTGTTCCGATGAGTACTATGCGGAAAACGTTTTCAGCGCATATGTCTACCGACCCTATCTTTCGGCGGTGTACGGACGTGATGTTAAGAAAAAGTACGTGCTGTCCGTCGACAATGCTCAGCGTATTGAGCACATAAGCCGCTCGGGGCGCAATGTCTTCTATTCCTGCGGCCCTTCCTATTTCGATCGGGATTTTTCCTGCCGCATTATCGATATCATCCAGCGCGAATATGATGAACCATCCCTGGTGGACA
>CAYFWL010000201.1:0-2665 GCA_964346845.1 uncultured Eggerthellaceae bacterium | reverse complement strand
GTCTTAAATCGGCTTAGATGGCGTTTGCGCAGGTCGGAGGCGGGGTCTTGGGGGAATGGGTTGGTTTTTGTAGCGACAGGGTGGACCGAAAGGCTATCTGCGGCTACTCCGCAGCGAGGCACTTCCTTGCTATCGCATTAAGCTGCTCGGCGATATCATCAAACGGAAGATTGAGGTCAAGCGTTCGACAATACCATGTATGGCCGAGCTCATTCCATTTATCGCATCTCGCCTCTTCGCTCTTAGTGAGCGCATAAAGCAGCATGCCATTAATGTTTTTGTCAGACTCTAAGGCATCATCGAGTACATAGCTTTGAATCTGTTTTACATTAGAGGGCCGCATTATCTTCTTGCCATGCTTTGCCGTAAGGATCTTGCCGTAGCACTTCGCGTCTATGACAAGAACCTGAGTTCCCCGCTCGAGATAGATGTCCGTATATAGATGAGGGAGAATAGAGGGCGCTCCTTCGGACGCTTTGCGGCTGACCTCCTTCGCAGAAGCGCTCACGCCGAGCTTGCGGCCCCTTTCCTTGAAATACTCCAAAACGAAATTCTGGAATAGCTTGTGGAATTTCTGTTTGTCCATGAAGTTTGCGAGGCTCGTCTCTCCTCGCTCCGTAGAGAGGATATAGCCTTCGATAACCATATGACAGACGTTCATGAGCAGCTGGTACGAAGCGTTATTGCGATGAAAGCGCAAGCGTTTCCACTCGACTCGCAGAGGATCCACCTCCCCAACATCGTTTCGCAACGGGATCAATGCTCTCTTCAAAGCGACGCGGCGCTCTTTAGGCACCTTCCTATCTCGTACAAGGAGTTCGGCACACGTCCTGAGAATTCGATTCTTGTACGTGTCGACCGTATATTCGTCATAGTCGCATGCGATAGCCAGGCGATTCTGAGAGCGCAAACGAGCTGTGCCCTGCATGTCAATCCGCCCGCGAACTCCCATGAGCTCCTCGTGCTCGGCATTGTAGCCCCGCTCGAAGCCGCGCCTCCTTTGGTTCGCAATGCCTATGGTAAGGATGGCAGAGAATAGATCCGCCAGATTCTCAAAGGGCTCAGTTTCCAGGCTCTTGTACTCCTTTATCTCAAGCGCCTGGAAAGCGTAGGCCATCATGTAATAGACGTTCTTTACTATGACGTTGTTCTCAGCGCGATTGCTCACGATTTCGCCGCCTCAATCAGCTTCGCGATTTCCTTTCGAGCCCGTTTCTTATTATCGAACCAGTATTCTTCGAGCAACGGCGCGAGCTCGTAATTCACGACATCCTCGGGACTTGCTTGGGTGCCGTCTTGCCTTGGGCAGAAATAGCTGTGACCGATTCTGAAACCGGAGCCGAGCGAGGGGTCGTCTTCGATCTTCTCGTTGAGGTTCTTCACGGCCTCGATGAGCTTCGCCATTTTCTCTCCAGCCTCGGAGCGGAATCGCTCATCGTCGAGGGCAGGCTTCATCTCAAAGAATGCGAAACGGCGGCGCAAAGCGTAGTCGATGAGGGCGAGCCCGCGATCAGCGGTATTCATCATGCCGATGATGTAGACATTTTCGGGTACGCTGAAAGGCTCATCAGCCGTAGGGATGGTCAGCTCCTTGCCCCGATAATCGGCCTCGATAAGCATGAGAAGCTCTCCGAAGACCTTCGAGATATTCGCCCGGTTGATCTCATCGATGATGAAGAAGAAATCCTCGTCAGGGCGCAATGAGGCCTTGTGGCAGAACTCGACGAACACGCCAGGGACCTTGTCGAAACCTCCACTTTCGTTTGGCCGATAGCCATAGACGAAATCCTCATATGATGAGCTCTGATGGAATTGAACCTGCTGAATGCGGGAGTCGTCCTTATATCCCATCATGGCCCGTGCGAGACGCGTCGCCGCGAAAGTCTTGCCCGTGCCAGGAGCGCCTTGAAGAATCACGTTCTTCTTGCGGCGTAACTGAGCGATCAGCCCTTCAAAGTCAGATTCGCTCATGAACACCTTATCGAGGAAATCTTTCTTCGTGTAGGGGTCTATATTCGTTGGACGGGCGCCCAGGTCGTCATCCGCCCCTTCGGAAAGCTCGACGATTCTTTGATATTCCTGCTCTGTAAGCTCGAAAATCGTTCCATTGTGGGCGCTTTTTACGTACTCGCTATTCGAGAGGATTGAATCGCTCTTGATCTCCTCATATGGAACCTTCCTTGCAACATCCTGTGTTTTTACAACGAGAATGCCGCGATCCTGCAGACCTGGAGCAGTTTCATCTAGCTCCGAAACAACCTCGCAAAGGCAGACGACTTCCTTCGTGGGGCGGGTGTGATATCCGACAACCTTATCGCCAATACGAGCTTCCTTATAGTGACGGAATATGGTCCTTTTGTTGCCCCTCTCGTTGTAAGCCTCGTAAACAACGCTCTCGCCTGGCTGCAGAGAATCAAAACTCCAATAGCTCGGATTCGCATTCAGCCACCAGTATCTGCAGTCGGAAGATTCGCGCTTGCCCGACCCTTTTTCTTGAATAGCTGCCTCGACCAAAGCGACGTCCTCAGGGAAGTTCGTCCAATCCGTAAGCGTTTTCTGGGGAATCTTTATGTTGGAAGCATCCCAATCTCCCATGGCAATCCATTCGACATCCCGCACTTGTCTGTAATGCTCCCGCTCGGGTGCATAACGAGAGCCAGATTGG
>CAYFWL010000200.1:2236-2681 GCA_964346845.1 uncultured Eggerthellaceae bacterium | reverse complement strand
GTCGACAAGAAGATTCTTGCCAGTGAGATGTTTCTTTATGCGCCAAAGGAATTGCGTGCGAATAGCAGCAAGGAAAGCCCCGCCGCTGAATTCGACGCTTACGAAACCCGTTTTTGCGATGCGCTGAAGAAGTACGATAATGGATTCAAGGTAATCGTCGAACCTGTCCAGGACTGGATGATGTTTAGAAACACCCTGGCGAAGGGGGCGGCGCTGCTTGCAAACATCGAGAACCTGCCCAAGGGCGGCCGCGTGTTGGAAGAAGCTGGCTTTAGCATTCCTGATAAGAGCGCGTATGGTTTCCCTGTATTTGCCGCACCGCTTAAACTGCAGGCGACAACCTATCTGCTTCAGTTTCTGAAGCACCCCATTGCATCATCGAAGTCAACTGGCGCTGATGCAGATTTCCTCTTTTGGCTTTACCAACAGGAGGTGGAAGCCAACA
>CAYFWL010000200.1:0-2226 GCA_964346845.1 uncultured Eggerthellaceae bacterium | reverse complement strand
CTATCCTTTCAATACTTATGCATTGGGCGGCGTAGACGAAGACGTATTCGTATCGAATCACTGGGACGCAACCCAGAAAAGTTTTGGTGTGGCAGATACTATCCTTGCACCCGTTTCCGAGGACAAGAACCTCTACCTTGCCGTCAAGCAATCTGGAAGCCAGCTTGAGATGGCGAAAAGGATCGTCTGGGCGCTTTGGAAGGCATCCCAAGGCCTCATCGATCAAGACGGCGCGCTGCTTGGCATGACCCAGGATAGCGAGAGCCTGTTCATGCCCAAGCAAAATACGCCAACCTATACCTTCCATTCGCTTATCAGCAAGGCGTGGTATGAGCTTTGCTACCAAGAGAACCGTAAGCTCATCGTGTGCGAGCATTGCGGTTGCGGCGTGCTGGCATCGCTCAGGGGCCCGGGCAAGGAATACTGCAGCGACTCTTGCCGAACGCAGGACAAAGGCTAGCCGCCATGGCAACCGTACCGCGTAATAAAGGCAGCTATACCGCACGCAAGAACGGCACATTCCAGGTGAAGTTCCCGCTTGGATGGAGCGATGAGAAGAAGAAGTACGACGAGTACCGCGAGGATGCGGCTTCTGAGGCAGAGGCTATCGCGCTCATCAAAACCATCAATGACTATGTCTACCACGGCGGCGACGTTACCGAAGTTCCTGCCTGGCGAAGCGGCAAGAAGGCCGAAGAAGCATCGTCGTCGATGACCGTTGAGCAGTTCGCCGACGAGTTCACCACAATCCGTGAGAAGCAACGCAAGGTCGAGCCTCGCACCATCGAAAGCGATCGCGAATGCTTCGCTCGCATCAAGCCCTACATTGGCAAGAAGCTGCTCGGTGCCGTGACGCCGCATGATATCGACGAGGCGTATGCACGCATGCGAAGCGATGGGCCCGACAATCTAGGCGGCCATGCGTATTCGGGCACCACGCTGCAGAAGACTCATGCGTTTTTATCCATGCTCTTCGACAAGGCAGTTGACTACGAGTATGTGGCGAAAAATCCATTGGATAGGGTGGAACGACCCAAGCGCGACACCGCTGAAAAGATATCGCTTTCGCCAGAACAGGCACAGTCGGTATTCAAGCAGGTCACCGATAAGCCGCTCGAGGCAAAGACGGTAGGCATGCTCCTTTGCCAGAGCTGCGGCTTGCGCATCACGGAGATGCTTGCGCGGAAATGGTCTGATTATTCCAACGGCATCATCAGCGTCAACAAGAGCCTTGTTAAGAACAAGCAGGAGTTCAAAAGCACCAAAAATGGCGAGGAGCGTTCAGTTCCCTGCCCGCCACCGCTTATTGCCGTGCTTGATGATTGGATGGTAGAGCAGAAGAGTTGGTACGAAGAAAAAGAACTTGTCTGGTCTAGGCGCGCGCCTATCGTGCAAAGCCGCGTGGGAAACCATGTCTTGCAGCGATCGTACGAGAAGTGGTTCGCTGCCGTTAAGGCCAACTTCGGTTTGCCTGCTAATTTCACGGTCCATGGGTTCAGGCATACGTTCGTCACGCTTTTGAACCGTGACTGCGGAGTGGATCCACGCACAACGCGCAGCTTGAGCGGTCATAAATCGGAGCAGGCGTTTGCCATTTATACGCATACCGATTCCGAATGGCAACGCAAGGCGGCTTGCGATCTGGGTGCCATCATCGCTCCTGATGATGCTTCCATGCGTTGTCAGAACTGCAAGCTATGGACTATGTCGCCCAATGACGCAACCAAGGGAGCGTGTTGGTCCAATGACGATATCGTCATTGTGACAAATTCGCTTATGACCTGCTCAACGGGTCATTTTGCCACAAAAGCGATGGCCTAATGACGGTCAGAGGGGATATGCCGCACTAACCGTCATTACCGTCACAACCGTCATTTATGGCTATTGGGGATTCGTATTTCAAATTTGTCCGCTTGGTGAAAAAGTCGGCACGCAGCGCTTAATCGTGATAAGATGCAATCAGTAAACCCGCCGGCCTCTCACTGAAGCTCACTGGCGGGTCTTTTCATATCTAGAGAAAGCCACCGATGGAGTATACCAAGCCTTATCTGAGTTTTGAGCAGCAAGCCGACAAGCTAATTAAGCGCGGAATGCAATGTAATCGCGAGAGTCTGATAGAACACCTTTCGGACGTTGGCTACTATCGATTGAGCGGCTATTGGTATATTTACAGAAATCAAGACAGTACGTTTCGCGAGGGCACAAACTTTGACAGTATTTGGCAAG
>CAYFWL010000199.1:0-2712 GCA_964346845.1 uncultured Eggerthellaceae bacterium | reverse complement strand
ACTAACGCACACTCGATGCACAACTGAACAAACCTCGGTGCCATAAGGGCACGCATGAGGGCGAATCAGTCGCTTTAGGCTCCAAAGATTTCAATCTTGTCGCCAGCGGCAAGCGTAACCATGGCCTTTTTCCAGGTACGGGTCTTGCCAGCAATACCACGACGAGTTTTGGGCTTGGCCTTCACGTTCAGGGTATTTACCTTGGTGACCTTCACGTTGAAGATTGCAGTCACTGCTTGGGCAATCTCAACCTTGTTGGAATCCTTGGCTACCTCAAAGGTGTAGGTGTTCTTCTCCATCATGTCGTAGCTATGCTCGGTGATTACCGGGCGAATGATGACCTCACGGGGATCCTTCATTATGCGAGCACCTCCTCAATGCGGGCCAAAGCCTCAGACGTCACCACAAGCTTCTTGTTGTCCAAAAAGTCGTAGGTGTTCATGAAGGCGACCGGAATAACGGTAACGGTCTTGATGTTGCGGAAGGACAGGAATGCGTTGATGTCGTCATCACCGATGAAGACGGTGGAACGACCCTCGATGCCCAATGCCTTCAGAGCAGCAACAGCAGCCTTGGTGGACGGACCCTCAAAGTCAAACTTGTCAACGACGATGAGCTCGCCATCAGCAAGTTTTGCAGACAGAGCGGAACGCATGGCCAGCTTGATTTCCTTCTTATTGACCTTGATGTCATAAGAGCGGGGATGCGGACCGAATACGATGCCGCCGCCGGGCATCTGGGGTGCGCGGATCGTGCCCTGACGGGCGTTGCCGGTGCCCTTCTGACGGAACGGCTTCTTGCCGCCGCCTCTTACCATGCCACGGGTGCGGGTGTTGCTCGTGCCCTGGCGCCAAGAAGCACGCTGTGCGCGCACAACCTGATGCATCACAGGCACGTTCGGCTCAATGCCGAACACGGAGTCAGCGAGCTCGGCGGTGCCGGCACCCTGGCCCTTCGTGTCTTTGATCTCAATAGTTGCCATATCAATAGCTCCTCAACTTGCTCGAAAATTAAGCCATACGGACACGGACGATGCCGTTCTTGCCACCAGGAACAGCACCCTTGACCAAAATCAGGTTCTGCTCTTCGTCAACGCGAACAACAGACAGGTTCCTCACCGTAACAGTGTCGCAACCCATATGACCCGGAAGACGCAGGCCCTTGAAAACACGGGACGGCGTAGCGCACTGACCAACCGAACCCGGAGCGCGATGGAAATGAGAACCATGTCCACCAGGACCGCCGGAAAAGCCGTAGCGCTTCATGACACCGGCAAAACCCTTGCCCTTCGACACGCCCTGAACATCCACTGCCTTCACATCAGCAAAAGCGGCGACGGTCTGCGTATCGCCAACAGCGTACTCAGAAGCGTTCTCTACACGAACCTCACGCAGGTAGCGCGTCGGCTCGGCGCCCTGCTTGGCGAAATGGCCCGCCAGGGGCTTGTTGATGCGAGGCTCGCCGGATTGCTTGTAGTAACGAACTGCGCCAAAGCCCAGCTGGACAGCTTCGTAACCATCGGTCGCCGTGGTCTTAACCTGGCAAACCTTGTTGGGTTCAGCCAGAATGACCGTAACGGGGATCAAATTGTCGTTTTCATCCCAGACCTGGGTCATGCCGACTTTCTTACCGTAAATTGCGTTAATCATTTCAGCACCCCCTACAGCTTGATTTCGATGTCAACGCCAGCAGGAAGATCGAGACGCATCAGGGAGTCAACCGTGTTAGACGTCGGCTCCAGGATGTCGATGAGACGCTTGTGGGTGCGCATCTCGAACTGCTCACGGGAGTCCTTGTTCACATGCGGGGAGAGGATAACGCAGTACAGGTTGCGCTCCGTGGGCAGGGGAATAGGACCGGAAACTTTTGCGCCCGTCTTCTGGGCGGTGTCGACGATGAGCTTGGTGGACTGATCCACAATCTCATGATCGTAGCCCTTAAGGCGGATGCGAATCTTTTGATTAGCCACTTACCTTACCTCCAATAATAGTGGGCAAACGCCTTACGCGTTCGCACCAGCCTTGCTGATGATCTCTTCCTGAATATTCTTCGGTACCGCCTCGTAGGAGTCGAACTGCATCGTGTAAGAAGCACGACCCTGCGTACCGGAACGAAGATCGGTTGCGTAGCCGAACATATTGCTCAGCGGAACCTTAGCAGAAACGATGGCCGCATTACCGCGCTTGTCCTGGCCCTGGATAAGACCACGGCGAGAAGGAATGTCGCCCATAACGAAACCAATGTATTCCTCGGGAGTCTCAACCTCGACAGCCATCATCGGCTCGAGAATCACCGAGCCGCCCTTCTTCAAAGCGTCCTTGATAGCCATAGAACCGGCAATCTTGAAGGCTGCTTCGGAGGAGTCAACCTCGTGGTAAGAACCGTCAATCAGCTCAACACGAACGTCTTCAACGGGGTATCCTGCCAGAACGCCCGAGTTCAGAGCCTCCTGAATACCCTTGTCGATAGAAGGAATGTATTCCTTGGGAACAACGCCGCCTACGATCTTGTTCTCGAAAGAGTAACCCTCGCCCGGCTCGGTGGGATACATGTTGATCACCGCATGACCGTACTGGCCACGGCCACCGGACTGGCGAACGAACTTGCCCTCGGCACCCATAACGGGCTTGGTGGCAGATTCACGGTAGGCAACCTGGGGCTTGCCCACGGTAGCTTCAACCTTGAATTCGCGAAGCAGGCGGTCGACGATGA
>CAYFWL010000198.1:0-2741 GCA_964346845.1 uncultured Eggerthellaceae bacterium | reverse complement strand
CGGCGCTCAAGAGTAACATGAGGCCCGACGTCGTATACGGAATGGTACCCGCTCCGCCTGTTTCGGGTAGGACAAGCCCCGGTGTGTTAGTCATTACCAACACGGGGACGGAAGTGGAGCCGGTTACGTATGTCGAAGCGCTGGCGGATGAAGACGATAGCGCCTTGTTGTCGCTTGAAACTACCGAAACGATGCTGATGGGATATGGGTTTCCGTTTGTGTCCAGCGGCAGGTCAGACACCTCAAACGAATATTCTGTATTTTTGTTGAACTTCACATGTTGCTTGCTGCCTAAGACAAGCTGCCTTTGTGTGCCCGCATACAGATAGGTAATTGTGACGATCTTGTCATCTTTGACGTCCGCGGCAAAGATAAAGGAAAGGGTTGCTTTTGCCGCATAGGCGGTTTCTATCTGCGTTTCCTGATGATAGGCGACCTTGAAGCCTTCCGGCACAGGCGTTTCCTGTATCGTATAGGATACGACCACTGTGTTGCCGCCCACCGTCTGCGTCTGCGGCAAATCCGTCAGCCGCATTTCCCATCCGTTTGCGGCGGTCAAGGTGTAGACCTTTGGCTGGCCGTCTTCATCGGTCACCGGCACCCCGTTAGCCAGCAAATGAAAGGTGACGGCGGTATGATTGCCCGGCCCGCTTGCCCAATTCTTTTTCACAATCAAATCGGCTTTACTTCCCGCAGCCACTACATTGATCCATACATTACCCGGCTTGGTCAGCGGGTTTACTTGGGCGGCGGTGTTCGTATCAGAAAAATTCTTGTTGGCAGGGTCAACCGCATTGGGTGTGAAAGTGACCTTTAGCGTTCCGGTATATTGTCCCGGCGTTGTGCCGGTAAATATGGAACTTCGATCCGGGAAGGAGGCCGCTCCGATACTGCCGTTTGTGACGGTTACACTTCCGGCTGGAACCTCGCTGCCGTTTGGCAGCACCCAGATGTAACTCAGCGTTCCGTTGGTCTGCGGGTGGTTATCCACCCGGTCCTGCGCGTCCTGTACGATGGCTTCGCTCAGGCTGGACAGATTCACCGAATCGTCTACAATAAGGTTGGCGGTCAAACCGTCCACGGTATTAAATCGGATGGGCACATTCACCTGTGGCGTATCCATACAGCCTATATCGTAGCCGTCCACAACGCCGGTAGGATTACCGTCGCCATCCATTTTGTGATGCTCATAATCCAATTCCGGTGTACCGACATTCGTAAAAACAGTGTTGCTTCCGATGTACGTTTCCCGTGCCTCCACCTGAAAGCGAAGAACCGCTTTTTTGGTGTTATGCACCTGGCCGAAATTGTATTGCAAATCGGTCGTCCCATCCGGTTTTTCGGTGATAACCAAACCGTCTGCCGTGGTGGTAATCACGGTTCCGTCGCTCCGGTGCTGTACCTGTGCGCCTACAAGGGATATGACCTTTGTGGATTGCACCGTGCCGTTCTTGTTCAAAATCGTCGCCGTGATATCCGCAGTCTTGTTGACGAAAAACTCATTGGTCACGGTATCCTTTACAATAACATTGTCAACGTATTTGTCTTCAGCGGTTACTTCCATGCCCTTTGCGTTCATTTCTTTCCGGACAATGTCCACGAGCGTATTGAACACAGCGTCTTCATTGGTGGCAACATATTTGTTTGTAAAGCTGTTTCCAACGCCGTCCTTGAAAGGCGTTCCGGTATTGTTTGTAGGATGGTCGATCCACGAGATCAATCCGCTGGTGTTGCTGGCAACGGGCGTGCCTTCGTTCACACGAATGCCGTATACCGAATTTAGCTTGGCGCCTTGGAATGTGGCCCACGGTAAGGTAATGCCATATCCGGAGGTGCCGTTGCTGTTTTCGGTGGGACCGCCCAGAATCACGCCTACTTTTTGAATGTCTTCATATTTCAGCGGCTGCCCGTAAAAGTCTTTCCATCCGTCAAGATTGGAAGCCAGGTTGTTCACTGCGTTCGTTAAGGCGCCGGTGCCGTAATGCACATGCTCACAGTTGCCGAATATATCCCAGCCCATAATGCCTTCCCGCAGCTTATCCAGATTGTTGGTGGTATAAAGTGCGGCGCCGTTGCTGTCCGTACCGGTGAACATATTGAATGTTCCGGCATGTTCCACGTCGGTAATCGCCATAGCGATGTTGTTGCCGGGGAAATGCACTTCCATATAATCCACGAGCCGGAGGAGCGCCTTTTTGATGTCATACAGGTTTGCCATAGAGGTGTTATAGGACGCGGCGCCGATATTCGTGCCGTTCACTGGCAAGTCGGTCTTTAACCGGTTGGCGTGTGCGAGATCAAACATCTGCCAGGTGGTCTGTATCTGGAATACAAGGACAACCGGCGCTTTTACCTTGGCCTGTGCATCCGCCATAATTTCGACGTTGTACCGGCGTTCGGCGTTGGCGTCACCCGGAGCCGCTGCGGTCGCTGATTTTTTCAGTCCGGTAACAAAGTTGCTGTAATCCACACCGTTTTCTAAAAAGCTGAAGTTCAGAGGGTCGATCACAGGGGTTACCGCGTCATGGAAAGGGTTGCTCAGGAGGCCGCCCGCATCTTTGGGCCAGTTAAAGGTTCCGTCTCCATAAGTTCCCGCCGCTGGATAATCGATAATATTCTTTTTCGCTCCCTTGTCAAAGCTGGGATCGTAGAGGTCATATAAATACCGTTTCCAGACAGCGCGTACCGCGTCGATTCCTTCTGTCAGATATGTTTCGGCAAGATAGTCGCTGTAGGTTGCC
>CAYFWL010000197.1:0-2796 GCA_964346845.1 uncultured Eggerthellaceae bacterium | reverse complement strand
ACCCAATCTCAAAAAATGCCGCGAATCCATGGGGTCAAATCTGGGTCACGGTTTTTCGGGTAGTTCGAGGAAATTCTGCGGGTCACGGTGGGTCACGGCAAACTGCCAGCAGCAACCAATGGCACATGGATGTAAAGGTAGTACTTTTACTCACCCCTCAGGGGTTTTCGCAACTGCGGGTCGAAGCGAGGCCTGCCGGAGCATTGGTTTCCATGAGCTTTCACGAAGGGAAAAGTCGGGAAAGCGTTGGCGCCCCTTTAGTGCCCCTTGGGTTCCGTGCGGCAATGCGTGCTCAAGGAACGCAAAGGAAGCAGCTGTCGAACAGACGTAACTGCTTATTGTTCCACGCCGCCGCAATCAGCGTTTTTTGCCTTTGCTCGGCATTCAAAGAGAGCTAAACAAGCTGCACGCCGAGGACATTGGCGAGCTTCTTGAACGGGCGCCTGTTTGATCCGCTTCCAAGAGCTGCGAGTATCTTATTGCAGCCATCCTCGTCTGAGTGCAGGGCGATGAGCAATTCGTGTTTGGCACGTGAGGCGCCCGTGTAGAAGATGAGCCCCTCTTTTGGATCATAGGGAGATTTTGGCGAGTCCCATACGGCGGGATCGACGTCGATGAGGATCACTGCATCGGCTTCCATTCCCTTGAAGGTCCTGCAAGTGTAGATAGGGATACGGGTCCCTGACCATACAGTCTTCTCTTTTCGGCTTACCATCCGATTCGAAAATATAGAAGAAGCGATTGTCTTGCAAGTCAGGATGACGATGTCATCAATTCCATCAGATTGGAGCGAAGATATCTTCGAGTCGATCCACCCGCAAAGCTCTTCAATGTCGGAAGACGCCTTCATTTGTGGAGGATTGCCTATCTCGCCAGAAAGCTTAACGCTCGATCCTGTATCGCTGATGGCATTCAGAGAGCATTGTCCAATGTTGCCGGTATTGCGACAATTTCGGTAGAGGGTCATCTTGCAATCAGCGTCGGCAATGTAGTCTGGCAAGCTGACCCCCTGAACAAGTTGCCTCTTGTCGTAGAAGAAATACATTGTTCCGTCGTTGAGCTCGGTGAGTATCTGCAGTGTCTCGAGAATCCCCGACGCCTCTATCTGTCTGTTTCCGAAATCCTGACCCTCATCTATGACGACGTGGCGGTAGCCAAATGCTGCATCATGCGCATCCAGATGGCTCGCAAGGAGCTTGTAATCCGCTTGCGAGGTGTTAAGGACCTTGGAAGCATATCCGCTTATAGTGTAGACATCGACGTTTGGTTCGTCCGCCAAGCGGCTCTTGAGGTCGTCTTTCAGAAGTGCGTTGAAGCAAAGGAAAAGGACTTTTCCCGATTTAGCAATCCTTCTCGCGTGCTCAACCGCGATGAGCGTTTTTCCTGTTCCGGCGGCTCCGTTTATCGTCGCGGTTTTCTGCTCTTGGAGGAAATCGAGAACGTGAATCTGTTCGTCAAGGAGGCTGGCGAAGACGAAGTCGCCGTAGCGATGGTCGTAGTTCTTTGTGGGAACGATGTTGAACTCGGGCCGAACGATCTTTTCGAGTATCTCCTTGGCCTCTCCTTCGGTGAGACTCGTCGAAACCGACGCCCCTTCAAGGTCGTAAGACATGATTCGTTCGATTATGGCGCCGGGATCGGCGAGATCTGATCCGCACAGCGTTATCTCCCTTGCGGATTCCGCAGAGTACTCGAGTTGGCCAAGCTGGTCTGCCCGCAAGGAGGGGAACCACACGGCGTGCATGAGCTTGCACCTCCGCTTCAGCTCGGACAAACCCATCTGCTCAAACCTGTCGGACAGTCTCCACTTGAACGCATCGGCTTGGCGGTACGGGCCGCCATGTCTCATGATGTCGCCGTTCGAATAGCGCCATTCTCCGTTGACTGTTCTCACTTGGCCGGCTTTGACCTCGATAACCAAGATTCCCATCTTCGGGTTGAAGACGAGGAAGTCGGTCTCATGCTCGGAAAAGATGTTTCTTTCGATGACACCGACCGTCTTGTAGGAGTGGACAACCCAATAGTCGTCTGGAAGCAGAGAAAGCGACCTGTATACGTCGCCTTCTCTGCTTTCCGGAAAATGGGCCGCCGGGCCGAGGCTGGGAATCATATGCGCCACGTTACTTGCTCCTCAGTGCTGTTATCACGTCGTTTGCGTCAGCCGAGGAAGGATCAAATACCTTCCAATCGACCTTGTTCTGCCATCCGTCGCCAAACGCCTCGTCGAAATACTGGGCATCTTCTTCGTCGAGGATCATCACTCGGGCGTTTCGCCATGCGAGCGTCGCGTAGAGCTCTTCGGCGCCGTTTGCGGTCATCTCGACATCGCAGTCGGGATTTTCGAGGGAGTCGTCACCCAATGAGCCGACTGATTCGGCGAATCGCTTGAATGCATCGTCCGATTCCTCGCGAATGGCCGACCTGCAGGCCCTCGTGAAGCTCATTCCTCGGTAGTCTCCTCCGGAATCCACCGCGACGAGCTCGAGGGGTGGATTCGCTTTTTCCTGCGTCTTATCGCCCGCATCGACGTCCATCCAGATTTTCTCGTTGAAAAAACCGAGGGTTGGATTGTCCGGAAGCCCGATGAGCGCCGCCCTGTCAAGCAGGCAGTTTCCATTGCTGCAGCTTGTTTCCGGGAGAAGCATGCATGAATGGCAGGCGGCATAGTTGAGATAATCATATCCCTGGGCGGTTTCCTGTATGCAAAGCGGGTCAGAAGAGCACCACGTAAGCTCCCTGAGTGCCTCGGAGATAACCGTTGACAGATTCTCCGGACGCCCCTGCCTGACGAGCCCC
>CAYFWL010000196.1:0-2833 GCA_964346845.1 uncultured Eggerthellaceae bacterium | reverse complement strand
GCCCTTCTAGGGCCGATGATCAAGCCACCGGCTAGGCCGGTGGTCATGACTTTTCACCCTCTTAAAGCTTGTGCGGTCGGGAGCAAAGGGTAAAACGGAACCGCCCGCTGGCTCTCTTGCTATCATGGGAAGAGTGTGCGTCCTGTGAGCGTGCGATGAAGATAGATACGCCCGGATACGTGGCGTTTGACAAGCAGCATTTTATCATTTAAATTGCATCCCCGCACCTTTTTTATACGAAGGTGCGGGTTCGCGTGCGCAACAGCTGAGCGCACCCGAAAGAGCCCCGAGCGCACTCATCTCACGAAGCGCAAAAGGGCGGGTAGGGAGCTCGAATGTTCGTTTTGTCTCACGCAAACGAGGTAGTACAGCTCGAACTATTGGCAGGATTTCAAAGAGAAATCCATGAAGGTTGAGCAGCTTGGACGTCAAGCTGCTGGGTGAAAAAGAAGGAGAATCGCTTTGCCTACTATCAACCAACTTGTCCGTAAGGGACGCCAGAAGACGGTCGACAAGAAGAAGACTCCGGCCTTGAAGGGCAACCCGCAGAAGCGTGGCGTTTGCACTCGTGTTTACACCACCACCCCGAAGAAGCCGAACTCTGCTCTTCGTAAGGTCTGCCGTGTTCGCCTGGTCAACGGCATGGAAGTCACGGCCTATATCCCTGGCATCGGTCACAACCTGCAGGAGCACAGCATGGTGCTCATCCGCGGCGGTCGTGTAAAGGATCTTCCCGGTGTCCGTTACAAGGTCATCCGCGCCGCTCTCGACTGCAACGCAGTTGATAAGCGTCGTCAGGCTCGTAGCCGTTATGGCGCTAAGCGCCCCAAATAATGAGTAAGACGCGCGGGTCGCAAAGAGGGGACTCAAAATAGTCCAGCGACCTAATGGGTGTTAAAGGCATCCCGAAGCGCGCACGAGAGAAAGGTTTTAACGTATGCCGCGTCGTGCAGCAGCTGTCCGCCGTGAAACCACGCCGGACGCAAAATACAACAATCGTCTTGTTTCCCAGCTGATCAACAAGGTCTTGCTTGATGGCAAGAAATCCCTTGCTGAGAGCATCGTTTACGGTGCGTTTGATCGCGTTGAGGAAAAGACCGGCGAAGATGCCCTGACTGTCTTCAAGAAGGCTATGGACAATATTCGCCCTACTCTGGAAGTAAAGCCGAAGCGTGTCGGTGGCGCTACCTATCAGGTGCCGATGGAGGTCAACTCCCGCCGTTCCACCCAGCTGGCCATTCGCTGGCTTGTCGACTACTCCCGCAAGCGTAAAGAGCACACCATGATTGAGCGCCTGTCTGCGGAAATCATGGATGCAGCCAACAATACCGGTGCCTCGGTCAAGAAACGCGAAGACACGTACAAGATGGCTGAATCCAACCGTGCATTCTCCCACTACCGTTTCTAAGGTGCGTGAGATAACATGGCAAAGAAAATTACGCTTGAAGATACTCGTAATATTGGCATCATGGCTCACATCGATGCCGGCAAAACCACCACGACCGAGCGCATCCTGTACTATACGGGCAAGACTCACAAGGTCGGCGAGGTTCATGATGGTGCTGCCACGATGGACTGGATGGTTCAGGAGCAGGAGCGCGGCGTAACGATTACTTCCGCTGCTACTACGTGTTTCTGGAACTACCCCGGTGGCGCCAAGGATGGCAAACCCTACCGCTTCCAGATCATCGACACGCCGGGCCACGTTGACTTCACTGCCGAAGTGGAGCGCTCTTTGCGCGTTCTCGACGGTGCTGTCGCCGTGTTCGATGCCGTTGCCGGTGTTCAGCCCCAGTCAGAAACCGTTTGGCGTCAGGCCGAGCGCTATGGCGTTCCCCGCATCGCCTTCATCAACAAGTATGATCGCGTGGGTGCTGATTACTTCCACGCAATCCAGACCATGCGGGACCGCTTGGGCGCCAACGCCGTTGCCGCTCAGATTCCCATGGGTGCCGAGGACAACTTCTGGGGCGTTATCGACCTGGTTACCATGACCGCATGGGACTTCAAGGCTGACGACAAGGGTATGACTTACCCCGAGCCCATGGATGCTATCCCTGCTGAATTCCTTGAGCTGGTCGAAGAAAAGCGCCAGGAACTTTTAGACGCCGCCGCCGACTGTGACGACGAGCTGATGGAAAAGATCCTGATGGAAGAGGAAGTCACCGTCGAAGAGGTGAAGGCCGCCATCCGTAAGGGCGTTATCGCTTGCCAGCTGAACCCTGTCTTTGTGGGCTCCGCTTACAAGAACAAGGGCGTTCAGGAAATGCTCGATGCTGTTGTCGATTACATGCCTTCTCCCACCGATGTTGAGGACATCAAGGGCGTCAATCCCGAAACCGGAGAAGAGGACAGCCGTCCTTCTGACCCCAAGGCTCCCTTTGCGGCGCTCGCGTTCAAGATCATGACGGACCCCTTCGTGGGCAAGCTGACCTACCTGCGCGTGTACTCCGGTACGCTGGATTCGGGCAGCTACGTGGTCAACGTTGCCAAGGGTGGCAAGAAGGAGCGCATCGGCCGTCTGCTGCAGATGCATTCCAGCCAGCGTGTTGACATCGACAGCTGCTCCGCGGGCGACATCGTCGCCGTCGTGGGCTTGAAGGATACGGGCACTGGTGACACCCTGTGCGACGAAAGCGCCCCCATCATCCTGGAGTCCATGCAGTTTGCTGAGCCCGTTATCGACATTGCCGTTGAGCCTAAGACCAAGGCTGAGCAGGCCAAGATGGATATCGCCCTGCAGAAGCTCGCGGAAGAAGATCCCACGTTCCGTGTTTCCACCAACCGCGAGACCGGCCAGACCATCATCGCCGGTATGGGCGAGCTGCACCTG
>CAYFWL010000195.1:2311-2853 GCA_964346845.1 uncultured Eggerthellaceae bacterium | reverse complement strand
GATGGATCCCTTGCCTGCTTCGGTGAGGTAGGGGATGACGTATTTCATGCTCCAAAGTACTCCGAACACATTGACATCGAACACTTTATCGTAGTTCTCGCGCGTCACTTCGGTGATGAACTGGTAATCGCCGTTGTAGCCAGCGTTAGCAACCAGAGAATAGATGCTGCCAAAGTCGGCGACCACCTGGTCAACGGTCTCTTTGACGGCAGCTTCATCGGTGATATCGAGCACATAGGCGCGCACGCGATCTTCGCTCGGATTTCCCAGGCTTTCAAGCAGGGCATCAAGCTTCTCTTGCTTGGTTGAGGTGATAGCTAGTTTGCAGCCTTCATCGTAAAACGCCTTGGTCACAGCCTTGCCGATACCTCCCGTGGCGCCGGTAATGAGAACTACTTTGTCTTTGAGCTTCAAATCCATGGTTGTGCTCCTTTTTTCTTGTGAGAAACGAAGGGTGGGTAAAACACTTTTTTCATTCTACTCTCATTTTTGAGGAGCTATTCCCAAGTTTTGCGCTTTCGAGTGGGGAACTAAGGGATGCG
>CAYFWL010000195.1:1916-2301 GCA_964346845.1 uncultured Eggerthellaceae bacterium | reverse complement strand
CAAATGCGGCCGACCCTATCAAGGGACGCGACGAAACGTTGCTCGGTGTTTGCAGGGTTAACGGAACTCGTGATATGTGCCACCAAGTTTTTTGCATGTAATCTTCGGCGCATTGCGTCTTCATTGGATTGCTCGACAAGATAGAGGGGGCTGTTATGGGCTGGAAGGGCCGCGAA
Source organism: uncultured Eggerthellaceae bacterium (assembly GCA_964346845.1). Taxonomy (GTDB): domain Bacteria; phylum Actinomycetota; class Coriobacteriia; order Coriobacteriales; family Eggerthellaceae; genus CAKUOV01. Next base: position 2,125 of record CAYFWL010000195.1, on the reverse strand, counting down.
GGCGGAAGGGCCGCGAAGGCGGATGCCTATGAGTCTTGCTCATCAAGCCAATTCGACAGCCGAAGATATTTCAGTTCGTTTGCATCCTCTAGAGTAAGTTCGGCGACCGCTCGTATCCTGCTGAGCCGATAGCGCAGGGTATTCGGATGGATATGCAAGGCCTTGGCGGCTTCAAGCTGACCCTTATCAATTGATTGAATGGCAGCTCT
>CAYFWL010000195.1:0-1906 GCA_964346845.1 uncultured Eggerthellaceae bacterium | reverse complement strand
GTTGGTTGCGTTCATGCTGAAGGTATGCCGTGAGTGTTGTTCTCAGCTCAGTTTGGTTCTTTTCATCGTAGCGCGTGAGTGTCTCGAGTGCCGGATGGAGGAGGGGTGCGGTATATTTCAAGTTCCGGAACATGCGCAGAAGGTAGTCACAGGCGTAATTTTCACAAGGAAATGCTCCTCGGGAATCGTGAGCTTGCTCCAATGCGAATTCGGCCTGTTGGAGACGAACGGGCAGTGTGGATAAATCGACAAAAGGCATTGAGAAACCTACTGACGTTGTTCCCTCGAGCAGATGCAGCTGGGGAATCGCATCGTTTGCCGTAACGCAGAGACATATTCCGTTTCTCTCAATAGGATAGCAGCATCCGGGGTGCCGCTTCATGTCACCTAACAGGGCATTGGCGGCAAGCTGGTCTGCTCGCCCGCTTACGCGCAGGGCTAACAGTCGCCAAGGCGGCGCGGGAAGGCTCTTCGAAAGGCGCTCAAGATTCTCGAATCCGATATCGTTTCCCTCAAGGAGATGCCGAAAGAGCGCGGCACCAGATTGGAGCGTGCCGGATTCAGAGACAATCTCTTCTGCTCTTAGGCAATACCGGGCAAAAATGGGCGCCAGCTGAAGGTTTTGCTCTGTCAGGGCTCTGTCTTCCTGCAGGATGCCGATATAGCCCGCAATGCCGTCGCTTTGAGGTAGGTAGAGCATTATGACGGGGTCTCCGCTCTCGTAAACATTTCGCACGAGCTGAGGCTTGTCGCTTAGGTCAAGTATCTTATCTCCTACAATATCAAGATAGGGTTCATACATGGCGGGGTTGATGCCCGCTGTATTGGCACAGATGCTTCTCCAAAGAGGGTCCGCCCGATGCCCCGTCAGATCGCTTGACACGATAAACCTCATATCGAGGCTTCCCACCGCGAGAGGGTTTTCGAATACGCGAGCTGCAATATCTACAAACTCTCGTAAGGGCGCATTACGCGCACTTGCATCGAGCAGACTCGTCTCCCAACTGTTAAAAAAGTCGAAAGCAGATAGAATTTCATTCAGCAGCGTGTTGTAATGGCTGTTTTCGAACAAGAGCATGCTGTGTTGGTTTACCAGTAAACATTTATCAGCGTAACGTTGATCGGCGAAAAAGTGAGAGCCCATTCCGAAATACAGGTATTCGGGATGCATGTCATCAACGTCATCCATGACAAAACGCAAGCCCCGAATACATAGGTCGTCATCTTGAATATGGCAGGTGGGCTTCTGATCTCTCAAATACCAGGACAAAAGTGACATGCTTAGCTTCATCGGTTTCCTCCATTTGTTGTCGAACTACAAAGCAAGGGAAAGAAATTCATTCATATTTGATATCGAATGACATGGTCTTTCAGAGAAGTCCCACGTAGCATGCTTATTGGAAGGGCCATTCCTATTATTGCACAAAACCGTCGAGCTTTTATGGCTGTGATGAGACGACATATGATTGCTGACGAGAGGAAACCCATGAATCTCTACGAAGAGCATCTCAATCGTACGATGAAGGCCGTCCACATGGAGAAGGTGGACAAGATTCCGTTTTCATGGAATGGGCCTGCCTATTTGCCTAAACGGCAGGGTCTTACGATGGCCGAGGCTATTACTGACTTCCCCCGTGCGGTGAGCGCAGCTGTTGATTTTTGCAAGAAAAACCCCGGTATCGATAGCCTGCAGTCTCCCTGTATGACTCCCTACACATTGCCGATGCTTTGGCTTGCTGAGGTGAAGGTGCCTGGTATCGATCTGCCGGATGATGAGCTGTGGCAGGTTCACGAGAAGGAAAAGATGTCGATCGATGATTACCAGGTGATCATCGATAAGGGATATGCGGGTTGGATGGAAAGCTACATGAGGGAGCGTATCGGCGACCCCTTGAATAAACCTGAG
>CAYFWL010000194.1:0-2858 GCA_964346845.1 uncultured Eggerthellaceae bacterium | reverse complement strand
TTTGGCCCTTCTAGGGCCGATGATCAAGCCACCGGCTAGGCCGGTGGTCATGACTAGGGAGGGTCAATGTTTACCTGTTTGGATAAAAAGAGTCGGAAGGGCTTGGTGCGGCGGGCTATTTCAGCAGCGTTAATGCTGGTGCTATGTGCCTCCTTGGTTCCGGCTCCTGCCTTTGCGCGGGACGTCGATGGGGAAGAGGTGGTATCGGCTGACTCTGCTCCTGTGGAGATGGTGGCGGGGGCGACGGCTGCCGCACGGGAAGACGTGGCTGTGGATGATGGGCCCGAGGAGCCCGACGGCCGCGCAACTTCCGATGGGGCTGCGGTCTCTAGCGGGGTTGCGAAGGCGGCTGCTGTATCGGAAGGACCGGTGAAGGCAGGGGAGCCGGAGGAGCAAGGGGTGGCGGGGGCGCTTGCTGAGTCTGCGGCTCCCGAAGAGCCTGCGCCTGCTGGGTCTGTTTCGGCGGAGGAGCCAACAATCTCCGAGAACCTCGCATCGGTTGGGTACGCTGCGGAAGCGAAACCTGTATCTTCTTCGGCAACGGCAGCGCGCGACCGGGAGGCTGTGCTTGGAGAGACTCCGGTGGTGGAAGCCTCGAGCGGTGGTGTGCGGGCGGCGAAACCCGCTGCAAAACCAGCCCGTGCGCTCGATGGGACGATGGTTTCGACACTGCAGGGTTTGTCATCCGACGAAGAGGGTCCTGAGCTTCAGGCTCTGAGCGATGAGCTGATGGCCCGGGCTCTCATGCGCGATAAAGCTCTCGCTGCCCTGGAGAGTAGCTACGATTATTCAGGCGATGCCTACTGCTGGTTTCGCAACGACTCCGCAACCGACGACGTGTTTTCCGTGGAGATAGACGGTGAAACCTACGAGGCGTACTGCATCGACCCTGGTTTGCCCGCCCCTGCCAATGGCTGGTATACCTTTTATGCTACGTGGGATGATGGCGAAAAGGCGTACGATATTGTGCTGGATACTACCGATGCCGATGTGCATTGGAGTCAGGTTGATTTAGGTACGGGGTGCCAGCGTGTGGGTGGTTTCAGGATTTATGCGAAAGGTGGTCTTCAGCTCACGAAGACCAGCTCTAACCTGGAGGTTTCGGGCGCTTACAGCGTGGCGGGTGCAGAGTATGGTCTCTGCTGGTATCGAGTTGACGCTGAGGCTATGGCGGAGCCTGATTACCGCCTGGTGATTGGTGATGCGGGTGTCTCTGATGTGATTTCTGGCTTGACGCCCGATGAGCGTTGGTATGTGCGTGAGCTTGTGGCTCCCTTGGGTTTTCAGCTGGATCCCACGGTGCACACCGTGTCGATTCGCCCTCATGAGCAGACCACATATGCCGTGGTGGATTCTCCTGTTATGGACCCTAATGGTGTGCTGCTGAAGAAAGTGACTGCCTCGGGGGAGGAGTTTTTGGGCGAGCATTTGTCGTTGGCGCTGGCTGAATATCAGTTTGATTATTACGCAGGGTATTACGACAGCGTCGCTGAGGCCGAGGCATCGGGTGCGCCAACGCGCACGTGGGTTATGAGGACTGATGTAGACGGCTTTACTGGGACGCTATTTGCTGACGATTCGTTCATTGCAAGGGACAAAAGCTATGGGTACTTAGTGACTGGCACAGTTTATCGGGACTCTTGGGGAAATCCTAGCATGCCCTTGGGCACACTTGTGATTCACGAGATAAAGCCGCCTGCGGGATATAAACTTTCCGAGACGTATTTTCTTGCTAAGCTCATATCCGCCGATAACGAAATGGGTTTCGCTTGGGATGCCGATGGTAACTTTTTCGACGGCAACACTGCCCTTGATGAAGAAAAGGTCGATGCCGGATCGTTGACGATTCTCAAAGTGAGCTCTCATCCCGAAGTAACTTCAGGTACGCCAGCCTACTCTTTAGCGGGTGCCCAATTCGGCATTTACGACAACGCTACCTGTCAAGGCAAGCCGATTTACACGCTCACTACCAGAGAGGATGGGACCACAGATACCCTCAGTAATCTACCTCCCGGTTCTCATTGGTTTATCAAGGAGCTAGCGGCACCTCGAGGTTTTCTCCTTTCCGATGAAATTTATGAAGCGATCATTGAGCCAGGGTCTGTTGCGGTGACCACGGTAAGGATCACGGATGATTTTGAGTCGGGGTCACTTATCCTTTCTAAAAAATCTGCCGATCCCGCGTTGACCGACGGCAACCCCCAGTACTCTCTTGCGGGCGCCATCTTCGACGTATACGATAACGCTTCCTGCCTGGGGTCTCCCACCTATACCCTCACGACCAGCGAAAATGGAACAGCGGGTCCTCTTCGCGGTCTGCCTTTAGGGAGCGTATGGTGGGTGAAAAAGCGCGTGTCTCCTGCGGGATACGAGCTTTCTACCGAGGTCTCCCCTGTCACGATTGCCTCTGCAGAGAGGATTACTGTGACGGTTGCGGAAAAGCCTCTTTCGGGCTCCTTTTTCATCAAGAAGACCTCGGCTTATCCGATGCTTACTGAGGGAAACGCGCTCTACTCTCTTGAAGGTGCCGTCTTTGGCGTTTGGCCAGATGAGTCCTGCATGGGAACACCGACCTATCAGCTAACTACGAAGGCCGATGGCACCACCGATTCCATCGAGGGCTTAGCTCTTGGCTCTCAGTGGTATGTGAAGGAAATCATGGCTCCATCAGGCTATCAAATTGCTTCGACCGTGCAGCAGATACGTATCGTTGATACGCGAAAAACCTGCGTCTCTATAAGTGATGCTCCCGTATACGCGCCGGCAAACGTGAGCTTGGTGAAAAGGGATTCTGCTAGCTATGCTTTTAGTCTAGTGAGAAACCCACAGGCTATGCCTGTGGTGCGGTAGCTGTTTTA
>CAYFWL010000193.1:2312-2888 GCA_964346845.1 uncultured Eggerthellaceae bacterium | reverse complement strand
GCCTCGATTACCCAAAACGCGACGTTTTGCGTCCGTTTTGCTCTTTCAGCAATCATGAACCATCCAGATGGGCGGTTCTACACTGGCCCAAAAAGCCACGGGCAACGTGAGGGGCAACGCCTTGAGGTGTTGCCCCTCGCTTCGCTCAGGGCGCATCGCCCTTGACTCGTCGCATGCCGACCGGCATATGGGCATGGTCGGGCATGAGGCGCCCCTCAATCACCTCGACCCCTTGCAGCCGCGCAGCTGGCGGAACATCTCCCCCAGGGAATCCCTGCATCGGTCACAGACGGCCTTTCTCCTGTGCTTCGGCGCGGACACGATGCGGCGCTCGCGCATCCGCTTCGCGTGCGGCGGGTTGTTTGCCTGATTTGCCATGATGGCCGCCTTTCCGAGCGATACGGCCTGAACAGCCGTATCCTACCCCTCGAAAGGCGGCCATCGCCATGCAAGGGTGAAGCCTTCGACGCGCACGCATAGCGGGTGGTTTATTTCCCGCCACGCTGCGCGCGCCGGGCAGGCTCACAAACCTAGAAACAACGAAGGCAACCCGTCTTCGCGGGCTGCCTTCTCAAT
>CAYFWL010000193.1:0-2302 GCA_964346845.1 uncultured Eggerthellaceae bacterium | reverse complement strand
CAAGGGCGAAGCCTTCGACGCGCACCCGCATAGCGGGTGGTTCTTTGTGACCGCGCTACGCGCGGCCACAGGCTCATGAGCCTAAACAACGAAGGCAACCCGTCTTCGCGGGCTGCCTTCTCAATAACAAAAAAACGGGTATGACGACGCCAACATGAAAAACGATGGCTGTCTGATCGGTACCCGAGCCCCTCTTTGGATCCATCTCCGAGCCCCGCGCGCCCCTCAAACAACTCGCCTTGCCTCGAAGGGCCTAACGCCCTGCGTAGGGCGCCTTGTCCTTCTGCAAAACATCATGAGCGCCGCCCTCGGTGATGGAGGCTCCGCTCACGATGGTAAGCTTCGCTTTTTCCTGGAACTCAGGAATCGTCAGAGCACCACAGTTGCACATAGTGCTCTTAAGCTTCAACAAGGTGACAGCCATATTGTCCTTTAGGCTACCAGCATAGGGCACATAGGAGTCAACGCCCTCTTCAAAGGACAGACTCTTCTTGCCGCCCAGGTCATAACGACCCCAATTGCGGGCGCGCGCAGAGCCCTCGCCCCAGTATTCCTTCATGTAGGTGCCGTTGACCAGGATTTTTTCAGAGGGACTCTCGTCAAATCGGGCAAAGTAGCGACCCAACATGACAAAGTCAGAGCCCATGGCTAAAGCCAAGGAGATGTGGTGGTCATACACGATACCGCCATCAGAACAGATGGGCACGTAGATGCCGGTCTCGGCAAAGTACTCATCACGAGCCTGGGCAACTTCGATCACTGCAGTAGCCTGACCGCGGCCAATACCCTTGGTCTCACGAGTAATGCAAATAGAGCCGCCGCCGATACCCACCTTGACAAAGTCGGCACCGCTTTCAGCCAGGAAGCGGAAGCCTTCAGCGTCAACTACATTACCGGCACCAATCTTGACATCTTCACCATACTGCTCGCGCACCCATTCAATGGTGATCTTCTGCCAATCGGAATACCCTTCTGAAGAATCGATGCACAGCACATCGGCACCCGCTTCAACCAGCGCGGGCACCCGCTCAGCATAGTCCCGCGAATTGATGCCGGCACCCACCATATAACGTTTATCCCGGTCGAGCATCTCCAGGGGGTTTTCCTTGTGAGAATCGTAGTCCTTACGGAAAACGAAGGAGACCAGATGATCGTTTTCATCAACGATAGGCAGGCTATTCAACTTATTCGCCCAGATAATGTCGTTGGCTTCCTTCAGCGTGGTTTCCGCAGGAGCCACAATCATCCTCTCGCGGGGAGTCATGATGTCCACAACTTTGGTATCGAGGCCCATGCGGCTCAGGCGATAATCGCGACCCGTAACGATACCCAGCAGTTTGCCCGTAGCAGAACCAGCCTCGCTAACAGGCATGGTGGAGTGGCCGAAGCGCTCCTTTAGGGCCACAACATCAGAAAGGGTCATTTCAGGAGAAAGATTGGCATCGGAAACAACAAAGCCCGCCTTGTGGTTCTTCACGCGAGCGACCATAGCAGCTTCCTGCTCGATGGTCTGATTGCCGTAGATGAAGGACAGACCGCCTTCGGTGGCCAGGGCAACGGCCATCTTGTCATCGGAAACAGCCGCCATGATGGCAGAAACCATGGGCACGTTCAGCGCCAAGGGACACTCTTCCTGACCTTTACGGTAACGAACCAGGGGGGTTTTCAGATTCACCGAGGTCGGCACGCAGAAGTCCGGCGTATGGCCTGGAACTAATAAATACTCGTTAAAGGTGCGCGACGGTTCTTCGTAATAAAATGCCATGGGTTCTCCTCGAAGTTTTTAGATAGGATGCACGTATATGGTTCACGTATAATTGCACTATTATACTCATGCTTTAATTGCTGCGCATCCGAATCAAACGAACGAAACGGAAATTTCAATGAATATCACGGTTTACTGCGGTGCGAACTTAGGCGACACTCCCGCCTTCGAGCGAGAAGCACGCGCATTGGGGATATGGATCGCCCAAAAAGGGCACACCCTCGTATGGGGATGTGGTGATACAGGCCTCATGGGTGCCGTTTCAGAGGGCGTGCTGCATGCCGGTGGACGCGCTATCGGCGTCATCCCCCGCTTTCTGCAGGAAAGGGAAGCTCCCTGTCCTCACAGCTACAATGGTCGCCTGGTGAAAGAAATTACCGAAGACCTCTCTTCCCGTCGCAACCGCATGATCGAGCTCGGCGACGCCTTTATTGCCCTGCCCGGCGGTCCGGGTACCTTAGACGAGATCAGCGAGGTCGCAGCCATCGCCAAGCTTGACCTCATGGAATGCCCCATTATCCTCATGAATGTCAACGG
>CAYFWL010000192.1:0-2888 GCA_964346845.1 uncultured Eggerthellaceae bacterium | reverse complement strand
ACATGCGAACCCCTAACCGGACACATTGGTGTCCAACTATTTGTCCGCACCCCCAGGTCTTGCATTTTTTCAAAAGAGGGTCCAAAGTGCCACCTATATTCCCTGGTCGATGCTGTTTGCACTCAAGCATCGGTATAGAAGCGACACGAAAACGGAATTTTTGTCCAAGAACACGCTTAAAACGCAGTCTTGCTGAAAATCAAACCCTTGTTTCGGCGAAAAGCTTTTCGGGAGACTCCAGAGCCCATCGTATAGTACGGTTTCTCATCTCGAGTTTCTTTAGGTCATAAAGACGAGCACGTGTTCGCTTGCGAATCCCGAGTGCATCTGCGATTTCCGCTGCGGTGCGATCCATTCTCGCCTCATCGAAGGCCTGGGCCTTTGTGATGCCTATAACAGTAAAGCCCAGCTCCTGAAGGGCATTTCTTCGTATGGTGTCCTGAGCGATAGCCGATGGGTTGGCGTGTTCGAGGTCGCTGTCGTATTCGACGACAAGCTTTTTGTCGGGCCAACAAAAATCGGCAACCAGATAAGATTTTCCAACGTGTCTTCTCAAATCCTCAGGAAGATTTATCTTATAGTTGCACTGCTGAACAGGGATGCCGTAGCCTCCGTATACCTGAGGGAGGGACAGCCAGAGGGCAACAAGGCACTCCATGGGTGAGGCGCAGTTCGGTGTGATGTAACGCATTGCGCGCCGCGCCTTCTTTCCGTTGTTTACCCCGGGCGTTTTTGCGGCAGCCGCAAGCTGCGCGATGTTTGCGGCAGGATTGCGTTGAGGCATGTGAGAGCCTGAAAATCGGTCTCGGTGAAAACACGCACAAAGAAAATTACCGTACAGTGCCAATTCATCGAGGGAAAGAGTGTGCGCCATCTGCAAAAATGAAAACTCGGGTGAAGCAATAAAGATATCCTGGGTATATTTGAGAAAAGCCTTTGGAGGAAAGATGCTGCTGCGGGATAAGGTGGTATTACGAGAATGGCGACGCGCTGTTTGTGCGGGCACACAAAGGGAAAGGGGCCAATCGATGAAGCGGGTATTCGCCAACAGCTCGAAGGCTTGTCGCTGTGTACCAGCGCTTTGGGTTGAAGGATGCGCTTTGGTGGGATGGAGATGGTCTATTTCGTACTGGTTTGCCGTGAGCCAGAAAATACAAGCAGCGGTATGTCCGATAAAAACATTCATGGGACCAAGCATGGGTGTTTCTTTGCAGAATGCAAGAGGTTTGGTGTTGCGCAACACCCCCGTGCTATGAAAAAAGCATCTCCTTGGCGCTCTCGAGCTCTCACGCTTTTCTCGAAGTCTCTCGGGTGCCCTTTGTGCGTCATTTGTGAATAGCGTAAAATGGTGGACGTACTCTAATGGTCAAAATCAAGGGAAGAAAAAAGCGAGAGGCTTGTCATGGAAGAGATTGAGCAGCAAATTCAGCATTGGAATGAGGAGCGTCGCGAGAGCAATGTGGTGAGCTACCGCATGACTCATTTTCCGGAACGTTGCGTAAAGTGCGGTCTGTGCGTGGCGTTTTGCCCCTGCGATGTGCTGGAAGTGGATGAGGACGGCTATCCCAGGGCATCGCACCCTGAGCTCTGTGTGGGGTGTGCCACTTGCGCTGGCAACTGCCCTACGCGCTCGCTAGCTATTGACGCTGTGGGTGATGTTACGTTTGAGGCAAATTTCGCTGACGAGCCGCGTGCCGAATCCATCTCTGACGAGTTGCATCAGCAATATGCAGAGTGGCAACATATCTGTATGGAAAAACTGGGCTTGCGCTGGCAACCAGTAGCGGTGAGCCTTATCGACAAAGACGAGCTGTTGCCCGATGCTCCTTTGCCCGCTGAAAACCTGCGTTTTTGTCAGGCTATGATGGCGGCTCGTCGCGGAGCCTCGATCCTCATGCCGCCCTTCAAACACTCCTGCCCTGATGGAACCTCGATTTTTGGTATGACCGGGGTGCCTGAAAAGCTGGCAACGGGGGAAATCTACGTGCTGTTCCATAAATTGGTAAACGCCGAAGCTGCGGCTCAAATGGTGCGCGAGCGACCTACGCTTCCTGCTAAGAGTCGCCGTGCCACCTACGTTGCGCCCCTGAATAAAACGGTGCGTGAACCGGAAGTCATCGTGTTCACCGGCACGCCCGAACATATGATGTGGCTGTGCATGTCTATGGCGTATTACACCGGTCACCGCTTTGATTTTAAGGCGAGCGGCTACAATTCCATGTGCGTTGAAGCTGTGCTGTACCCTTGGTTGGAGCAGCAGCCCAATATCACCTTCGGCTGCTATGGCTGCCGCGCTTCCACTGATTTGGGCGAAGACATGATGTTCATGGGTGTGCCGGTGAGCGCTATGCCTACCATCGTGAAGGGCCTTACCGAGTTGGCGAAGAAGAGTATCCCCGATTCGCGCAATAAGATTTACGTGCCACCGATTATGTAGGCGAGAGGGGGAGTTGTGTCTGAGTTGTTCACCTTGCGGCCCGCGCGGGATGAGGATGCTGATGTGATTAACGCCTATGCCAACGGGGAGGGTATGGATGACATGCCTTCGATGGAAAACATCACGGTGGCAGAAAGCGCTGCGGGCGATGTGGTGGGGTTTTTGCGTGTGGCGCGCGGCACAAATGGCGTGATGCACGTGAATCCCGTGATTACGGTCAAAACATGGCGCGGCTATGGGGTGGGGCGCGCTCTTATGGAAGACGCCCTGCACCGCTACGGCGAGCTGCGCTTGGTGTCGCGCGGCGAATCGGTAGGGTTCTATAAGGCCTTGGGATATTCGCCTATTGGATGGGACGACATCGACAAGGCCGAGGTGGATGACTGCGATAACTGTCCTATGCTGGAAGAATGCGGTCCTCTCCCTCTAGGTAAAAAGCAGGTGGGATAAA
>CAYFWL010000191.1:0-2950 GCA_964346845.1 uncultured Eggerthellaceae bacterium | reverse complement strand
CTGTCCCACTCACTAGCACTTCTTCTTCTACCCTCAGCGACTATACATGCGGTGTTTTTTTTTTTAATGATACGGCGACCACCGAGATCTACACTCCTTCGCCATCCAATCAATAGTGACTTCAGCATCGCCCTGCTTTCCCACGAGCAGCACCTCATCGCCCACCTGGGGCAGAGGCGAATCAAACTCGCGACGAGAGGGGCGATATTCGAACATGCATTGATCCATGCAGATATTGCCCACCTGGGGATGCAGCCGACCCTCAAAAATAACCTCGGTCTTATTAGAGAGCAAGCGGTTGAGACCATCGGCATAGCCTAAGGGCAAGGTGCACACATGAGAGCCACCCGTGCTTCGGTAATGCAGGCCATAGCTCACACCGTCGTTGATTCCGAGCGTGCGCGTATCAACGATGCGCGCGTGAACGCTCATGGCCGGCTGCAAGGAATAAAACCTACGCGTCTCATCGCACGGGTGAAAACCGTACAGAGAGATGCCGAGGCGCACCATATCAAAGTGCACATTCGGATAGCGCAAAATGGCGGCCGAGTTGGCACAGTGCACAATACCCGGGTCAAAGCCAGCAGCCTGCATGGCGTTGACAGCCTCCACAAAGCGCCGGGCCTGAATCTCGAAGTCAAAGGTCTCAGGACAGTCAGCCGTGGCAAAGTGAGTAAAAGTACCCACCAGTTCCAACTGGGCATGAAAGCTCACGTGGCGCAAAAAGGCAAGCACCTGATCGTAGCGAACGCCAATACGGTTCATGCCGGTATTGATTGCCAGGTGATATGGTGCCGCAACCCCATAGCTTTTCGCCGCTTCGGCATATTCGATAGCAAAATCAGGAGAGTAAATGCTCGGCATGATCTTGTAGCCCAAAATCAGCGGGATTGCCGTCTTGGGAGGCTCACAGAGCAAAAGCAGCGGAGCGTTAATCAGCGCTTCACGCAGCTCGATACCCTCCTGTACCGTTGCCACCGCCAGATATTCAGCACCCGAGTTTAAGGCAGTTTTAGCTACACGCACGGCACCGTGACCATAGGCATCGGCTTTCACCACGGCACACAGGCGGCAGCCCCGACCAATCTGGTCTTTGCTAACGCGCACATTATTACGAATAGCGTTGAGGTCGATCTCGATCCACGACCAGCGCCTGTCCTGCTGCTCAATTTCCGCCAGCTTCTCGGGGTCAAACACCAAACGACCCGGCTCCGCCGATACTTCTCCCCTTGAAGGGAAACGGGGCGCTTGCATGATGTTTTTTCGGGCAAAACCCGTAAAGCCATTGATGAGCTCTTCCACCGGCTGTCCTTTCTGCTGCGGTTCTGATTCACGGATTTCAGGCGCAGCACCCGGTATCGAGCGCGAATCGGCCTCAGCAGAAGGGTTCTGAGGTGTCGCCGAAACGTGCTTCTTTTTGGTCCTCTTGGACATTAATGTCCGCCACCCGCCATCATCTTCACCGCATGGGGCAGCACTTTAACGATGCCCTCCCAGTTCTCGCGAGCCGCTTTTTCGCTCCCCGGCAGATTGATAACGATACATCGACCACGCTGCATGCACACAGCACGCGAAAGCATGGCATGCGGGGTAATCTGCAAGCTGTACGCACGCATGGCCTCGGCGATGCCGGGCACGTTGCGCTCGCACACAGCGGCAGTTGCCTCAGGAGTTACATCACGCAGAGACAGACCGCTACCGCCGCAGGTCAAAACGATATCAGCATGCAGTTCATCAGCGCCACGAACGATTTCTGCGGAGATCTCGCTGCACTCATCCCTCACCACCACATGGCTGAGGCACTCCCAGCCTCTTTCGGCGATGAGGCTCTCTAGCGCAAATCCCGCAGTGTCCTGCTTCAAGCTCCGCGTATCAGAGCACGTGACGATTGCAAAGGTGGGTTTTTCCGCAGACATAAGGCCTCCTCCGTAACTAGTTACGTTTATGATACCCCTTTATTTCATCACGAGAAGTATTGATGCCCGCACCCCGCAAGATTTACCACAAGAGGCATGCATAAGGCTGTCGCGGGGCGCGTCCGTAAGAAAAGCCGCTAAATTTATGAAAAAAGTCGAGTTTGCCGAAGCTTTTTATGGAAAGACCGATGTTATGCACAGGGACGCAAAAATCGCTCGATCGTCACCTGGGATTATGCGTTTCATTTGATAAGGAATGTGCCAATTGGTCGGTAAAGCTTTCGGCAAACTCGACTTTTTTCATAATGAGAGGCGCTTTGCTCACAAAAGCACACTACGAGCTAATCATGAACCACCCTTCAAAAGGGTGGTTTGCACTGGGCCTATAAGGCCAAGGGCCACGGGCAGCGTCTCAGGGCGCATCGCCCTTGACTCGTCGCATGCCGCTGGAAGCGGCTCGCGTATTACCGGCCGCCCCTGAAGGGGCTATCCCCTCTTGAACGGATCCTCGCGCCCCTTGACGGAGAGCTTGCCCATCGCGATGTCGTGGGACTCCTGCTCCTGTATGTACTTCCTGATGGTCGCCTCGTTGAGCCCCACCGTCGACACGCAGCGGCCCTCGGACCAGAAGTGCCGGTTGCCGAACTTGCGCTTCAGGTTGGCGTGCTTGTCGAACATCATCAGCGCGCTCTTCCCCTTGAGGTGCCCCATGAAGCCCGACACGCTCATCTTGGGGGGTATGCTGACCGGCATATGGACATGGTCGGGCATGAGGTGGCCCTCGATTATCTCGACCCCCTTGCAGCCGCGCAGCTGGCGGAAGATTTCCCCCAGCGAATCCCTGCATCGGTCGCAGACGGCCTTTCTCCTGTGCTTCGGCGCGGACACGATGCGGCGCTCGCACATCCACTTCGCGTGCGGCGGGCTGTTGGCCTGATTTGCCATGATGGCCGCCTTTCCGGGCGATACGACCTGAACAACCGTATCCTACCCCTCGAAAGGCGGCCATCGTCGTGCAAGGGCGAAGCCTTCGA
>CAYFWL010000190.1:0-2968 GCA_964346845.1 uncultured Eggerthellaceae bacterium | reverse complement strand
TTTCCACCGGAAAAGCCCCTCAATGTCTATAAGCGGCAAAATTTTGGAGCGTTGCAGGGGAAAGGGGACGAGGCTTTGATGCATACATTTTTTAGTGCTTACGATTCGATGGCCGTAATCGCAAAAGGGGAAGGGCAAAGTGCTGTTGTCCTCGAGGAAACCAGGGGTAAGGAGAGCGTTGGTTGCGGAATGCCGTTGCTGCCCTTCGGCCCAGCTTGCAAAGAAAGAGCGTTGACAAAAATGCCTCCACGTTCATGCTATACTCGCATGGAAAACAAGGGGGCATCAATGACAAATCCATCAGTGACAGAACAAGAGGAAGACGAGCAGCGCCGCATTACCCTGGAAGGAAATCCGTCCAAACCTCAGGGGGAGGCGGGGATGCAGATGTTGCAGCGAATGAACGGCAGCCACTACGAGATGACGGGTTGGGCGCTGGATAAGCTGGATATTCGTCCTGACGACAAAATCCTCGATATCGGCTGCGGCGGAGGCATGACGGTGAAACGCCTTTGCGCGCTGTTGAGCAGTGGACACGTTACGGGCGTTGACTACTCCGAGGTTTCCGTGGCCGCATCAAAGCAACTCAATGAGTCGGCACTCGCTGAGGGCAAGATGGATATTCTTCTGGCCTCGGTTGAGGATTTGCCGTTTGAAGAGGGGTCGTTTGACAAGGTGGTTACGGTTGAGAGCATCTATTTCTGGCCGGACCAGGAAGAAAACCTTAAGGAGGTTTTTCGGGTACTCAAAGGCGGCGGCTCGCTTTTGATTGTAGCGGAAGTTTTCAAAGATATTCTCGAGTCAGATCAAGCTCAAAATGTGGGATGGAGCTTCGAGATGAATGTGCCGGGAATGAACGACTACCGCGTCATGCTCGAGAACGCAGGGTTCGGCTCGGTCTCGATATGCACCCAGGCAGGAAAGCCGCATATCTGCGTGGTGGCTGTTAAGGACTAAGGAGGCGCCATCCCTGGGGAAGAGGGCCGCGTTTGTCCTTGAAGCAGCGCTCTTAATCGCATGTGGGCATCGAAAACCTTGGGGAAGGACGGGAAAGCCGGGCTCTCAGCAAGCGATTTGCTCTAACAATCGAGAAACCTTTAAGGGGCAGGTATTGACGGCGAAGCGCTTGTATCGGACCTTTTCGCGTGCCGCTTTCCCCCTTGATCTAACAGCTCCTGACAAGGGGGCATCTTGGCAGTTTTTCTTGCTGGCGGTATCATGACGTCATGATACTTCGCGGAAGGTGCACGGCAAAGAAAGCCAACCTCTGTGGAGAAAAGCCCCCGATGGAAGGAGATAGGCGAACCATGGCAAGATACGAATTGGTTATCGAGGAGCAGCAGCCGACCTGTGGGGGTAAGCTCCCGACGAAATCGACCATTGAAACCGTTGAGACCAATGATCCCGTTGCGTATGTGAGAAGTCTGGAACCCAACGGCGAGCTCGACGTTCACACTGCTGAGGACGGAACGCTGGTGGTACAGGCCGACCATAACGGCTCTTGGATTAAGTACGGATTCACCGAAGAATAACTCTTAAGGCACGTGGTGCTTCATGTGATGCTTCACGTGGTGCTTCACGCTGTAGGGACGTCTGGTGCCTAGCTCACTTGTGGATGAGGCGCCAATCTCTCAAAATGGACAGTCTGATAGATGGCGACCTCGGCCGCCATCTATCATTTAGGGCTATAGGGACACATATGCCCCTTGCTTCAAGCTCATGCGTTTTAAACGCAAGGAGGGTGGCGCTCGATTGAGCGCCACCTTCGTTTTTGTATCGCGGAGAGATGCCTTTGGGAAGATTTAATGAAGCTCTTTGGTTGTCTGCAACGCTCGACTTCTCCGTGTTTTCGTGGGAAATCCTACTCGATTTCCAACTTGCGCGCTGCCGGAGCCTCTGGCTGCTTCTTGGGCAGGGTGAGTTTCAGGACGCCTTCCTCAAGTTTCGCGGTAATCCCGTCAACATCGATAGCGGTGACATCAAACGACCTGGTGTATGTGCCATACGAGCGCTCACAGCAGACGTACTTGCCCTGGGCATCTTTCTCCTCGTGCTCGGAGTGGCGTGTGGCTTGGATGGTCAGCCTGTCTCCGTCAAGATCGAGCGAGATGTCTTCCTTCTTGAATCCCGGCAAATCGGCTTCCAAAAGGAAATTGTCGCCCTGATCGGTTATGTCGGTCTTGAACTCCGTGATTTCGTCTGTGTTGAAAAAGTTTCCAAAAGGCGCGCCGAAGAAACGCTTCTCGAACTCGTCCATATCCTTGAACGGGTTGTACGCTATGTTTCGCCGTGCCTGCCTATACGGCATCAATCCATACATCATAGTGCCTCCTTAGAGATTGTTTTTGTCGTTGCCCTGTTTTCTTACGCGGTCGGGCGGAAACGAAACCGCTGATACTTTCTGCTTTTGATCCATGGGCATCGCCTCGATTCTGATGTGCTTGTTTTATTTCTCAACTGCTATATTAGCACTCTCGCAATGAGAGTGCTAAAGATTCCCAAAGCGTCACGGAATCGTAATGTTTGACGGATGGCAGTATCGATTTTCCGTATGAAGACCGTACGTTTTGGCACGGAAAAACGATACCGTCCCCGAAGCTTGCCTGCTGGATTTCCTGCCTTTCTTCTGGTAAACGAAGCTCGTTGTGCAATGCCCTCCTTCGGGAACGCATAGAGCTGCATGACGTTCTTTCCTCTGGTAAACGAAGCTCGTTGTGCGTTGATAAAGCGCAAGGGCCTTTGGGTATTAAGCGGGAGGAGCCTGCAGAGAAGGGAAGGGGTCTAGGAACAATCAAGAGAAGGGTGTGCAGGGGGGCAGTTTCAGCTGCGTTCGTCCCCTCCTTGCGTTACTTCGGCGATTCTTCCGCCCCCTGTATAAGCCTTAGGGAGACCGGGCGGCGCATTAGCGTTACAATAGGTGGACGTGATCGACGCAAAGGCTGCCTTCCACGATCTCGCATCCCCTCTT
>CAYFWL010000189.1:0-2979 GCA_964346845.1 uncultured Eggerthellaceae bacterium | reverse complement strand
CCGACATTCTCAGCCGCGTAATCAACGCCGCCCAGGACGCCCAGGGCACCACCGGCGCATCCCCCCTGCAGGGGCGCCACCGGCGCATCCCCCCGCAGGGGCCACCACGCGGCTCCGCCCTTAGTGGAAGGCGGTGCCTGGCATTTCGTGAGCTTCGTCCCAGCGGGCGTTGGGTTTGTTCACGTACAGGTCGCGCGGCAGGGTGGCAGCGTGCCCCTCTTCGACTGCTTTGAGCGAGGCCCATGCTGCCTGGGAGGTCAGCTTGTCGAGTGCCGCAGCGCTTGCGGCTTCATCATTTCCCATAGGTATGATGAAAAGGTAGTCGGGGTTTATCTCAAGCAGCGACTCCACGCTGAATTCGGTGAGTATTCCCTGGTTCTGGTCGGCGATATTCACGGCTCCCAGTTCGTTCAGCATGGCGCCTGTCTGCGAGCTGGAGCGCTGAACGCGCACACCCTGGGAATAGGTGATGCCCAGCATGAAGGTTTTGCCCTGCGCGGCCGGTCCGTATGTGGCAAGGGTTTTATCGACGTTTGCCTTTACCTGGGTGCCATTTTGTTCGAACAAATCAGCGCGTCCCGTGATGGTGCAGAGCGTTTGCAGGACGCGCAGGTAGTCGTCGAACGTGGTCACTTTGAAGTAGGCCACAGAAGCACCAGCAGCTTCGAGACCTTCAGCCAGATCGGTTTGGCTGACGGCTCCTGCCTGACCCGTCGATGCGCCGGTGAGGATGACGAAATCGGGATTGAGCTCCATGATGGATTCTTGGTTGATGCTCGCGAAGGCCCCAATGGATTTCACCGTCGTGCTATCAATATCGTAGTCGGTGAAAGCCTCATCGGGAGCACCCACCAGGGTGCCGCCTGCCAGTTGCCACATATCGGCGAAGCTTCCGATGCCCGCCACTACACGCTGAGGTTTAAGCTTGACGTTGACTTCGCGGTTCAGGTCATCCATGAAGGTGATGGTCTCGGTGCTAGTGTTTGACTCCGAAGTGCTCCCGCTCGATCCAGTGCCCGAAGAGGCTGTCGATTCGCCTGTTGAACAGGCAGTTAGAGCTAGCACGGCAGCAAGAGCTAGGGCACAGAGGACATGAGCGCGAAAGCGAGTGAGTGAGGTGAGCATGAAGCATCCTTTCTTTTTTGTTGTCGGTCAGGGAAAGACAAATGCGTCCTACACAAGCCCTCGGCTGTGGGCGCAGTACTCGTCTTGGGCCAAAATGTCGCCATCGTGGTAGTACGCGGCGCGCGCACGGCAGCCGCCGCAGCATGCGCGGTAGTCGCATGAGCCGCAGGCACCCTGGTAATCCTGGGAGCGCAGTTTCTCAAACACAGGGCTCCTTCGCCAAATCTCATCAAAGGGAGTCGTGCGTACATCGCCCGCTTCTTCGGTCATGTAGGCGCAGGGGCGAACGATGCCTTGGGATCCGACGACGCAGTAGGTGATGCCCGCCAAGCACCCGCGCGAGAAACGTGTCTCGATGCCGAGCTGCTGGGCTACGCGCACAAACTGAGGAGCGCAGGTGGGTTTCACGTCGATAGCAACATTTTTCTGCTTGAGCACAAGTGCGCGGAGCAGCTCTTCGTTTTGGCCCGCTTCCAAAGCGGCATGCTCTTGGATGAGTTTGCCGCGACCCACGGGGATAAGAAAGAAAACATAGTGGGCAATAGCTCCGATTTCCTGGGAAAAGTCCGTTATCTTCGTTATTTCGTCACGGTTCCAGTTAAGGACCGTCGTGTGAATTTGAAACGGCAATCCCGCCGCTTTGCAGTTGGCGATGCCTTCCAAGGTGAGCTCGTGGGCATTTTCAAGTCCGCGGAAATGGTTGTGTTTGTGCGCATCAAGGCTGTCTATGCTGATTCCCATAGCACAAGCGCCCGCTTGCTTGAGTCGCTGTGCTACGTCTGCGGTAATCAGCGTTCCGTTGGTACCAAACACCGGACGCAAGCCCGCCTGGCGTGCGTATGCCACCAAATCATAGATGTCGGGCCGAAGTAGCGGTTCTCCCCCGCTGAAGATCATGATCTTGAAACCGGCGCGGGCAATCTGGTCGATGAGCGTCTTGCCCTCGGCGGTAGAGAGCTCGCCTTCTTCTTCGCCTCCTGCATCCTGGTAGCAGTGTTCGCATTTCAGGTTGCAGGCGTTGGTGGTCATCCATGATACGATCATAGGGCTCAGCATCCTTCTCTTCGGGGTAGGCATGTTTCGGGGAACCGCTTTAGCCTAGAGGATGACGCAACGTCATCGTCAAGTCCCCAGAATCTTAATGGGGACAGAAGGGGAGGACGCAGGCTTAGAGCTGTGTGCTTAGCGTTGCTTGGGGCTTTCGCCGTGCGTCTGCTTGTTTGTCGGGCTCGCTGCCGGTTGGGCAAGCGTTAAGGGATCTATTGCCTCCTAGTGCTTCAGCTATCTTTCGTTGGTAGGTTCCTCGTTCATTTCTTGGTGCGCTGGACGAGCCGGAAGGAGAGGGTTGGCTGTAAGCGGGCCTCGAAATCATTCAGGTCGGTTTTGACCAGCTCGTGTGTTCGCTTAAGGTGTTTCAGGAAGGAACGGTGCGCTATGGTTTCAGGAAGAAACGATGCGCTATGAAAACTTCTGAGTTGATGCTACGGTATTGAAGCGTTGCCGAATAGGGGTTTATAGGCCGAGGTTGAATTCGGTGTCATCGGCGTGGTCATAGTGCTCTAATGTCAGAATAGCCGGGCGCTTACATGGTGTGGCCGAAAGTCTTGGAATCCTTGCAAGATCAGGTAGCGGAAAGGCGCAGTCGTCGATTTGGAAGCACCCGTATAGAGAGTCAAGGCGCTTCCCAACGCCTCGGGCAGTCTCTGTTTGGCGCTCCTGCGTAAGGTAGCTCGTAGAGGTTGGCAAAGTGGCGGCTCAGGTTGGCAAGAACGAGGTTTTTTATAGGGAGGGAGGCAGTTTCTGGTCGAGTCGTTGGGCGCCTTGAAACCAGGGGCGGGTGATGTCGGTTGACCG
>CAYFWL010000188.1:0-3006 GCA_964346845.1 uncultured Eggerthellaceae bacterium | reverse complement strand
ACTGAGCAGCCATGTCCTTGAGCACGCCGTTGTAGTAGTTGGCGTACTTCTGCGCAACATCCTGAGCATCTCCGCCAAGAGCAGCTCCCAAGATTTCGATTGCTTGGATGATCGTCTCCGGAGAAGTAACCGACACATACGCTGCGGGAATATCGGCATCGCGCAGGGTGGTCACCGTATCGGGCACGTCGATAACAACCATACTTGGATTGAGAGCAGCAACGTTTTCCACAGTTGCGTCATCGCGCGTCATGGTCTTAAGGGAACCCAAGCCGGGGAACATCTTCTTGTTCAGGCTGTCATCACCATACTGGAAACCTGAGCCCAAGGTGGCAGCAGCTTTTTCCCCACCGCACATGAGCACCATCTGCGTGGCGACTGAATTGACGGTAAGCACGGTTTTGGCAGATCCCGCCGCAATAACGTCATCGCCCTTCATATCCTTAACCATAGCGGCACTCGAAGCAGCTGTCTGCTCCTGAGAGCTTGCAGTTGAAGAGCTCGTGTTTGCCGTGCAGGCAGCCAACGTGAACGTCAAAACGGCAGCAAGAAGCGCTGCAACCCACGTTGCCCTTCTCTTTGTATTCCTCATTTGCATCCTCCTTGAACATACATAACCAATGCTGTGCTTAATTATAGTTATTCAAGAATAGTTTTTAAAATGAATAATTTATACATGCACATTCATTTCA
The DNA here is from genome assembly GCA_964346845.1 of uncultured Eggerthellaceae bacterium. Classification (GTDB taxonomy): domain Bacteria; phylum Actinomycetota; class Coriobacteriia; order Coriobacteriales; family Eggerthellaceae; genus CAKUOV01. Next base: position 2,314 of record CAYFWL010000188.1, on the reverse strand, counting down.
GTTATATAGACTGGATGTACAACGCATATGAGTACAGCGACGCGGCAGCCAAAAGCGGCGAGATCAATTTGCATCGAACTGGCTGAAGCGGGCGGAATCGGCCGGTATCCTGAAGAAATCGAAGGCGTGCTGCAAAAAGCGCAAGGCTAGAGGCGATAACAGGCTCGTCGGTCGGCTACTGAAGCAAAGCAGCTGGTCAGGAACGTTTGCATCGAGTTCAAGCAGAGAGATACCGCCGATAGGCTCGTTGCTGACAAGGCCTTCGACAAACCCTACGCCAAAGCCTGCGCGGATGAAGCAAATCTGGGCGGCCCCTGAAGTGCACACGGCGCGCACCCGAGGAAAGAAGCCGTTTTCCGTGCAAAGCTTGTAGCTACGCTCGTACACCCCACTCGTCGTGTTCATGAAGATGAACGACTCGTCGGCAAGCCGTGAGAGCGCCACGGGAACTTCATTCCCTGCAAGCGGATGGCTTTTCGGCACGCCGAGTAATGTCCTGCTCAAGCCAGAAGGAACACCCACCACGCTCTCGAAATCATTTCCCGCAGCATAGAACACGATATCGAACTCGTGCAGAATGTGCCTGCTCACCTGCGCCTGACGTGCTTCAAAGGTCACACGTGCCCCCGCATTGTCGCCCATAAACTGAGTCACGCAGGCCAGAGCAGCCTTTTGGGGTCCGAATACGGCGATGCGCACACTCCCCTCCTGGCCTGCCTCCAAGCGTCTGAGCGCGTGAGCGCTATCCTCTAGTTCATTGAGAATGCGTTTGACGTCGCTTTGGAAATAGCGCCCGCAATCGTTAAGGCAAAGACGTTTTCCGTGCCGCTCAAAAAGGGCAACTCCCAACTCCTCTTCCAGCTTGGCTATCGATTTTGAAAGTGCAGGCTGGGTGATGTTGAGGTCGGCTGCCGCCTTGGAAATGCTCTCCGTGCGTGCAACTTCTTTAAAATAGCGCAGCTGATAGAAATCCACCATCTCACCTCACTCGAACCATACCTCGCAAGAAAGGGTGCATAATTGAAAGAATAAGAATGATCCCTGAAAAAACGAGCCCGAAACTGCAAGGGCTTCGAGCTCGACACGAATCAAAAAGATCTTGGTGCTTAGTCCACAGCGACCATAACGCTCGTGGCTTTGATTACCGCGTAGGCCTCAACGCCCTCTTTGAGGCCGAGTTCCTTGATGGAGCCCATCGAAATGGTTGCGGTGATGGTCTCGCCACCTGCAAGCTCAATGCCAACGATACCGTTGACCGCGCCTTCCTCGACAAAGGAAACCTTCCCTTTGAGCTGATTGCGTGCAGAAATCTTCATGTTCGTCCTTTCTGTTGATATCTACCCTTTGTTTATTATATCTTTTTTAGAATATTTTTGTATAAGATTATTTTGTATTAGAAATATAGAGATGTCCGAATCGTCAACTGCTTTGTCCCGGTCAGCAACGAAGAAACGGGGATTCGCCTCTCGCGCCCTCGCGCCCCCGCACCCCTTCGCTCTTTCGCCCCCTTACCCTCTCGCTCCCGCACCCCCTTGCCCTCTCGCCTCTGAGCATCGCGCACCTTGAGCACGCAGTAACGGAGCCCTTGACAACCTGCCCAGGCACCGCCTTTTGAAGGTTTCGTGTTTTGCGTGCATTACGTTTGTCGCGCTCAAGGAACGCTGGGAAACTTTTTTACCCCAAACGTCACCACCTTTGCAATCCAGACTCTTTTCAGGGGGTCGCTAAGATATAGTGCTCTTGTTTATGAGCGCAGGTTCCCCTACCTGTGTTTTCATGCATATGACCACCGTTTCAGGAAAGAGAGGACCATGAAGCGCCTGGGAAGAAACAAAGAGAAGGAGTGCATGGCCTGTATCGGCTGTGTTGTTGAGTGCTCCACCTCTTTTTACAAGGAAATCAACGAATTCAAGTCTTGTATTCAAATTGTTGAGAAGAAGGGCCAGCCGGTCCCTTCCACCTGCGTTCAATGTGGCAAGTGCGCGAAGGCCTGCACCCATGAAGCCATCACGCAAAACGCTAAGGGCATCTATCTGATCAACAAGAAGAAGTGCGTCAGCTGTGGTGACTGCGTTGCTGCATGCCCGCTGCATCTGGTTGTTATGGTGGAAGGTCAGCCCGCTTCCAAGTGCATCGTGTGCGGCAAGTGCGTTAAAGCTTGCCCCTATGACGTTTTGGAGATCGTGGAAACCGAATAACACTCCACGTTTTGAGTATCATCCTCCTTGAACCCTGCCAACCCCCTCCCGGCAGGGTTTTTTGTTGCATTTCCCCATGGAAGAACTGGAGCACCCAGCAAAGCGAAAGCGCCACC
>CAYFWL010000187.1:0-3032 GCA_964346845.1 uncultured Eggerthellaceae bacterium | reverse complement strand
GACCCCGGGCAGCATCTCTTGTGCCCCGCGCAGATGAGCCACCGTCTCTATTTCGCCGGAGTCGATACGCAAGGCTTCTAGCAGCAGGCCTTCCCCATAGCCCGTCACCGTTGCATGGCCGATAGTCACCAGGGGCTCTCCCGCTTCATTGCGCGGCAGCTTGCTGTCCAAATCGTTCAGCGCCGCACGAGCGCACCCCAAAACGTCACCCTTATTGCTCACGTAGCTCGACCACAGAATGCGCGCATCCTTATCCATGAGCACTGCCTTGAAAGTGGTTGACCCGGCATCTAAACCCAGATACGCCGCACCGCAGTAGGAGGCGATATCGCCGCGCTCAACGCACTCGCTCTCATGACGGGCCTTGAACTGGGCGTACTCCTCTTCGTTAGCGAAGAGCGGGGGGAGGCGCACAACCTCACTTGCCTGCGTGTCTCCCAGGCTACGCAGACGCTCAAGCACCTCATTCAAGGTTTCCACCTGTACGTTTTCGTCAGCAGCGCCAGCGATAGCGCAGCCCGAGGCAACAAAGAGATGGGCATTCTCGGGCACGATGATGTGTTCCTCGTCCAGCTCCAGCGTCTCGTAGAAGCGCTGGCGAAGCTGGGGCAGATACTGGAGCGGACCGCCGAGGAAGGCGACATGTCCCCTGATAGGGCGACCGCACGCCAGGCCGGAGATCGTCTGGGTAACCACCGACTGGAAGATCGAGGCGGCGATATCCTCCTTGCGGGCACCTTCGTTAAGCAGCGGCTGTACATCAGTTTTGGCAAACACGCCACAGCGGCTCGCAATGGGATAAATGGTCGTATGCTTGGCAGCCAACTCGTTCAAACCGCCGGCATCGGTGTTCAAAAGGCTCGCCATCTGATCGATGAAAGCCCCCGTGCCACCGGCGCAGGTTCCGTTCATGCGCTGCTCGATGCCATTGTCAAAGTAGATGATCTTGGCATCCTCGCCGCCCAGCTCAATAGCAACGTCGGTCTGAGGGATAAAGGCCTCAACCGCAGTTTTACTGGCAATAACCTCCTGCACGAAGGTGATGTTCAACCACTGAGCCAAAAGCAACCCACCTGAGCCCGTGATGGCGATGCTCAGCGGAAGGTCACCGTATTCCGCTGCGGCTTCTTCCAGCACCTCTACAATAGTGGCGCGTACATCGGCGTGATGGCGGCGATACACCGACCACTGCACCTTGTTGTCATCATCCAAAATCGCAAGCTTAACCGTAGTAGAGCCCACGTCGATACCGATATGCATATTCGTAGTGGCCATAAGGTCCTTTTTTCTCGTTGATGCGCCCGAAGAGAACGCCTGTTTTATTTCGATTTTAACCTTGGGATTATAGCCTTTGACTACTGCATATAAGGTAACAGTACGGTGCAATTCAGGGAAACGCCACAGGTGATTTGCGGAAAAACGACCTCCTCGGAAGCAAAACCGAAAGAACATCAAGTACACTGTTCCCGTAAGTGATGCAGCCATTTTTCTCTATGTCACCAATCGGTCTTCGTGCTCTTTGCGCTTATCGCTGCCGCTTCCGCATGCCTTAGCGCCCTATTATGCTGTTCTTTGAGCTTTTACCTAAAGCACGGAAGAACCGAGGAAAAGTCTCACGAGGAGCGATATCTTAGCCATGGATCACAACGACAGGAAGAAAAGACCTCCCACGCGGCGGACAGCTGCCCTTCCCCGAAGCGCTACCGCTTCCTGGCGTTCTGTCGCCTCCCAACGCTTCGCCACTTCTCAGAGCCCCTCTTTCCCCTGGCCTTTGCTGGTGGGAGGCCTTCTCGTGGTGCTGCTCATCGCGTTCATCGTACGCCTGTCCTCCTGCAGCGACAGCAATCTCACAGCCACCGGGGAGGCTTCCCCCACCGATGCCAGCGTAAGCTTCGTGGCGGTCGGCGACAACCTGCCCGAAGAGGTCTTAGGAGCCTATGCCTATGACCTGGGTGGTGACCACTATGACTACCAGCCCCTCTATGAGTTCGTTCAACCCCTGATTCAAGCAGCTGATGTGGCCTACGTGAAACAAGAGGTGCACCTTGACGACTCCATCAGCGTGCATGGCTACCCCTCCTTCAATGCCCCCGAAAGTTTGGCGGACGACCTGCTTGCCGTGGGCTTTGATGTGATCGGGTCAGCGAGCAACCACAGCTATGACTGGGGGTATTTCGGATCGTGCGCACGCAGCAGGGAGCTCTGGAACACCAAAGACGTTGTATTCGCCGGCACCAATCTGAACGTCGAGGAAGCCGAGACGATTGCCACCTTTGAGCGCAAAGGCATCAGCTTCGCCTTTCTGGATTACACGTATGGCGTCAACGGTTACGATGCCTCTGATTTGGATTGGTGGGAAGTAAACCTCATAAGCGAGGATCGCATCACCAGCGACGTGACCCGCGCTCATGAGCTTGCCGATGTGATCATCGTCGCCATGCACTGGGGTACCGAAAATTTCCGAGGAATAGACGAATACCAGGCAACATACGCCCAGCTGCTCGCCGATTTGAACGTTGATTTGGTACTAGGATCTCACCCTCACGTCATCGGCCCCGTGGCGTGGCTGGAAGGTACCGGGGGCCACAAAACCCTCGTCGCCTACAGTTTGGGCAACTTCCTCAGCAGGCATGCGGCACCCGATGCCTACAACCAGCTGGAGGGGATGATCAGCTGCGATTTCGTGCGCAGGGGCACGACGGTAAGCATCGAAAACGCCAGCTGGACGCCCTTGGTGAACCACGCTGATGAGGAAAACACCTACTTTCGCGTGATTCCCCTTGCCGACTATTCCAACGATTTAGCTGCTCAGGGAGTCGCCCTGAGTGAGCTCGACGATGCAGTAGGCTGGCTGCAGGAAACCAGTCGCGAAATCGTAGGTAACGCGATTGCTCTGAATGACGGGAAATAGGCTGAGTGCGGCACTGTAGCTATCGTCTCTTAAGGCGCGATTGCTCTGAATGACGGGAGATAGGGGTGTTTTCCTCACTTTTCCACTCGAAGCCTCCGCTGCACGGCTTCTGAACCCTCCC
>CAYFWL010000186.1:1850-3085 GCA_964346845.1 uncultured Eggerthellaceae bacterium | reverse complement strand
CTCGGGTCTTTACTATGATGAATTGACGGGGCAGGCACGAAAAGGGCGCACGCGTGGGGCAGCCTCTGACGCTATCGCTTTGGCATATAACTTAGCTGATAGCCTGAAAAAGGGAACTGAAGGGACCGTCCTTTCACCCCCAACTGCATAAACCGATAAAAAGGAGAAACGCTGTGAGCGAAAAAACAGGAAGAGTTTGGCTCGTCGGCGCTGGCCCCGGTGACGCGGGTTTGCTGACACGCAAGGGATATGAAGTCCTCCAAGCTGCCGACGTGGTGGTTTACGATGCACTTGTAGGAGACGGCGTGCTCGCGCTGGTGCCCCGGGATGCGCGGACTATCGATGTGGGCAAGCGCGCTGCCAACCATACGATGTCACAGGAGCAAATCTCGCAGGTGCTGCTCGACGAAGCGCTTGCCGGCAACAAGGTCGTGCGCCTGAAGGGCGGCGACCCCTTCCTGTTCGGACGAGGCGGCGAAGAACTGGAGCTGCTTTCTGCCCATGATGTCCCCTTTGAAGTAGTGCCGGGGATCACTTCGGCAATTGCCGTGCCTGCGTACAACGGCATCCCCGTAACCCATCGTGATTTCACCTCTTCGCTGCACATCATCACCGGCCACAAGCGTGCCGGAGCCGATTACGACATCGATTTCGATGCGCTGGTGCGCACGAAGGGCACCCTGGTCTTCCTTATGGGCGCACGCTCATGCCCCGACATCATGGCTGGTCTTTTAGGGGCGGGAATGAATCCCGCTACCCCTGCAGCCATTCTGCAGGAAGGAACAACCGCAGGTCAAAGACGTGTCGTCGCCACTGTTGCAAGCCTTGCTGATAAAGCCGCCGAAGCGCAGATCAAAGCTCCGGCAATCATTGTCGTGGGCGGCGTATGTGGATTGGCTGACCAGTTCGCTTGGTATGAAAAGCAGCCCCTCCAAGGCTGCAAGGTGCTGGTCACACGCCCTGCCGACCTTTCCTCCACCATGGCGGCGCGCCTGCACAAGCAAGGGGCGGAAGTGCTTGAGATTCCATCGATTGCCACCGTTCCCCTTACAGAAAACGTGCAGTTGGCCGCATCGTTTGCGCAGCTGGCATCCTACGACTGGTTTGTCTTCACCAGCCCCACCGGCGTGCGCGTCTTCTTCGATGAGATGGTACAAGCCGACATCGATCACCGACGCATCACGGGAAAGATTGCCGCACTTGGCCAAGGAACCGCACATGAGCTGCGCAAACGG
>CAYFWL010000186.1:636-1746 GCA_964346845.1 uncultured Eggerthellaceae bacterium | reverse complement strand
CGAAGGCGCTACCGGCGAAGCGCTGGGGCAAGCACTCGCTGAAGCAGCTGCACCCGGCTCGCGTATTCTCGTTCCCCGCGCACGCATCGGCAACCCCCAGCTTATTGAGCTCTTGGTGGCTGCCGGGCACAACGTAGACGATGTCCCCACCTATGACACCGTAGCGGGCACCCCCGGCATCGTGGACCTTGAACGCGAATTCCAAGAAGACGCGTTATTCTGTGCGGCGTTCACGAGCTCTTCGGGTGTGCGCTCCTTTGCAAAGATGTATCCCAACTTGGATTTTTCCCGAGTACGCGCCGCCTGTATCGGTGAAAAGACCCAGGCCACCGCAGCAGCGTTCGGTATGCCCACCTGGATTTCGCAAGATGCCAGCATGGAAAGCCTTACGGAGCTCATCGTACAGAGGTATCAAAGCGAAAAAGCTTGAGTTGCAAGAGCCAAAACCCTCTTGGAGCTTTTTGGAAGAAAGGAAGTCGTTATGGAACTGCTTCAGCGTTCGCGTCGTCTGCGCGGCAGCGAAACCTTACGCCGCATGGTGCGCGAAACCCGCGCCGATGCCTCGTCGCTTATCTACCCGGCCTTCATTGTGGAAGGGACCAACACCAAAGACGAGATTTCCTCAATGCCCGGTCAATATCGCTGGTCGCTGGACCGCTTCCCCGAAAAGCTCGAAGAGCTTCCAACCGCAGGCGTGACCAGCCTCATGCTCTTTGGCATCCCCGATCATAAGGATGAAGTCGGCTCAGGCGCTTATGATGAAAACGGCATCGTGCAGCGCGCGGTGCGCCAGGTAAAGCAGCAGGCCCCCGACATGTACTGCATTACGGATGTGTGCCTGTGAGTACACGAGCCATGGTCACTGCGGTGTCCTGCGTGGCAGCGATGTGGATAACGACCCCACCGTGGATTTGCTTGCCCGTACGGCGCTTTCCCATGCACAAGCGGGTGCCGATATGGTAGCACCCTCGGACATGATGGACGGACGTGTACTGGGCATTCGCACCAAGCTGGATGAAAATGGTTTTGACACCGTGCCCCTCATGGCCTATTCCGTCAAATATGCATCGGGCTTTTATGGTCCGTTTCGCGAAGCGGCTGATTCGGCAC
>CAYFWL010000186.1:254-626 GCA_964346845.1 uncultured Eggerthellaceae bacterium | reverse complement strand
TGCGTACCAGATGGACGTGCATAACCGCCGCGAGGCTCTCAAGAAGGCCCTGCAAGACGTTGAGCAGGGAGCCGATATCGTCATGGTGAAGCCGGCTCTATCCTTTCTTGACCTGGTACGTGAAGTGCATGATGCGGTAAACGTGCCCGTGGCCGCTTATAGCGTGAGCGGTGAATATGCTATGGTCAAGGCAGCGGCTGAACGTGGCTGGATTGATGAGGAACGTATTGTGGGCGAAATGGCGACATCTGTCTACCGCGCAGGCGCGCAGATTTACCTCACTTACTATGCTGAGCTGGTGGCTCAGTTGATTGCGAAAGGCGCGGTGGGATAGCGCTTTTCGCCCCCCCAGCGCGGGGGCACCGCTTTTCG
>CAYFWL010000186.1:0-244 GCA_964346845.1 uncultured Eggerthellaceae bacterium | reverse complement strand
TGGCGCGCGCCTGCGCGGTCATACCGGGAGGCGTGAATTCACCCGTGCGCGCCTTTGGCAGCGTGGGAATGACGCCCCGTTTCATCGATCGGGCCGATGGCGCCTTTGTTTGGGACAGCGAAGGCAATCGCTATCTGGATTACGTGGGCTCCTGGGGCCCCATGATTCTCGGCCATAACAACCCCCTGGTCCGCCGCGCTGTTCAGGAAGCCTGCGAGAAGGGCTTGAGCTTTGGCGCCGCGAC
>CAYFWL010000185.1:0-3108 GCA_964346845.1 uncultured Eggerthellaceae bacterium | reverse complement strand
TCGAAAACGACCCCGAAAAGCAAGGTGGCAAGCACAGTCGGCCATTGAGCCAGCATGAAGAGCCTGCCAGAGAAGGCGGATCGGATTCTTGGGTACAGCCTGTTCATGCGGCGCCTGACTTGAGCAGGACGGAAGACCTTATCAGGGTGAGGAAAAAAAGGAAGAAGCCCAGCAAGTCGAAGAAAATAGCGCTTATTACGGTATCTGTGGTGGCAGCGGTTCTTCTGGCTGTTGCAGGTGCGGCAGCCCTGTACCTGAACTCCCTTAACCAGGCCATGTCATTCTCAGACAAAGAGGAGAAGGTCAAGCTGCACGAAACCCTGGCTCCCGTAGAAAAAGCAGAAGACCCCTACTACGTGCTGCTCTTAGGCTCCGACGCCCGCGAACAGGACGTGACATCCCGCTCTGACGTTATTATCCTTCTGCGTGTTGATACGGCTAACGATACCTTGACCATGGTGGGAATCCCGCGCGATACGAAAGTTGAAATTGAAGGCTATGGCACGCAAAAGATAAACGCGGCCTATGCTTATGGAGGAGCTTCGGGTGCGGTCGATGCAGTATCTGAATTTGCCGGGGTACCTATCGCGCACTACGCCGAGATTCATTTCGAAGAACTTAAAGAATTAGTAGACGACCTTGGCGGTGTGTGGGTGGATGTGCCGGTATCCAACGACCAGACTGGAAGCACTAACACAGGGGTGCAGCTGGATGCGGGAGAGCAGCTGCTTACAGGCGAAGAGGCCCTCGCCTTTGCCCGCGAACGCTATGGCTACGAGCGGGGCGACTACCAAAGAAATGACAACCAGCGCATTCTTCTCGAGGCAATATTAAAGAAAATTCTCGCATCGCCGACTCTTGAGCTGCCAGGAATTGTGCAGCAGGCTGCGGGCTGTGTTACGACCGATTACTCCGTAAACGACCTCATTGGCCTGGCCACGAAGTTCCAGGGGGAGAGTGGATTGAAGATGTATTCTTGCATGGCCCCCTCATACTCAGAAACGATAGATGGTGTATCGTATACAATAACCGAATACCCTGCTTGGACCGAGATGATGGAGCGTGTGGACGCAGGGATTGATCCTAATACAGAATAGAGGGGAATACGAGGAGCTAGATGACATTACTCGAACTGCTGCAGTTGGTGCGCAAGCATCTCAGCCTTATGATAGTTTTACCTATAGTCTGCGCTGTGGGAATGGCCCTTGTGGCCTGGCTCGTGCTGCCCAATACCTACAGCGCAAGTGTATCTATGTATGTTCTTACAAAAACATCGGATACGTCTGAAGGCGGCTTATCGAATACCGACCTTACGGCAAGCCAGATGCTTACTAACGACGTGGCCACCCTCATAAAAAGCGACAGGGTGCTTAGCGATACAAAAAATGCCCTCAAGATGGACACGATTAAAGATTTCGACGTCTCGGTTGAAAGTGCCACAACCACTCGTGTAATCACCCTGTCGGTGACGGGCGAGTCTGCCCAGTCGGTTGCTATCGTGGCCAACAAGATTGCAGAGACAACCGATACGGTTGCCCGTGAGGTTATGGATGTGCAGAGTATCAACGTCATTGATACGGCCACCGAGCCTACGCAGCCTTCTGGGCCACCGAGAACTATGTATACAGCCGTTGCTTTTTTGGCGGGGATATTCCTTGCTCTTGCTATCATCGTGGTGATGGATGCCCTCGACACACGCGTGCGCAATCCCGAAGAGATTGAGGAACTGCTCGACATACCCGTTATCGGACGCATTCCGAAGATTACCGGCTAGGAGAAATTTGACCTATGGCTAAGAAGAAAAAGAGCTCCAACCAGCTTGAAATGCAGAATGCGGCTAAGACCCTGTTTGCCAACATCCGCTTTATGTCCCCCGACGATCCTATACGAACGATAGTTATGACTAGCTCTATACCGAACGAGGGCAAGACGACGACATCGCTCTATCTTGCGCAGGCCATCGCGTCCTCAGGAAAATCGGTCGTTTTGGTTGAAGCTGATATGCGCAGGCGGTCTCTAGCAGGGCTTCTCAGGGTTCATCCTAAGGCGGGAATTTATTCGGTCATGGTTGATGCGGCCAGCCTCGAACAGGCTGTCGTTGAAACTCCGACGCCTAACCTTTATTTTCTCGATGTCGAGCCGAACATACCGAACCCGGCCGATATCTTGGCATCTAAACGATACGCAAAGCTAGCAAAAACCTTGGAAGATAGGTTTGATTACGTGGTGTATGACACGCCACCCGTAGGAACCTTTATCGATGCCGCTATTCTCTCTACGCTCGCCGACGGCGTGGTTTTGGCTGTTCGCCCAAATTACACGAAGAGGGTAGACGTCATTAACTCCTTCGAACAGCTTAAAAAGGCCGATGCCAATATTTTAGGAGCCTGTGCGAACTTCTGTGAAGGCGACGGATCGGAATACTACTATGCCTATTACAATAGAGAAGGAAGCAGGGTAGACGTCCCCCTCAAGGAGCCCGAGATTAAATCCCCCACACCGACAGTGACCTCGTCAAAGGCGTATAAAGGTAATGCGGCGCGGCCACAGGGAACTAAAACCCGACCCCTAGGACAAACAAGACGCTAGTATGCGCGATATCCATTGCCATATCCTTCCCGGCGTAGACGACGGCGCTGAAAACCTAGAAGAGTCTCTGGCTATGCTAGAGGCTGCAAAAGCAGCGGGAGTCAGCTCTATCGTATGCACTCCGCACTGCCGCGACCCGTATTTCGACTATGAGGCTATGTGGAGTGCGTATAAGCTGCTCGTAGAACACGCCGAGGGCTTTCCGCTCAGCATGGGCTTTGAGGTGAATCACGCCAAACTGGTCAACCTGGGCAGCGATTGGATAGACCGACTGGCCTATCATGGCCGGAAGGAATTCTTGCTTGAGCTCTCCACCCGTGCAAACGAGGCGAAGTTTCAGGAGTATGAGCGTACTATATTCGAAATACAGGCAAGGGGCTATCAGGTGATTATTGCCCACCCCGAGCGCTACCGCGCCATACAAAAAGATACGAGCCTGGCAAGGCGTCTGCTAGATATGGGCTGTAAACTGCAGGCCTCTGCCGACTTTATTGTTGGAGGGCGTTTAGGGCGCGAAAA
>CAYFWL010000184.1:0-3112 GCA_964346845.1 uncultured Eggerthellaceae bacterium | reverse complement strand
CTATATCGCGAACGAAGGCATCTCCATCGTCGAAAATGCGGGGCTGATGGGCCTCCCCGTGCCCGATGTCGTGAAGCACGCGCTCGAGCAGATGAAGGAAAAGCAAACAAAAGAATGAGGCGTCTGACGATTCTCCATTGATTAAAGCTGTCGCGCGGCTCGGTTTTACACCGAGTCGCGGCCTTTTTTATCCCGATCCCAGATGACTTTGCCATAAGACACTACACCGAATTCGGTCGTTTGAGGACGCAAAGAGTTATCTTGCTATCCCGGGCAGACAATGCAATCATGTCTACTGATGACCAAGGAAATCCAATGATCAGGAGGTTCTGCACATGGAAAATTCGCGTTTGAATGACATGCTGGAGCGCTACGGAGAGGTCTGCACACAGAAAGTCGCCGCGCAGATCCTGAACGTCGTACCGCGCACTATTTCCCGAATGATGGACGAAGGACGTCTTCGCCGGGTCGATCGCCGTGTCGATGTTCGTTCCATCTGTGATTACATTGAGAACCCGAAGCGAGCGAATTTTGTGGCACGCGCGAAGAACACGCGACCCAAATCCTCTATCAGCCAGGGCGACTTCCTCGCAGCAGCGCGCACCGGCAGGTGGGCTCCGAATAGGTAAAGGAGGGCTATCATGGCAAAGAAAACACCGAGTGGCAAGTTCCGGGGAAAAGTCACGATCGGCGTTGACCAAGATGGCAAGTCGATCTACAAATATGTGAGCGCACCGACGAAACGGGAACTGGAAAACGTCAAGGCGGCCGTCAGGGAACACTTCATTTATGGCAGGGAAATTCCCCAAGACCAGCAGTTTTTTGAGTATGCCGAGCAATGGTATACGCTCAAGAAGGAGCCCTTCATATCTGATGCAAGCCGCGCTTCCTACAAATCCTGCTTCATGAAACACCTGCTGCCGGCATTCGGCCTGCAGCAGATGAAAGCAATCTCAGCGGCCCAGATCCAGGCTTTTGTCAACGGCTTTGCTGGGGCAAGCAGATCACAGATTACGATGGTCATCGGCACGCTGAAGCAGATCTTTGCTTCGGCATATGCCGATGGGGCCATTGAACGCGATCCAACAGTGGCACTCATCCGGCCGAAGGCATCGAAGAAGGATGGACGCCGCCCGCTAACAAAAGAGGAAACCGCACGGGTCCTTGATGTCATACAGACCCATCCGGAAGGGATGCTTCTGGCGGTGCTTTATTATCTGGGCGTCCGACGCGGAGAGGCACTTGGGCTCAAATGGAGTGACTTTGACTTCAGCGAGGATCAGGTGCACATTCAGCGTGATATTGACTTCACCGGGTCTACGGCCTGTGAAGGTGAGCTTAAGACCGATGCGGCAGACAGGTATGTCCCGGTTCCTACGGAATTGAAAGAAATGTTGCTCGCGAGTCACGGAGCGCCTGATGCCTATTTATTCCACACGAAAAAGGGTGAACCCCTATCGCAGGGCACATACAAGCGAATTTGGGCGCGGCTGATGGTCGCCTGCGGCTGTGTCGAGTGGCGCGAAGTGAAAGAAGGCACCAGCAGGCCAGATGACATCCTCAAACAGGTCAAGCCGACCATCACGCCGCACTTCTTCCGGCACAACTATGTGACGCTCCTCTATGAAAGCGGCGTCGATCCGCTCGTCGCGATGAAGATTGTCGGTCACACGGACTATCAGACCACGGCGAATATCTACACGCACCTGAAGGAGGAAACGCTGAAGAAGGCTTCCGTCAACATGGAAAAGGTGTTCCGGAGCCGAGCGAAAAGCAATCATAAATGAGCAAACGAAAAGCGGGTGGCAGCACAGGGATAATCCTTGTGTTGGCACCCGCTTTTTTATCCGTTAGCATAAGGCTTACCCGATAATCAGCCGCGATTGAAAAGCAGATCGTTACCTCACTACTCTTTTCGTTGCAACAGGGTCATACGGCGAGACCATAACCAATGCTACAAGAATCAGGGTACGTCGGCAGCATGCGCAACCGGCCGTCTACGACGAATAGATCCCTCACCGGATCACGCCGATCAGTATATAGCGCGCGTCATCGGACACGTACGAGCAGGTGCACAGCGTCAGTATACGGTCCGTCGGCAGCACCTCCACCTCCGACTTGAAGTTCGACTTGCGCTTCGCGCCCTCGACGTACTCGAGGAATGCCTCGTCGCTCTCAAAGTGTATCGGCAGCGGTGCGGGGGTGATCACATAGCCCGCAAACCACTCGACGGTGTAGTCGCCCTGCGGCGTGTACAGCGTGCCGGTCGGGTGCTCGTCGTAGTACCTCTGGTTGCGGTACTTGTCGATGCTCGCGAACATCGAGCCGTCGTTCATGTGGTGCCCAAACAGTATGGTGTGCTTGTCGCTGAAGTCCGGCGCGTTCAGCATCTCCATGAACACCGTGCCCGCGGCTCCGGGTTTGCCGGTGAACAGGTGGTTCAGATAGAATCCGTTGTCCGAGCCCTGAACGACCGGGTAATCGATTATCGAGTTGGGCTGCGTGATCCACGCGACTGTTTCGGCATTTTTCTCCAGTAACAGTTCAAAATTGATCGCCGAGGCGGGTGATGTGCCGGGCCCCTCGTCCGCCACGCTCGGCTGGCCGTCGGCCGCCAGAACATCCTGCGCGTCTGCCGACACGCCTTCCGGCCACTGCCCTGGTGCGGGGGTCGGATCCTTCGGCGCACTTATTTCCTTGCGAATATTGGCGTACAGATTGCTCGCTTTGGAGTACTCGGATTGTATGCTGTATATCTTATACCCGGAATAGCCGATTCCGACCACGCACGCGCTCACGACGATATATAGAAGCGCGCGCACGCCTGCGCGCATCCTTCTCCGTTTTCTGTGTAAACCCATCGTCAAACTCCTCCATTGTCCACGGAAGCAGATCCGCGTGAGGCGGATCTGCTTCCACACGGGGTTTTGCCTATGCACGCCGTTTCTTTTTCAGAAGCACGGCTGCGATGATTAGCACTGCGACGCTTCCCGCGAGCACACCCACCCAGAGCATCAGGTTATTGGTGTCGCCCGTCTTGGGAAGCTCACTTCCCTCAAGCGCGTCGCGCATGACGACCACTTGCGGCACGCCGTCCTCGTTGACCACAAAC
>CAYFWL010000183.1:0-3125 GCA_964346845.1 uncultured Eggerthellaceae bacterium | reverse complement strand
TTGGTTCTAAGCTGATCGTCGTTGACCCCCGTGTCACCTGGTGCGCCGCTCATGCAGAGTATCATCTGCAGCTGCGTCCGGGCACCGATGCCGCTTTGGGCCTTGGCATGATCAACCTGATTATCCAAGAAGACCTCTACGATCACGACTTCGTTGAGAATTGGTGCTATGGCTTCGATGAGCTCAAAGAGCGCGCCGCCCAGTACCCGCTGGACAAGGTTGAAGAGATTACCTGGGTTCCCGCTGATCTCATCGCCGAAGCAACACGCGCCGTTGCCAACGCACATCCGTCTTCCTTTATGTGGGGCCTCGCAATCGACACCAACGCCAACGGCGTTCAGGCTGGCCACTGCTTCCTCATCTTGGCCGCCATCCTGGGTGACCTCGATGTTCCCGGCGGCGTGACCCTTGCCGTTCCCGCGTCCTTCATGGGCAAGTGGCGCTATGAATGCGCACAGCAGCTTCCTGAAGGCATGATGGAAAAGCAGATCACCGATCTTGAACATTATCGTGGCTTCCAGGCTGCCCACGTTATCGCTCATCCCGACTGCATTCTGGACACGCTGGAAACCGACAAGCCTTACCCCTTGAGGATGGCTTGGTTCTACGCAACAAACGGTATCGCCAACACGACCAATGCCCAGGGCAAACGTTGGTTCAAAGCACTCGAAAAGATGGAATTCAACGTGGTTCAGGACGTCTTCATGACCCCGACCGCAATGGGTCTGTGCGACCTCTTCCTCCCAGTTACCACCTTTGCCGAGCACGATGGCATGGTTCTGCCTCACTTTGGCCGCAATACCCATATGGTCATGGCAATGAATAAGATCGTTGAAGTTGGCGACTGCAAATCTGACCTCGAAATTGACTTCATGGTTGGCAAGCGACTGAACCCGAAGGCATGGCCCTGGGATAACGTTGCCGACTTCTTCACCCAGCAGCTGCACAATGGCGGCGTTGATAAGACCTTCGAAGACCTGCAGGAAGAGGGCTGGTTCCAGATGCCCTTCGAATACCGGAAGTGCGAAAAGGGCCTGCTGCGCTCCGACGGCGAACCCGGATTCAACACCCCCACGGGCCTGGTCGAACTGTGCTCGAGCCTCTACGAGGACTGGGGAGAAGATCCGCTGCCCTACTTCGAAGAAAACGCCCTCACCCCGTACACCCCCGGTCGTGAAGACCTCAAGGAAAACTATCCTTTGATCATGATTACCGGCGGCCGTGAGACCACGTCTTTCCACTCCGAGCATCGTCAGGTTCCCTCCCTGCGTGCCATCATGCCGAATCCTCTGGTTCAGATTCATCCCGAAACTGCTGCCAAGTACGGCATCCAGGATGGCGACTGGGTTTGCATCGAGAACCCGCTGGGCAAGGCAATTGAGAAAGCCCAGGTTACCCCTATCGTTGATCCGCGCACTATCCATGCCCAGCATGGTTGGTGGTACCCCGAGCAGGATCCCGAGGCCCCGAATCTGGCTGGCGTTTGGAAGTCTAACATCAACAGCCTGATTCCTCATCGTGCTATCGGCCGCATCGGCTTTGGCGCACCGTTCAAGAACGTCGCTTGCACAATCTACAAAGTTGACAGCTTGGATGCTCTGGGAACCTTAGCCCCCGAAACCGAAGAAGGCGCCATCGGATCCGACCCCGCAAGCTGGGATATTACCCGAGAGGAGGCATAGTCCAATGAGTGAATACGCCTTGCTTATTGATTACAAGTACTGCACGGGCTGCCATGCCTGTGAAATTTCGTGTCGCAACACTCACAACATCCCCTTGGATGAATGGGGCATCAAAATCAACCAGATGGGCCCCGTCAAGATGGATGGCAAGTGGCTTTGGGACTACGTTCCCGTACCTTCTGATCTCTGCGACCTGTGCGAAGAAAGAACCGCTAAAGGCGAAAAGCCTGCCTGCGTTCTTCACTGCCTGGGTGCCTGCATGGAGCTTGTCAAGCTCGAAGAAGTCGGCAAGGCGCTGGCTACTAAGGGCAAGAAAGTTGTTGTCTATATGCCGTAAAGACTTACGGGCTATCAAGGAAGGTCGCTCCTTTTGTGGGCGGCCTTCCTTCGCTTCTCCTTTTACCTTTTTGCACCTACCTGTGTCGCGCATATCTTGCTTCCGATGCAACCCGTTCCTTTTCTGTGGTTTATATTGGGTACAAGACAAAAATGGCATAATTCAACGCAGGAAAAATGCTGGAGTTGAATGCCCTACCGCTTAACGGATTACAAAAAGGAACAGCGATGAAACACACTAAGCAGGAAGTGCTTAGGCTGAGTGCCGTAGCATACACGATGGTGCCTCATTATCTAGCGGGGGCTGTCAGCAAACAAGCTATGGCGCACGCAATCATCGATATGATCGACTCCCTCGACGAGATAGAGTACACACGATCGGGCACGCCCCTTTATGACATCATCGGGGGCAATATGCCGGGAAAACGCAAAGAAGCCATCATGTTTTTGGAGCGAGAGTACAAACTCACCGAACGCGAGGCTCATATCCTGCGTTTTTTATCGAATGGCAGAAACCCTACCTATATCGCAAATGCTTTGAATATCTCAAAAGCAACCGTGAAGGCCCACAAATACAATATGTTCAAAAAATTGGGTGTTCATTCGATCGAGGAGCTTCATGAGCTCTTGCATCGATCTGAATCAGTGCCCAAATAGCCCTGCTCTGCGCTCACTTCGGTGAGACCTGGTGCTTTTTCACGGGAATGCTTCCAGCACGCGGTCTGATAAACGCACCGCACTGGGGGCATCTCCTCATGCCTTCTTCGATCTCTGCTCTGCAGCAAGGACATTTTGGCGTTATGTTCTCGCGCTGCTCCTCGGTGAGACACTTACCGCATCCCGAGCATTGATAGCACATGCTTCGCTTCCCTCTTACCTTAAAGCCCTTCTTGGCGCAGCCGCTCTTGGCGCCGCTTCACCCAAGCCCATTATACGAGAGACCGTACAAGAGATAGCGGCCTTCCCTGAGAAAAACGTCTTCTCTTTCCCCCGGGAAGGCCTCCCCAAGGAAGCTCCTGGCGATAAAATCTTTCACGAAGCTTTCACGGGATCGAGTCATGACCACCGGCCTAGCCGGTGGCTTGATCATCGGCCCTAGAAGGGCCA
>CAYFWL010000182.1:0-3152 GCA_964346845.1 uncultured Eggerthellaceae bacterium | reverse complement strand
TCGCTCTGGAAAGCGATAGTCAGCAGGAGCCGGAAAACCGCGAGGCATTAGACAAGCTTCTTGAGACCCTCGCCCAGCATAATGTAGCGTATAGCCTGGTCAGCAATGGGGGATCGTTGAATCTGACCGTTCTTGCTCAGAAGAGCGCCTGTACCGACGACCCCATCGGTGCTGCTAGCTTCACCGATCCTGCTGGCTTCGCCGACCCCTCCGACCTCGCCACTTCCTCCGCCCCCCACAATCCCGACCCTTCCGATCTTGCTGGCTTCGCCGTCACCGGCGACCCCGCCGACCGCCCCAATCCCACCAGTCCGGGGGGTGCACCATGCTAGAGCCTATGAGCATCTGCCTTATCCCTCATAGCGCACTGGTTTTCTTGGTGCTTCTCTTTGGGCTGCTGGCCGTTGGACAAACGATAATTTTCGGATTCAGGTTGCTGCAACGCAATCGAGGCACCCAGCGCATCGCTTTGGTGGCTGAGATTAACTTGCTGCTTTTTTTCCTCATGAATTTCGCTCTCTGTTGGGCGCTGGCAAAGGGATTTTCGGCGCCTTATAT
Organism: uncultured Eggerthellaceae bacterium; assembly: GCA_964346845.1. Taxonomy (GTDB): domain Bacteria; phylum Actinomycetota; class Coriobacteriia; order Coriobacteriales; family Eggerthellaceae; genus CAKUOV01. Next base: position 2,594 of record CAYFWL010000182.1, on the reverse strand, counting down.
CGGCGGAGGTCTCGACTGGATAAATATAGCTCCCTCTTTCTGGCTCTGCCTATTTTTCTTTGTTGTGAGTATTGCTGCCGGCTTCGCCGATAAGCTTCCCCATCTCGTTGTTGATGGCGCATGCACCCTGATCGTCGCTCCCTGTTTTCTTGATGTCCAGAGTCCCTTATGGTGTGGTGCCTATGTGCTTTGCACGCTGTATTTTGTGGGACGAACCACTTTTGTCATGACTCAGGCATGGCTCAACCGCCACAAGCATCTTTCTTATTTCGCCTCCATCGAGGCCCTCAACAATCTGCCCGAGGGCATACTGGTCTACGACGAGAAAGGCGCAATCGAGCTCCTCAACGAGGCCATGCGCACCTGCCTTTCCGCTCTCTCTTTTTCCACCGACTTGTCCGATGCGCATGTTCTGGCTGACACGCTGCAGTCCTACGGGGATCGCATCCCCCTGAACGGTACGCCACACAGCCGTTGCGTACGCGTGGATATGCCCGACGGCACGGTGCGTCTGTTCGTTTTTGCGAAAATAGAGGTGAAGCAGCAGCCCCACGACCTGATTATCGCCCTCGATGTCACCGAGGAAGAGCACCTGCGCCGTGATACCGAAAAGACCAACCGCGAGCTGGGAAATACCCGAAACGACCTCCTTCAATCTTTGGAGAACGTGCAGGCCGTAGCCGAAAACGATGCCCTGCTGTTTCTGCAGTCCCGCGTGCATGACATCATCGGTCAGCGCCTTTCTATTCTGCATCGCTATCTGGAAGATGGAGCCCAATCCGAAGAGTCTTTCGCTCAGATTCAGCCCCTGTTGAACAGCATCTTGGACGATTTAGAGCCCGGCGAAACCAGCGACAGCAAAACCGAGCTCTATGCCATCGTATATGCTTTTTCCCTTATCGCTGTAGCGGTTGAAATCCAAGGAGAACTACCGGAAGACTCTGCGATTTCTCTTGCATTTGTGCAGGTCGTTCGTGAAGCATGCACCAATGCCGTAAAGCACGGCCAGGCTTCGCATGTCTGGATTGTCCTCGACGAGACCCCTGAAGAGTACATGTTGTTCATAAGCAACGACGGCGAAGAGTTCACGGGCGACTTGCACCAAGGCAAAGGCTTGCCAGGCATGGCACGCGCCATCGTCTCCGTAGGAGGCCAGCTTACCTTGCAGCCCGAGAAGAACTTTGCACTACGTGCAAGCGTCCCTCGAACGAGCACTTCTTTGTAGCCCCCGCTTCTGAGCATACGCTAGATAAAACTATAGAGGCATCCCCGCTCTGCGCTCCAAAAGCAACCCCTGGAGCCGCCCTTCACGTAGCTGCAATCGTTCGTTCAGCGCTTGCCCCAAGCCCCAACCAGCCTTAGAGCCGTCCTCAACACAAAAAGGCGGTATAATTTAGAAGATTGTTACTGCCACCTGAAAGGGACCCCATGATCCGCGTTCTTGTTGTGGAAGATCAGGCCATGCTCAGGGAGTCACTGTGCGCCACCATCAACGCCCAGCCCGATATGGAAGTAATTGGCTCCCTCTCCGACGCATCGCTCAGCATCGGAGTCGCCGACAAAAACAGGCCCGACGTGATTTTGATGGATGTATGCACCGAGCACGACCAGAGCGGCATTGTGGCATCGGCTAAAATCAAAGCAGAACACCCCGAAATCAAAATCGTCATTATGACAGGTATGCCTGAAATTACCTTCGTTCAGCAGGCAAAAGAAGCGAGTGTGGATAGCTTCATGTACAAAAACGTAGGGACCGATGAGCTTTTGGCCATCATCCGCTCCACCATGGAGGATTACGCCACCTTCCCCAAACCCCAGCAAGGCATCTTCGGCGGTACAGCAGCTCTTTCCAAGATCGAAATCGATATCCTGCGTCTGGTTTGCGAAACAAAGAGTCGCAAGGAGATTGCGGCAGAGCTGTTCCTGAGCGAAGGAACCGTCAAGCGTCATATCTCCGACATCTTGGCCAAAACGGGCTACAGCAACATCTTAAAGCTGGCCGTGCATGCGGTTTCCAACGGCTACATCGTGCCTCGCATGAACGGAAAAGACTAACTCGTCCTCTTTGCCGCAGCGTACAGCATGTCGCTGAAGCGACAAACGCCCATCTTGCACAAGAATGACGATTGTCAGGAAAAATCAACCCTGCTTTCACCCTGAAAGAGCTCTCTGGAGCCAAAAGGCGCCCCATCTTGACCAAAAAGGCACCCCATCTCAACCAAATCAGTGAGCAAACGGCATGAAAAAGCATGACAATCGTCATTCTTGTGCAAGAACCGCCCCGCCCGCAATCCAGAGAACAGCATATTACTTGCTGCGGCGCTTATGTACCACAATGCCGGCAATCAAAATCAGCACAGCAGCTGCAAAGACACCAACCAGCACCCATAAGACCGTGAAGCTCTCATCCGAAGCACTGCTGCTTTCATCCGTAGACAGGGATAGACCAGACGATGCCTTGCTCGCACTCGATGAGGAAGACGCAGCGGAATCGGAAGAGCCTCCGTCGGGTGTCTCGGATGCCTCGGGTGCCTCGGACACCTCGGGTGCCTCACCTGCCCTGGACGCTTCGTATTCAGCCTTCTCGGCATCGG
>CAYFWL010000181.1:0-3169 GCA_964346845.1 uncultured Eggerthellaceae bacterium | reverse complement strand
ATCGAGCCCGACAAGCTGATCAAACTCTCGTAGAACCCCATCTAAATCTTCTACGATATCGTAGCCCGCATCCCACACGTGGCAGGTATCCAAGCAGACCCCTACCTGCTGGCGCAAACGAGGATCAATACGTGCAATGATTGCTGCCAGCTCCTGAAAACGGCCTCCTATCTCGCTTCCATTCCCCGCCATAGTCTCTAAGAGCAGGGTGGTGGTATGTGGCAGCTCTAACACTTCGTTGAGGGCCGTCGCAATCTTTTCTATACCCGCCTCAACTCCTTGCCCCACATGACTACCGGGATGCATGTTGTAGAGCTGGCCAGGAGTAGCCTCCATGCGTTGCAGGTCATCAAGAAGAACTTCGCGAGCAAATTCGCAGGTCCGAGGCTTATCGGAGGCGGGATTCAGCGTATAGGGAGCATGGGCCAGAAAGCTCACGATACCGTGAGCCTCGGCAAAATCCTGAAAGGCCGCTATGTCGGCGGGATCGATAGCCTTGGCCTTGCCTCCACGGGGATTTCGGGTGAAGAACTGAAAGGTATTGGCACCAATCGATACTGCCTGCTTTGCCATAGCGGCATAGCCTTTTGCGCTGGAAAGATGGCATCCGATAGTAAGCATGGTGTTCCTTTCAGGTGAGAATAGTGCGAGGGAGGTGCATTCGTCAAAAACGTTGGGAACAGCGGGCTTATCTTAGGTCCTAGTAGCTAGAGCCTAGTAGCCAAATCGAGAAAGAGCTTGGTCAAGGTCGTTTTTCAGCGCACGCTGCCTATCGCGGAAAGCAGCATCCGCTGGGAAGAGACCCCTTCTGTGCGCGGCGGTACGCTGCGCATCCCTGTCGTTGCGTAGACGCTGCCCAATCTGCCTTGCCACACGGTTAAAAGAGGTGATGCTTCGTGTTTGACCTGAAGTTATAGTAAAAACAGGAATATTGATCGAGGCTAAATCGTTGTAATGCAAAGCGTCTGCTTCCAGGGATTCCAGTGTCAAGTGCTCTTCTGCGCCCAGATACTCCGCCGCCACATTTTGATCGGGCCAATACATATCACAGTAGCGGTGCCGCTTCGTTGAGGGTATACCAAGCCGATAGTTCATCTGGGGAAGACCAAAACCACAACCGCCCTCTTCAAGGGGAAGACCCAACCGAAGAGCACATTCAATCTCTTTGGGGCTCGCGGCGTTGACAACAGCCTTCGGAATGAGTCTCTTCAGCCGCTTGACATCATTGGGCATGCGCTTGCCCAGCTCGCCACAGGAATCCAAGAAGGAAAGCACGCGCCGGGGATCAGTCACACGACGTCGAGGGATAAGCGCCCCGCGATCAGCGTCTTTTGCGAAAACGCCAAAAAACAAGCTGAGCAGCACGATTACCTCGACATCAGTACAACCTTTAAGCATCTGAAGCAACGTAAGCTCGGGGCTCGTGCAAAATAAGTCCCCGCCAAGGTTTATGATTTCGTCGCGAATAATGGAGTGGGGGCGAACGAGACAAGCGAGACGCCGAGAATTACGACGATACTCCTGCTTGCGGACCATCACATACAATGGCGTCTTTGAAAAAAGGCGCTGCGCAATGTCGCAAGCTTCCTGTCGAGAGATCACAGGCACCCCATCACAGGAGCCTTCTACGGGTGGATACTCGATAGATTCCCCGACGTATGCCATAAAATTCGTATCTGACCTGGTGATATGCTGTTTAAATTCAAAATCGGCATCAAGATTTTTCACCAGAGGAGATTCGAATAATGCAACCGCATCACGCCCTGCAAGGCAAATATTTTGCAATCATACTCTCCTTCGGTTTAAAAATCGTACATAACTATTTCATAATAGCTGTTTTTTGGCTATTTGAGACAGATTTTCAATAGTTATGTACGATTTTATCAATAGGGGTGATATACAGGGAGGGGCGTTTCTTATGAAACGCCCCTCCCTGGGGTGATTGCCAGAACAACGCAGCTACTTAAAACCCTCAACCAAGGCAATAGCCGCAAAGTTGAGTTCCTCGAAGCGAGGTTTCACGCATGCACGCACAGCCATGCGGAGCTCGTCAAATCTCAAAGGCAAGCGTCCTGCCTTCACCGCACTGGCAAGAAGCAGTGTATTCAACACTTTACCCGTACCCGCCTGTTTGATCAAAGCGGCATCGTCAACCACCACTAAACAGTCGCCCAATTGGCGTTTTAGCTGATCAAGCACATCACTTGCCCTATAGGGCTGATTGGAGAGAGCTGCCGTTACCGGCTGCACTCCCGTCGATGCAGTAAGCACCATGCCATCGGGAGCCAAATACGTTAAAGCGCCAGCAGCCTCAGCAGGCTCGAATGCAATAATCATATGCGCAGCACCACGAGCGATAAGAGGTGAGTTGACCTGTTCGCCGCAATCCCCCATGCGAACATGAGAAACAACGTTACCGCCACGCTGCGCCATACCGATGGTTTCGGCGGTTCGCACATGCCATCCCTTATCTTGGGCAGCCTGGGCCAGCACTTTTGCAGCCAAAACAGTACCTTGGCCACCAACGCCAGCAAGCAAGACGTTAAGCATTGCCTACCCCCTCTCCCTCGACAAGCTCCGGTAAAGCAATCACCGCTGTCGGACACACCTGCACGCACAGACCGCATCCATTACACAAGCTGACGTTTATAAAGGCCTGACCACGAGTCCCGCTCTGAGGGCCCCGAGCAGCCACGTCAAAGCCAATGCCAGGACAGCCGATTTCGGTGATGCATTTTTTGCACCCTATACATCGCTCGGCGTCGAGCGAGACGGCAGGTCGGGGCTTCTTCAGCTGAATACAGGGCTCTTCATAGATGATGGCAGACGGACCTTCGAAGGCAAGGACTCGCTGAGCTGCGGCGATGCTCTCTTCCAGATTCAAGGGATTGGCTGTCTCGATGCATTTCACACCCAGGCTCGCCAGGACAGCGCGAAGAGAAAGCGGCTCACTTCGGGGACCCATGAGCGTTTGCCCCGTCCCGGGATGAGGCTGCGCACCCGTCATAGCGGTGGTAGCGTTGTCGAGCACCACAAGGGTGATATCGTGCTGGTTATACACGGCGTTTGCCACACCCGTCATACCGCTTGCGAAGAAGGTAGAGTCCCCGATAAAAGCAAGCGCTTTCTTACCCGGATCAACCAAAGAAAGCCCCTGAGCCATGGTGAC
>CAYFWL010000180.1:0-3197 GCA_964346845.1 uncultured Eggerthellaceae bacterium | reverse complement strand
ATCCGCCCGGCGCCCCGGCGCCCGCGCCCGCCTCGCGGCGCGGGCTTCCTTATCCGCTCCAAGGGCGGGCTTCCCCATCATCCTCAAATATGCGATAATGTCTCGTTGTGTATACATTGATACATACGCTCATACCGTGTTCTTGATCGCAAAAAATCGTGATTAAATGAGTAATGATGGAGGATTATTCGTGGAAACTAACGTAGAAATGCTCGAAGATAACCGCGCGCGGATTGCAGTCACTGTTGAGGCTTCTGATGTTGACTCTCGCATCAATCGTGCCTATAAGGAGGCTGCCCAGAAATATCAGTTCCCAGGCTTTCGAAAGGGTAAAGCTCCTCGTGCAGTTATCGATTCTGCCTTGGGCGCGGGCTATGTTTTAGCAAATGTTACCGAAGAGCTGATTAATGACGTTATGCCGCTCGCTATTGATGAGAGCAATCTGTTCACCATTGGTCAGGCAGCGTTTGACGAGGTTCAGCCTCTTGTCGGTGGTCAGGATTTTACCTTCTCCTTCGCTATTGGCCTGCGCAATGAGATCGAGCTTTCGAGCTATGAGCCTGTTGCTATTGATTTGCCTGCTGCTGAGGTAAGCGATGATGAAATTGATATGCAGTTTGATGCCATCATCGATCAGTATGCGCGCTTTGAAGACGCGGGTAACCACGCTAAGGCAAGTGCGGGCGATCGTCTGGTTTTGGCTATGGAATCTGTCGATGACAAGGGCGATGCGGTTGATTTCTTGACCTCTGAGGAGTTCCAGTACACTATTGGCTCGGGCCTGCTTCCCCAAGAATTTGATGAAAAGCTTACCGGAGTTACTCTTGGTGAGAAGATTGAATTCGTCATGCCCGTTGGCGAAACCGCCACGGTTTACACCAATCAGCTTATCGGTAAGACGGAATCGCTGTCTTTAAAGATTGAAGTCAAGGGCATTAAGGTCAAGATGAGCCCCACGGTTGATGATGCTTGGGTTGCCGATAACTTTGGCTTTGAAACCGTTGCCGAACTGCGTGAGCGTGTGTCCGAATCCGTTACGCAGCAAAAGGCTGAATACTTGCCACGTTTGAAAGAGGATCGCATCCTGGGTGTGTTGGTCGAGCGCGTTAGCGAAGATGCTCCTGAAGCGATGGTCGAACAGCAGGAACAGGATTTGCTGCAAGATTTCTTCCAGCAGCTCCAGCGTTCAGGTCAGACCTATGATGCATATCTGAAGGCTCAAAACATTACGGCGCAGCAGTTGAAGGAAGACCTGAAGCTGCAAGCAGTCGACATCGTCAAACAGAATTTAGCTCTGGATGCGTGGGCACGTCACTTCGATTTGACCTGCGAAGAAAACGATATTCAGGCCGAATTTATCAAGGCCTCTGCCAGCGATTGGGAAGACTTGTACGAGAACTGGAAGCAGGCTGGTCGGCTCCATATGGTTCGTGAAGGCGTTTTGCGTGCAAAGGCATTGGAGGATGCCGTTGCGAGTGCCGTGGTGACCGAGATTCCTTTTGGTCAGCAGGCTGATGCTGACGCCGATGCCGAGTAGCCTTTCCCAGGTTTCAGATTGCTTTCAAATAAGAAACTTCGTTTCAGCTTTGAGTATCATGGGCTACGTTGTTGAATCGATTATGGCGGCCGCTTTAAAGCGGCCGCCGAAAGTGAGGTAGGTATGGCAGAAAAGGTAAAGGGAGCTTTGATCCCTTACGTGATTGAGCAGTCTCCCCGCGGAGAGCGCAGCTATGATATTTATTCGCGCCTGCTCAATGAGCGTATTGTTTTTTTGGGTGAGCAGATTGACGATGCGGTGGCAAACACCGTTGTTGCGCAGCTCCTTCATCTGGAGAGCGTCGATCCCGATAAGGACATCTCTCTCTACATCAATTCACCTGGTGGCTCGGTAACGGCTGGTCTTGCTATTTTGGACACCATGAAGTTCATCAAGTGCGAGGTGTCTACCGTTTGCATCGGTGAATGTGCATCGATGGCCGCTGTTTTGCTGTCATCGGGAGCTCGAGGTAAGCGTTATTGCTTGCCCAATTCCATGGTTCTTATCCATCAGCCTTCTGGTGGCGCTCAGGGTCAGCAAACGGAGATTGCTATTGTTGCCGATTTCATGTTGAAGACCCGTAAACGTTTGAATGAGATTCTTGCTGAAAACACTGGTCAAGATGTGGAAACCATTCAACGCGATACCGAGCGCGACAACTACATGACTGCTCAAGAAGCTCTTGATTATGGTTTGGTCGATAAGATCGCCACCTCTCACGGGCAGGTTTCTGAAGAGAACGAATAGGGAATATGGTTAATAATCGCGACAATACTTCCGAGCCTCGTTGCGCTTTTTGCGGTAAACCCGCTTCTCTGGCGAACGCCATGGTTTCGGGGCCCGAGGATGTCAGCATTTGTGACGAGTGCGTGTCCATCTGTGCCGGTGCCATTGTGGCTCAAGGGGGTAAGATTGACTATTTCGGCAATCCGGATGACCCTTATTACCGTGGTCACAACGAGGCCGATGATGATTTCGACCGCGATAGGGATTATGCTGAAGAGACGTCTTTGGAGAACCTTCCCACACCGCGTGAGCTCTACCAGCGCCTGTCCGAGCATGTGGTAGGTCAGGAGGAGGCCAAAAAGGCGCTTTCCGTTGCGGTCTATAATCATTATAAGCGCATTGGCATGGAAGAGGTTGCCGACGAGGACGAGGTTGAGCTCGCGAAGAGCAATATCCTGCTTTTAGGTCCTACCGGTTCGGGTAAAACGCTGTTGGCGGAGACGTTGGCGCGCACGCTCAAAGTGCCCTTTGCCATCGCCGATGCAACGACGCTGACCGAAGCGGGTTATGTAGGCGAAGATGTTGAGAATATCCTCCTTAAACTCATAACTGCTGCTGACTTCGATATCCCCAGCGCGGAAATCGGCATTATCTACATTGACGAAATCGATAAGATTGCGCGTAAGGCGGAAAACCTGTCCATCACCCGCGACGTTTCGGGTGAAGGCGTTCAGCAGGCTCTGCTTAAGATTGTGGAAGGTACGGAGGCATCTGTTCCGCCGCAGGGCGGTCGCAAACATCCTCAACAGGAGCTCATCCATATTGATACCAACAATATTCTCTTCATTTTAGGCGGCGCTTTTGTCGGCTTGGCAGATATTGTTGCCCAGCGTGTAGGCAAACGAAGCCTCGGCTTCAATTCCGATTTGCCTGA
>CAYFWL010000179.1:0-3230 GCA_964346845.1 uncultured Eggerthellaceae bacterium | reverse complement strand
CGTCCGCGTGAATTCCATGTTCAATACGCTGTGCTGCCCCGACACGATGGAAGACAACGCCGTGTCCGTCATAGAGTTTGAAAACAAGGCGATCGCCGTGCTCGAGACCGGCTTCGTCACCCCGTGGTCCGCGCCCTTGGTCGAACTGTACGGCACGGACGGCTCCGTCATCATCGAGGACGGCGGCAAAGTGCGCTACCGCGTAAAAGGCATGGACGGCTGGATGACGCCCGACAAACTGCCCGACCCCTCCCCCATGGCGCTTCGCCAGTTCATCGACGGCGTTCTCTACGGCAAGGAGATCGAGTTCGGCATGGACGCCGCAATCGCGCTCACCGAGCTCCTCGAAAACGAATACAAGGCGTTCCGAAGCGGAAAGACCGTGGAAATCAAATAATTCTGGCATTGCAAAGAGCCGTCTCAACGCGAGGCGGCTCTTTGGGATAACCGTACTTGGGGCTTGTTGCATCGTATCACGGGGCTTTTGAACCCCATCCGTTTCCCGGCAATAGTCTGCCTCGTGTGGTACTTTTGCGTGCCGACGCGGATCCGTTAATCCCCGAAAGTATTCTTTCATTCTTTATCATACGTCTTGAATTTTTAACCACATAATAGTTGACAAATTGTACAATTGATGTTAAAATATGAACGTGGATTTGGGAGGCGGTTCCGTGCCGCTATCCCGAAGGAAAGAGGAGGAGTATCTGTCATGAAGAAGATCTTGGCTATCGCACTGTTGCTGTGCCTGTTGCTTGCTGCGATGCCCGCGCTCGCTCTCGACCTGCTGAGCGGCGCAGACACTTATCCCATTGCAACGGATAAGACCGTCACATTCTACGCTCAGGACGCTATTATCCCTCACAACAAGTACAAAGACTGGACTGAATCCCCCTTCCATACCGGGCTGATCGAGCAGACCGGCATCAATATCGATTTCATTTTCCCAACCGTCGGCACGGATGGCGGCGTTTACACCAACACGCTGATGGCCGATCCCACCAACCTGCCGGACATCATGGGCATCTACTGCATGGACAACGCGTCCCTGTATCTGGATGATGAAATCATCTGGGATCTGAGCGACTACATTGAAGAATACGCGCCGGCGTATTATCACTTCCTCAAGAGCAATCCCGCCTATGACAAGGCAATGAAGACCGATGACGGCCGGTATTATGCCTTCAACTTCTTCCGCGAGGACGGCGGCTGGAACGACACCTACCTCGGCCCGGTCGTCCGCACCGACTGGCTTGAGGAGTGCGGCTTGGACTACCCGAAGACCATTTCCGAGTTCGAAAACGTCATCCGCGTTTTCAACGAGAAGTACGGCGCGAAGTTCGCCTTCGCCTGGAGCCGCTTCAGGAGCACCGGCCTTTCCGGCGCGTTCGGTGCCTACGGCGCATCCGACGCCCAGTATTTTGTCAAGGACGGCAAGATCAATCTGGCCCAGGTAACACCCGAGTGGCGCGCCTATGTCACATGGCTGAACCATCTGTGGGAGGAAGGCCTGCTGGATCAGGACAGCTTCTCCTTGGATGACACCTCCATCAAGTCCAAGGTGCATAACGACCAGGTCGGCATCTCTATCACCTCGATGGGGCAGTTGAACAACTGGACCAAGGAGCGCGCGGCAGAGGGCAAGGAAGGCGTTTGGGTCGGCATGCAGTATCCCACCGGCGATGACGGAACGCTGAGCATGGTGTTCGGCGGCTACGGCATTGGCACCAACACCTATGTTGTGACCAAGTGCGCAGACGAAGAAACCATGAAGCTTTGCCTCCGGCTTCTGGACTATGCATACACCAAGGAAGGCCATCTGTACTGGAACTTCGGCAAGGAAGGCGTTTCCTGGGAATACGATGAAAACGGCGAACCCCAGCTGACGGAACTGGTCGCCAACGACCCCGATACCGACCCGATCACCAAGTACGGCGGACAGACCTGGTCCGGCGCCGGCATTCAGGCAACCAAGCTGCTGTACATGAAGAATTCTCAGGTCGCCATTGATGCCAACGACATTTGGTTCTATCCGAATATCGACGTGACCTGCGCATGGAAGTGGCCCTCCGGCACGACTTTCACAGTGGAAGAGTCCGATGAACTGGATCTGATCGCGGGCAACATCGGCACCTACACCACCGAGTCGTTTGCAAACTTCGTAACCGGCGCGCTGGACATCGAAGATGACGCCGTGTGGGAGAAATACCTGGCCGATTATTCCAACTACAATCTGGACCGCATCCTCGAAATCCGCCAGGCCTGCTACGATCGCTATATGGTCCGCTGATTTCAACACAATACCGGCACGAGAGTGGTTTTCGAATCATGATCGCTTGACACCGGATCATTCAAAGATCGGGGCTTGTGTACACAAACCCCGATCCTTCTCCAATTACCGGTTTGTGCGCTTACCGGGCAGTCGATTCGCGCGTTTGTTCGGTAAGAGCACAGACAACAGGCCACCGAGTCGGCGTTTTTATTCAGCGTCGATTTTCAAAACGAAGGGGACGATGCTATGACGGCTCGAAGCGTTTCAACCCAAAAGACGTTTTCGCAGCGGATAGTCCGGGACTTCAAACTCAACAAATACAAGTATTTGCTGATTGCGCCCGTGCTGGTTTATTTGGCTCTGTTTTGCTACAAGCCTATGTACGGTCTGATTATTGCTTTCAAAAACTATAAACCCACGCGCGGCATTTGGAACAGCAGCTGGGTCGGCTTTATGTGGTTTGAAAGCTTCTTCAAAGACATCTATTTCTGGCGCCTCTTGCGCAACACGTTCATGCTGAGTGCGCAGAGCATTATTTTCGGCTTTCCCGCTCCCATACTGCTGGCGCTTATGTTGAACGAAGTACAAAACAGCAAGTTTAAGCGCACCGTGCAGACGATAACCTACATGCCGTATTTTATTTCACTGGTTGTGACATGCTCGCTCATCAAAATCTACTGTCAGGAGAACGGTCTGATTTCTCAGATTATTGAACTGTTCGGCGGAACGCGGCGCAACCTGATGATCGATCAGGGTGCATTCCGCCCGATTTACGTCCTGTCCGGCATCTGGCAGGGCATCGGCTGGAACTCTATCATCTATCTGGCTGCGCTGTCCGGCATCGATCAGGAGCAGTACGAGGCCGCCCGTATGGACGGTGCGAACCGCTTCCAGCAGATGCTGCACGTCACACTGCCGGGCATTATGCCGACCATCATGGTTCTGTTCGTACTGCGTATGG
>CAYFWL010000178.1:0-3233 GCA_964346845.1 uncultured Eggerthellaceae bacterium | reverse complement strand
CCGGCACGTCCGGACTATTTTGAAGCTTCAAACAAACAGGCTGCGTCGGAGGGAAGATCAGGACTTGCCAATCAATGGGTCATCGACTCTCTTACGGATAGAGATGTGGCCGTTATCGATATGTTTGACAAGGTATATAAAGGCACTTTTGTCGGCGGAAATTTAACGACTGCCATTAAAGCGAAGACCCATACCGGCGGCGCGGTCATCTGGGGCGGGATCCGTGACATAGAACAAATGAAAAAGATCGATGGGATCAATGTTTACTACAGGGGTATCGATCCGACGCCGATCCGTGATTTTTGTATGTTGAATTTTAATGGACCCGTTCGAATGGGCGACGGGGAGCACGCGGCACTTTGCCTTCCGGGAGACATTGTGTATGGCTGCAGCGGAGGCGTGCTGTTTCCGCCGCAGATGGTCGTTGAGGTTGTTGAGAACGGGGCAAAGACGCAGATAAAGGACATTTTTGGCTTCGAGATGATAACCCAGAACAAATTTACTACCGCGCAAATCGATCTTGCAGTATGGACGGAAGAAATGCTGGACCATCTGATCAAATTCATAAAGACTGACGAGCGCGGAAAAGAATATCGGCAGCTTGATTGGAGCGAGGAGTACCGTCTTGCTAAGGAAGGCGATTTCAGTCAGTCGGCACTGTAACATGAGGGACAGCTATGATTTTATGTGACATATACCGTGGAAAGCCGGATGCTTCCTGGGAAGTCGGACGTCAGCTTGGCGTTAAAGTCGGCGACTTATTTCTTCCCGAGGACAAGGAGTTTAACATAGAGGATATTTCCCACTGGAAGACCATCTGCGATAAGCTCAACGGCTACGGGATAACCCCAAAGCTCATTGAGCCGATGCCAAACTATCTTCATGACCATATTAAAGCAGGGGATGCCAAACGTGATGAGAGCATCGAAAAAGTCATCAAGATGTTTTCTATCATGGATGAATTGGATATTCGAACGATCTGTTTTAACTGGATGGCGTACGTTGGGTGGACGAGGACGAGCAAGGATCTGCCCGAACGCGGAGGAGCCAGAGTTACTGGTTTCAACATTGCTGACTATGTGCCTACGGATGCTCTGATCACCGAAGATCAGTTGTGGGCAAATTATAAATATTTCATCGAAGCCGTAATTCCGGAGGCTGAAAAACACAATATCGATCTCGCGCTTCATCCGGACGATCCTCCCATCGCAAATCTCGGCGGTGTATCCAGAATCATGATCAATTATGATAATATTAAATACGCCATTAACGGTATTGTGCAGAGCCGGAATTTGGGGCTTACTTTTTGCCAGGCGAACTTCCATACCATGGGAGAAAATGTGTACGATTTGATCCCGCAGGTGGCAGATAAAATAATGTTTGTACACTTTCGCAATGTGGTTGGCACAAAGGAAAACTTTAGAGAAACCTTTCATGATAACGGCGAGCTTGACATGGCAAGGCTGATGAAAATATACAGGACGTGCCATGTGAATGTTCCTGTACGTGTCGACCATGTGCCGACCATGCCGGGCGAAAGCTCTACGGTTGCGGGATACGATGCAATAGGAAGATATTACGCGATTGGCTACTTGAGAGGCCTTATCGAAGCAACAGAGGGCTGATGTGATTTGCTGATTTTGAGCATCTGAGGTATAGGCTTTACAGATTTATGAGTCAAAAGCCTGCAAGACATAAGCTGAAAGCGCAATAAAGAAGGAACTGTTATGAATAATGCATTAGAAAGACTCTTTAACGCCGTGGTGGTTCCCGTCGTCGTGCTTGACGATGCGGCGGACGCAGTGCCGACCGCAAAAGCACTGCTCGCGGGCGGCGTGGACGTGATGGAGATCACCTTCCGCACAGCGGCGGCCGATTCCATCGAGGCGGTCGCACAGGCGTGTCCCGATATGCTCGTGGGCGCGGGCACAGTCATCACGCTTGAGCAGTGCAAGAACGCCGTCGCCCGCGGCGCGAAGTTCATCGTCTCTCCCGGCTTCAATGAGGAGATCGTGGTCTGGTGTCTTGAGCACGGCGTCGGCGTAACGCCCGGCTGCGTGACGCCGACCGAGATCATGCAGGCGATGGCCTGCGGCCTGAAGGTCGTGAAGTTCTTCCCTGCGAACGTCTACGGTGGACTGACGGCCATGAAGGCGCTCTCCGGTCCGTTCGGCAGTATCAGGTTCATTCCCACCGGCGGCGTGAACGAAAAGAACCTTGCCGAGTACATCTCCGCCCCGTTTATCTATGCGGTCGGCGGCAGCTGGCTGTGCGCCAAGGCGGATATTGCCGCGCACAACTTCGATAAGATCACGAGCCTCTGCAGGGAGGCACGCAGGATCGCGCTCGGCTTTGAGATCGCGCACGTCGGCGTGAATACCGCTGATGCGGACGAATCTCTCGCCGTGTGTCAGGCACTCGATGCAGCCTTCGGCTTCGGTATCAAGGAGGGCAACAGCTCCAACTTTGCCGGCAGCGGCGTGGAGGTCATGAAGAGCCCCTATCTCGGCAAGAACGGCCACATCGCGGTCAAAACCAATTCCATTCCCCGCGCGACGGCAGAGTTGGCCAAAAACGGCTTCACGCTCGACGAGTCCACCGCCAAGTACAAGGGCGAGAAGATGGTCGCGGTCTATCTCAAGCAGGAGTTCGGCGGCTTCGCCGTCCACCTGCTGCAGAAGTAAGGAGGGACGAACGATGAAGTTTTTAACGTTTGGTGAGATCATGCTGCGCCTGAAAGCACCCGGACAGGAGTGCTTCTTCCAGTCCCCGATGCTTGAGGCTACCTTCGGCGGCGGCGAGGCGAACGTTGCCGTCTCCCTTGCCAACTACGGTGAGGATGCGGCTTTCCTGACGGTCCTGCCTGACAATGCTATCGCGGACGCCTGCAAGGCGGAGCTGCGCCGCTTCAATGTGGATACCAAGCGCATCGTCACCGGTGAGGGGCGCATGGGCATCTACTATCTCGAGAGCGGCGCGAACCAGCGCCCGAGTAAGGTCGTCTACGACCGCGCCTATTCCGCCATTGCGCTGGCCAAGCCCGGCGATATCGACTGGGACAAGGCGTTTGACGGCGTGAATTGGTTCCACATCACCGGCATTACGCCCGCCATCAGCGAGAGTGCGATGGAGCTTTCCATAGAGTCCGTCAAGGAGGCGAAAAAGCGCGGCATCACGGTCTCCTGCGACCTCAACTACCGTAAGAACCTCTGGAAGTACGGCAGGAAGGCCAG
>CAYFWL010000177.1:0-3234 GCA_964346845.1 uncultured Eggerthellaceae bacterium | reverse complement strand
GGCGAGGTGCCTGAAAATACTTAAATAATTGTCCGTTTTTCCTTGACCACTCCACGGCCTTACAGCCTAGGATGTCCAAAAAAATGTCCGCACCCCCTTGTGTTGCGCTTACTTTGAAAAGTAAGCGGTGAAAGGCATTCAGGATAACCCAAAAGCTGAAAAGTATGACAGATGCCATGTACTCCCCCAAAAATCATTGCACGGTTCTAGTGTCCAGAAAAGATACCATCCCAACTGAACATCATACAATCATGAGCACCCAAGCTCTTTCTGAGCATGATAAACTAGCCAGTACATTGGACGGGGCATAGATGAACAGGGGAGAAACCGATGGCGAGGAAAATCTACTACCCGAGCTGCAGGCTGAAAGCTACTCTCCCCGAGGCAGCTCAAGCTGCATCAGATTACATGCTTAATAGCCAAGGAGCTGTATTAGGAAACTGCTGTCGTGATGAAGCGCCAAAAACTCAGCCGGACGATACTGCGGTATACAACTGTAATACGTGCGCAATTCTATTGAGCGAGTGGTCCAATGCACAAGGTCTTATTTCTATATACGAACTGATTGACGCAGACAGCAGTTTTGTCTTCCCTGATTATAAGGGCAGAGAAATGGCTGTGCAGGACTGCTGGCGCTCTCATAAACGACCTGATATGCACAGGGCAATACGATCGTTGGCTTCCAAGATGAACATTACGGTAGTTGAATTACAGGAACGGGGTGAAAACTCCGTCTTTTGCGGGGAGACAACAATGAAGCCATTGCCGCTACATTATGTAACATATGCACCAAAGTGGTTCGGAGCCGACTTACCCGAATGGGCATGTAAAGAACTTCCTGAAGATGTACGAGAATCAAAAATGAGGGCACACGCAGATAGCATTCCCACAAGTGACGTTATCTGTAATTGCCTGGGATGTATTTCCGGTATCGCAAAAGGGGGAAAGAAGCCTCACCATATATTGGAGTTAGTTTTTCTATAAGGCCTTATATCTCCAATTCCCCATCTTCCGATTCGTACAGCGGAGCAAGGCAAGATTTCTTCTTCCCGCGCGAAAGCCTGCTGCCAGCATAACGAACGAGCGACACGGCAACAAAACCAAGGAATACGCCAAGCACTGCTCCCGCCAACACATCACTCGGATAATGCACATACAGGTAAAGTCGGGTACATCCCATAACGAAGGCTGCGACAGTAACTGGAACAACCAGTTTTCGCGGTGCCTTCCCAAAGGCCAAGGCAGAAACTGCCGCAAAGGCCGCCGTTGTGTGCCCCGATGGGAAAGAAGAGGTTTTCGGACAGGTAATCAACAGGTTCACCGCAGTGCTGACATCACAGGGGCGTGGACGCATAACCAGAGGCTTTATCAGGAGTTCGCAACAGATACCAGAAAAAGCAAGGGCTATCAAAACAGCTATACCGGCCATACGAAAGCGGGGCAAACATATAAGCACTATCCCCAGCACGATCCAAAGAGCGCCAAGGTTTCCAAGGGTCGAGAAGACGACCATGCCATGGTCGAGCAGGGTGCTTCGCATGGCAGTCTGTATGAAATCAAGTATGGCCAATTCGGACATGTGGTCTGACGTCTCCTTCCTGAGCATAAGCATGCTACCACAGAGAAGGAGAAAATCTCCAATCCTACAGATCCTCTTCTCGATACGAGCCATCCTCGCCGAGCACCAGCGTCGTAAAGCTCTCCACATAAAACACCTTTGATTCCTTATTGTAGGCAATCAAAAAGTTTCTTTGGATGCTCTCGTCCGCCACCCAAACCACTGCATTCGCCTTTCCTGGATAGCGGTGAGGAACCTGCATCTCCTCATATACCAGCTCAAGCGGCACATCTTGTGAATCATTGGATATCTGTATTGCCTCGACAATCTGCTCATTGCTAGGAGTAGGAGGCAACAGCGCACAGGCAGACAGCATAAGCGCTGCCAGCAGGGCGACTGCAGTTACCCAGACGGCCCTCATGGTTTGGCACCTCCCTTTTCTAGCTGTGCCGTATGAAGCCGTACCTCTCGCTCAATGTGCGGATAGCCATCCTCAGTGCAAAACAGTGCGACTTGCCCCGAAAGACCTTCCCACAAAAGGATGGTGCAGCTTTTCGGTTTATACCTCACCTTCGTAACGCAGCTCCACCGCAGAAACACCTCCTGTCGTGATTGCGCCAGCATTCCCGCGCCTGCAGCGCTCGGACTTCCAGATAAAAGCCCGAACACGACGGCTAGTGCGTTCACGACACGATTCTTTTTTGCCTGGTTTGCCTGCGTTCGGCAGCGTATGCCGTTCTTGTCCAATACAAACTCGGCATCGTACTTTCCCCGATAGACCACCAAAACAAAGATCCAGGTAAAAAACAGCAGGGCAAAAATAAGCCCCAGCCCGTAGAGCGTATAGACGCTCTTGCCCGAGGCGAGTCCTATCACCAGTGCAACGATCCCGAAGGGGACGCCGATGGCAAGCCCAAGCTGCCGCATGATAACTGCGTTCCTGAAAAGAGGCACACTGATTTGCCACTTCAAGCTCTCCATCGCCACCCCCTTACATTTTGTTTCCGTTCGTCTCGTACACAACGGCGCTCTAATAGTAGGAATAGCTATTGAACAACGCACTCATGGCACTAGCAAAAAAGATCGAGGATATAAGGGATAAGACAAACGCTATTGCACATACGATGAGCATTGCTCGTGCAAGGTTCTTCTTGTTCAAGTTCGATGAGCTGCCAAACCCCCATACAAACAGCATGATGATGTTCAGGATGGGCACGCACATCACCAGGAGCATTACAAGATATTGCCCAAGGGAGAGGGGTTCAGTTCCCCCCAGCTGTCCAGGATAGACTGAAGGCTGATGCTGTGGCGCATATGTCGCCTGAGCGGGGGCTGCTGCATAGGTTGGCTGGGCCGGAGCAGTGTAGACCGGCGCTACGGGGACGGGATTTGCGTGGGTGGGCTCCGCTACAGCATAGCTAGGCGGGGCGGATTCGACCGGTGCACCACAAGCATTGCAGACACCCGCACCGTCTGGAAGATTTGTACCACACTTTTCACAAAACATATTCAGTACCTCCTCTAGCGTTGTATTTTTGTACCGCAGGTAGTGCAGAATCCGGAATTCTCATACAGGGGGGCGGAGCAGACGGGGCACAGTTTGGCTGTCGGCACGGGTGCGGCCTGAGACGTAGCAGGCGGCACCGGGGCAGGCGCAGATGCGGCCGGAGACGGGG
>CAYFWL010000176.1:0-3318 GCA_964346845.1 uncultured Eggerthellaceae bacterium | reverse complement strand
CACACCCTTACGACACAAGCGTTTATTGATGCCGTGCCCATCAAGGGCTTGCTGCAGCTTTTGTTAAACTGCGCATTTTGAAGCAGGCTTATCTAGGGGAAGATCAGTCACGATAACAATACGTTGTCTACGAGCTGCCCGACGATCATATATGTGAGTAAGCTCACATCCCTACCCAGTTAAAAACTTCCTAAAAAGAGATAAGGTACGAAAGGGTATTCGAGTTCGATGCGCTGGCCCGCGCAAACTGCAGCACTAAGAGAAAAGACGTCCTCAAGAAGCCGTGCAGCGTAGTTGGCGCGAAGATGAATCTCGTGGTCCATAAAATGACGTTAGAAGCAGAAGACGAACGCTTCGAAACCGTCCTGAATAAGACCTGCAAAATCTGTCTAGGATTGAGCCTGATTGCGATATCGCCCACTAGAAGTTTGTTGATTGGGCTGACTGTTTCTCAAGACCTCTTGCAGTGTGCGCACGACATTCAAGGTCGCTGCACCACCTCAAGAGAACCTTCGGGATAATCAGCTCTACCGCAGACATTGCCAATACGTGAGACTGTCTTTGCCGATGCGAGTGTATGCGTTCTGAGCGCCCTCAACGCCTTGTGTTACCTATTACGTGAACATATCAGATGGACATCAAAGAAAATGATGCGTTTTCCGACTCTTCTCTATTGGCCGCAAGAATCGCTGCCCCGATCCTTTTCACTCATTGCAGCCATTTTTTCACCATCCTTTTACCCAAAACTCGACTTTTTGCGACCGTTTTGGGTAATTATCGTGTTTACAGGCAAGAGACTGCGATTCATGGGAGCATGCAGCTTCATTATCTCCTTCCAAGCAACACAAGCCCACAAACCCCTTAACGATACTCGGTCAGCGTAGGCGTTGTCGCAAGCGTCAAAGGCTCTGCTCCTTTCGCCGTCGTAACGGTAAAAGAGCAAGAGACTGTATCGCCCGGCATCATGGAGACGCCATTCACATACATTGTCTGCAAACCCTGAAACGTTCCTTCAACCCATTCTTCAGTCTCCGGAATTAAATCTGAGCGACGCCCTCTTGTTTCGGGCATATCAACAGAAAAATCGCTTATGGAGCCACCTGCAGGGGCGATAAGATGAATGCAGGATCCCATGTCACCATCGTATAAGCCAGCAATCAATAAACCCGCAGACTCAACCTCGCTGGAAGACAGCGTGTTGGAAAAATCGATGGATACCTGATAGCTTGTCGTGCCATCATCGTTGACAACACCTTCAGAAAGCTCCGAATCGATATCGACATACCAACCCAACTTTGAGGCGGTCGTGATGCTGAAGAATACCCCCAACTGCGGTTTGAGCGGATCATCGTTCATGCTGCCCGAATAACCCATATCGTCAATAAGGGCCTGCTCTTTGTCATTCGCAAAATACACCATAATCTCGCGCTTATCGGCGGATTCCTCAACAAGCTCTAAAAGGCTCTTGGCTTTTTTGAGATTCAAATCGCTCATGAGCTTCTTGAAAGATTTTTGAGCTGCTTCTCCGAAAAGCGCATCCGTATAGGCGTTCTTTTCTCTTGACCGAGTGCTTTCTGACGAATAACGCCAATACAAGTCGCTCTGCAGCACCTTGGTGGCATTTTCGCCTGTCATCTCGGTGCCATCAGAAAGCGTGATGTCCCCCGTCAGCGCCAAGACCCGCTGCACCACTGCCGGTGTTACCGAAATCACGCCATCGATCTTAACACCGTTTTGGGCCTCATACGATGCCGCCCACACCTGAGCGCATTGTTTAAAATCGGGGTTGTATTCCACATCGCGGGGGTATAGATAGGCATCAGCAAAGAAGAGTTCGCCGCTTTCTTCCGGCGTGGAAACCCCTTCAGGATAGGTGTCAGTAAGCAAATCCCAGGGCGAACCGAAATCGCCCATCTCGACAACACCGTTGTCCACCATCAGCAGACCCATAGCACCAGGAAAGCCACCCCCGGCACGAATCTCGGCAGTATTCTGCGCAGCAATCAGGTAGGTACGTGAACCCTCAACACCCAGCAAGCCATTGATAACGGGAGCATAATCACCCACCGTTTGGTAGATGCCGTTTATTTCCCCAAACAGAGAAACCAATGGAGTGATTTTGCTGCTCAGTTTTTCGATATGCAGGGGCGGCAGGTTTTGCATCTTGTCAGCAGCGTCCTGCATCAACGGCGCCGTCTCGCTGACTACCTGGCTTAGCTCGGCCACAGCGGCACCATTAACGCCATCGGATGAGAGAATGGAGTCGATAGGGTACTGCGCAACGATATCTGCCATGGGCTTCAGCGCCTGTGAGGATAAATTATCCAGAACGTCAGCCAGCGTACGCACCGCTTTCACGTCGTCGCCAATCACGGGAATCACTGTAGCCAGCGCCCACTGAGGACCCGACAGCTCTTTATTCAGGATCGCCGCGTGAGCAGAAAGGGAATCGACAACCCCTAAGGCCGCTGTGAAGTTGTTGTCCTTTACCGCCTTCTGCGCGGTCTTTACGTTGGAAAGAACCACGTTAGCAGCATCTTTCGCCTTAAACGCAGAATAGCCCAAGGTGCCGCCCCATGCCAGCAGAGCGACCAGCAGCAGGCCAAGGAAAACCTTGAGACCCGTGTGCTTCTTCTTCCCTTTTTCAATAGTGAAACGAGCGGTGTTGTTTCCTTCAAAGAAAGCATCGCTTTCACCAATGGAAGGAATGAGCGGCTGGCCGCACCTGCAGACACGCCGCGAGAACGCCTCTGGTAATTTCTATCAGGACCAGACATTTCGCTCGCTCGCTGTCCCCGAGGGGTCCCTGTGCGTGCAGCAACGGGAACATCCTCACGTCTACGCGCTTGAGCACGCTCGGCAGGCATGCGCTCCCCGCGCTCGGCGGATGCACGCTCGGCGGAGGCACGCTCGGCAGGCGTGCGCGGATTCCCCTGCCCAACGGAGGCACGCTTCCTCCGCTCCTTCTGCGCGGCAGGTGTGCGCTCCCCCCTCTCGGCGGACTGAACGGCGCCTCTCCCCTCGCTACCCACACGAGCGTTTTCGCGTCTACATTCTTGGAAGGGCTGCTGATTCGCCTCAGCTGGATGCGGCGTCTGTTGGCGCGTTGGATCAACTTGCTTGCCCTCGCCCGGCAAATCAGGCGTTACGCGCACAACATCGGCAGCGATATTGGCGTTCTTGAAAACATCGTTAAAAGAAAACGATGAAGCATCATTGGTGTTTTTCTCGGTCATAAAGCACCTCACTGTTGGTACGGTATCGAGCTTTCGTATCAAGCTTTCACTTATATCATGACGTCCTGCCACAAGAGCCATT
>CAYFWL010000175.1:0-3372 GCA_964346845.1 uncultured Eggerthellaceae bacterium | reverse complement strand
CAAAAATCCGAGAATCTACGGTCTAACCCTTGACTTCATATAGCTGGTCTCCTTTGAAGATGCTGACGGCTGCTATGGTAGCAGTTTTGCTGCGATGCACGTGCTGCTTGCTGCCATTGCGCGAAAAAAGAAGAGTATTTTGAATATGATATTGACAATTAGTGGCATTAGTCTAATATAGGTATAGGTCTGAAACACAGAGCAGGTCGCCGATGGATAACCCCCCAACCATTGGCGACCTGTTCGTTTTGCGTGCAAAAAGCTTACCCGATGTTCCATCGAGGTGCGGTTATGCCCGATGCCCAGGGCAGTGGGAGAATCCAGCGTTCCGTCGAGATGCAGCCGCGTTTGGCGTCCAGGAGCACGGGTGAGCAAGGAGCTTTGCCAGGAGCCGGCTAGGCGTCATCTTCCAAGGCGTATGGTGCGATTAGGGCGTTTTGGCGAAAAGGGCCATTCGTCCTTGGTCCTCGATGCTTCAACGACACCTCGAGTCGCACGATGAGGGATGTGGCGTTTCGCCAGGGGAACCGCCGTCTCGGGGGAATCACCCACCCTGGGGTGAGCGCCCTCCCGAGGCTGGGCGTACCTTCCGAGACGGGCATCCGTCCCCGTGGGAATCTTTTCGCCAGGGGAACCGCTCGCCCGAGGGGAACCACACACCCCGAGGGAGCCACTCGCCCGAGGGGAACCACACGCCCCGAGGGAACCGTTCGCCCGAGGGGAACCACTCGCCCCGAGGGAACCACCCACCCTCTTCTCTTTTTTGTATAATTGAAGCCATTCAAAGAGAGGAGCTCCGCATGTCTCGGACAGTGGCAATTATTGGATACGGTACTGCGGCGGTGAACGCGATAATTGCGTTACGAACAGCAGGGTACCAGGATAAAATCGTGGTGTTTTCCCGAAGCGACGATCTGCCCTATAGCCCTGTAATGACTTCGCAATACGCAGCGGGAACCAGCAGCTACGAAGAAATGTTTCCCTGGAGCGCCGAAGAGCTGGCTTCCCTTGATTTTGAAGTGGTCGCTAATGCGCCGGTAACGGCTTTAGATGTGTCGGCTCGCACTGTGATCGCAGGTGACCATACCTGCAGCTATGATGCGTGCCTGATTGCTTCAGGATCTTCTCCTGTGATGGACCTCGCTTCTTTCCCTGAGGGTTTTTCGCCTCTTGCTCTGCGCACGCTGGAGGACGCTCAGGCTCTAAAGGACGCTCTGACCAGCGCTGATTGTGATCGTGTGCTGGTAAGCGGTACGTCCATGGTGGCCCTGAAGGCGGTGGATGCCTGCTTGGCTCGTGGTGTGGAGGTGACTCTTTTGGGGCGCGGCGAGCATGTTATGCGCCGCACGGCGGGTGAGGATATCGCTGCTGCTCTTGAGGAGACTCTGATAGAAAAAGGCGTCGACCTGCGACTTTCCCAGGCGATTGAAGAGACGGAACTGCATGATGGCCAGCTTCGCGTCACTTTTTCCAATGGAGATGTGGCCGATTACAGCCAGGTGCTGCTCGCTCACGGCGTGAAGCCTAATCTGGATTTCGTCACTGAAGGCTCCCTTGAAATCAGGGGAGGTATTGTGGTTGATGGGTTTATGCGCACCAGCGCCCCCGCGGTATATGCTGCGGGGGATGTGGCTGTGGTAGAGAACCTGGCATCGGGGAAGCCGCACATCGCGGGGCTTTGGAAAGAGGCGTGTTTGCAGGGGGCCTGCGCGGGGCGTGCCATGGCTGCTGCGTTGGCGGGTATCGAGCCTGCCGCCGAGGCTTCCTATGCAGGTTATCTGCCTAACAACTGTGTGACGGTGGATGGTTCGGTGGTACTTTCTGCGGGTACCGTGAACCTGAACGCACAACGTTGGTCTGAACTGGCTAAACGCAATGATTGCTTTGTTCTTGCCGTGTATGAGCAGAATCCTGAAACGTCCGTTGCGCGTTTGGTTGGCTACAACGTTTTTTCCCCTAATGACGATCCGGCTACAAGTTTGGCCTACGATGAGGCTGCCATGCTGTACCGTCGTTTGACCGCATAGGAGGCGGCAATGGCTGAACTGACAGGTAAGGATATCTACTGGAAATTCATGGGGCAGTGCACCGAATGCGGGCATTGCCGCGAGACGTGCTCATCCCTTTCCCGTGCTGGTCTGAACTTGGGGCAGATTGCAAAGCGCATGCTGGAAATCCAGCGTCAGGCGGGAGACGGGGCAGATTCTTCCGTGGTGGCGCGCGCTATTCACGATGATCCCTGTCTAACGCAGGCGGTGCGCGGCTGCTTCTTCTGCACTTCCTGCCAGCAGACCTGTTTTGCCCATAACGATGTGTCTGAGCTTATCTATGCCGCTCGTCAAGATTTCCAGAAGCTGGGGCTTATTCCTCGTGAAGCGTGGTCGAGCGTGCTCGTTGATCAGGAATGGGACATCTTTACAGCCTATCGTGCTATTTGGGATATTGGCTATGCTGATTTGACCAGGCACGTTGAGAGTGCTTCCGGTCCCGCGCAGTCTGATTGCAGCGTGGCGTTCTTCCCGGGTTGCTCATTAGCGGCATATGGCCCCGAGCTTACCCGCGAGGTGTTTGCTACCTTGGAGGAACTGGGCGGCAAGACCACTATGATCGATCACTGCTGCGGTTCGCCTTTGAAGAGCGCCGGCTTCTTCGAACGGGCCGATGCCTTGTGCGAACGTATTGCGGGCGAGATTGCCTCATCGGGTGCTCGGATTGTGGTGTGTGCGTGTCCCGGCTGCAAAAACGCCATGAAGACCACGATGAAGCGCTTCGACATGGATGTGGAAGTTACCACGGTTTCCGAGTATCTGTTGGAAAAGGGCTTTGCCCCGCAGCATGACTGCACGGGTTTGTCCTTGTGCTTTTCTAAGTCCTGTCAAGATCGTGATGGCCGGTGTTTGGATGCCACCCGTAGGCTGCTGGGCGCTTCCGAGGAGCAGACGACGGTGTTTCATGGTTGCTGCGGTGCCGGTGGTGCTGTGAGCGCTTACGATTATGACCGTCAGGGCCAGCAGGCAGATGCCAAGCTGAGCTTTGCGCAGGAGGGCGAAACGGTGGTTACCATGTGTCCCACCTGCGCCTATACGTATGCCTTCCAGCTCATGAATACACCTCGCGCCATCGATAACCGCAACTATTTGGAGCTTATCTTCCTCAATGGCTTCGATTGGGATAAGGTTTCTGGCCA
This sequence comes from uncultured Eggerthellaceae bacterium, assembly GCA_964346845.1. GTDB lineage: Bacteria > Actinomycetota > Coriobacteriia > Coriobacteriales > Eggerthellaceae > CAKUOV01. The sequence continues at coordinate 185 of CAYFWL010000175.1, read as the reverse complement.
GCTGAATAGCATGTGGACGGGGCAGTATGGCCCCTGGTTAGCCAGCATTTTTTAATGTTGCGAAAGGGAGGGTGGCGGCTTTCTTTCGGCGCCCATTTCGCTTACTGCTTCGCAGCAGCGCCCTTGCTTTCATAGAGTTATTTTCTGTAAGCCTACGAAGGCAGGCTCCCCTGTTTAGTAGGGTC
>CAYFWL010000174.1:944-3432 GCA_964346845.1 uncultured Eggerthellaceae bacterium | reverse complement strand
CCCCATAGATGGTCTTTTGGGCCACCACATGATCTCCCGCTTTGGCCAGCGCCTCAATCGTATAGGTGATAGCTGCCGCACCCGAGGCCACCGCCAAAGCTGCAACACCACCCTCGAGGGCCGCGACGCGATCTTCCAGCACTCCTTGGGTTGAGTTGGTCAGGCGGCCGTAAATATTGCCCGCATCAGCCAAGCCAAAGCGGGCAGCAGCATGCTGGGAATCGCGGAATACATATGAGGTGGTCTGGTAGATGGGGACTGCACGAGCATCGGTGGCAGGATCGGCTTGCTCTTGACCAACGTGAAGCTGAAGGGTTTCAAACTTATACTTTGACATGATGAATTCCTTTCGGTTATTCCTACTTATTTACTATGGTTTATGTGCAAGGAGTACTCTAGCGGTTCCTTCATCTCTTGGCTAGTCTTTAGTTAGCAGTTTGTTTTAATACCTGACTATCGAATTAATCGATAACAAGACATCGCGAACAAAAGTGGCAAGAAATACCGACTTGTCAGGGTAAAATAAGCGAAAACAGGTCGAAAAATGCACATCGCGTATCCAAACGTCTATAGACGCTTCTTTTTTGGACCAAACTCCCTGACAAGTCGGTATTTCTTGCCACTTTGCTGTGCGGGCATGCGCATGCCTGCACGCACGTGCCCGCAGGCGGTCCCCTTCAACCCGAACCCCAAACCCCGACTGCGATAAGCTCTGCAACATTCCCCACCGATAAAAAAAGGACCCGCTTTCGCGAGTCCTTTTCCAAGATATTTGATAGAACGTTACTCAGCAGCAACCGTGTAGTTGCGAGAAACAGAAGGGTCGACGTCGACACCAGCGCCCATAGTGGACGAGATGGTGATGGACTTGACGTACTTACCTTTAGCAGCTGCAGGCTTCATGCGCAGAATCTCGTCATAAACAGCGCCATAGTTCTCGGCAAGCTGTTCAGCGGTAAAGCTGACCTTGCCGATGATGACATGAGCGATGCCGAAACGGTCCGCACGATATTCAACCTTGCCACCCTTGAGATCGCTGATAGCCTTGGCGACATCCTTGGTAACGGTGCCCAGCTTGGGGTTGGGCATCAGGCCGCGGGGACCCAAAACCTTACCAAGACGACCAACCTTAGCCATCATTTCGGGAACGGCAACTGCAGCGTCGAACTCAATTTTGCCCGCCTGGATGTCGGCGATCAAATCATCAGATCCAACGATGTCGGCACCAGCTTCCTCGGCAGCACGAGCGAGTTCACCCTCGGCGAAAACAGCAACGCGAACGGTCTTACCCGAGCCGTTAGGCAAGCTGATCATACCGCGAAGCTGCTGGTCAGCCTTACGGGTATCGATACCCAGGCGAAAATCAGCAACAACCGTCTCATCGAACTTAGCGGTAGAGATCTCCTTAACCAGAGTCGCAGCAGCCAGAGGAGCTACAGGAGCCTCAGGCAGCTTGGCGAGCGCCGCGCGCATATTTTTAGATTTCTTAGCCATTTTGTTTCCTTTCGTGGTAATGGCGAGTTTGGCCAACCCTTCCACTTAACCGTAAGACAGGTAACATCACCTGTCCCTCAAAACAAGGCAAGCAGCATTACTTGCCTGTGAGCAGAGCAGCAACCTTCTTAGAAGGAACGTACTTCTTCTTCATCTCACGACCCTCAATGCGCACGCCCATAGAACGCGCCGTGCCCGCAACGATTTCCATCGCTGCTTCAACGGTGTTAGCGTTGAGGTCGGGCATCTTGGTCTCGGCGATGCTACGGAGCTGATCCATGCTCAGAGTGCCCACCGACTGAAGATGAGGAGTACCAGCACCCGACTTGATACCCAGTGCTTCCTTGATGAGAACAGCCGCAGGAGGCGTCTTGCACACAAAGGTGAAGGACTTATCCTCGTAGATAGTGATCTCAACAGGTACGATGGTGTCGCCCTTATCTGCAGTCTGAGCATTGAATGCCTGGCAGAACTGCATGATGTTGACACCCTTAGAGCCCAATGCAGGGCCAACCGGAGGCGCAGGATTTGCCTTACCGGCAGGGATTTGCAATTTTACAAATCCAGTGACTTTCTTTTCAGCCATTGCGAACTACCTTTCAGTTACGCTGCCAAATCTTACTAACACGTTCTATCACCTAGGCATCTTTCGCGAGAAGCCCCGGTCCACGCGGGCGCGAGCGATGCTCGTGTTATCGAGTTAGATCTTAGAAACCTGATCGAAAGCAAGCTCAACGGGAGTCTCGCGTCCAAAGATGGAAACGAGAACCTTGACCTTACCAGCTTCAGGATGAACCTCAGAAACAACGCCATCGAAGTCAGCGAGGGGGCCCGATGAAACCTTAACGACCATGCCGACCTCCAGATTCGTGGAAACCTTCCGGGGAGCCTCATGGCTGGTGCGCTTCATAATCTTGTTGTATTCCTCACGAGTGAGAGGAGCAGGATTACCCTGGCTTCCAACAAAACCGGTAACGCCCGGCGTGCTTCGAAC
>CAYFWL010000174.1:0-934 GCA_964346845.1 uncultured Eggerthellaceae bacterium | reverse complement strand
CGGCCGCCCAGCTGCGGTCATCAAGCTCCATACGAACAAGAACGTATCCCGGAAAAACCTTCTTTTCGCTTTCGACACGCTTGCCGCCGTCTTTGATTTCCGCAACCATCTGAGTCGGGATCTCAATACCAAAGATGTTATTCTCCAACCCCATGGTCTCGATACGAGTCTCAAGGGCAGCTTTAACCTTGTTCTCGTATCCGGAGTAGGTGTGAAGCACATACCATTTCTTGGACATAATTCACCTACGCTCCCAGACTCGAAATCAGAAGGAGAATCGGGGTAACGATTGCGTTATCGAGCAACGCAACGTATACACCGAAGAAAATGAGAGCCGCGACAACGACCACACTCCAGCGGATTACCTCTGGTCTGGTGGGCCAGGTCACGCGCTTCATCTCAAAACGAACTTCCTTCAAGAACTTGAAGCGTTCCTTCTTGACCTCATTCTTTTGCTTCTTCACATCGGTAGAAGGAGCTTGAGTCGATTTAGACTCTTCGCTCTTCTTAAAAAAACTGATCTTGGTCTTCTTGGAAGAATCTTCTGGGGCAATTGCCTCTGCCTCTTTTTGAGACTCTAACTCACGAGCTTCTTTGCGCGCAGCACGTGCTGCCGATGCTTTTGCCCGCTGAGTCTTTGACTTCTGAGCCATTTTTATCCTTACGACCGAAAATGTTTACTCTTCTTAACGCCAAAGAAGCAGCCTCTAAGGCTGCTCTTACAAACAAGCTGGCAGGCCAGGTAGGACTCGAACCCACAACTTGCGGTTTTGGAGACCGCTGCTCTACCAATTGAACTACTGGCCTGTATTCCTGTTTCCTTGACTACTTATCGAGTTTCACGATGCAGAGTGTGATGGCCACACCACTTGCAATCCTTCTTCAACTCGATACGGTCAGGGTTGTTCTGCTTGTTCTTTTTGGTCGTGTAATT
>CAYFWL010000173.1:0-3432 GCA_964346845.1 uncultured Eggerthellaceae bacterium | reverse complement strand
CCACCCCGAGCACAAAAACCTGATCCTCCGCGCACAGCACGCAATGCACAACGAAGGACCCCCTCCGAAAGCCCAGAACGACTCGCAGCGTAACCAAAGCGGAGCCAACAAGCCCCTCCCACACCCCCGATACAGCGGAGGGACGGCAAACACGTGCCCCGGGGGAACATAAAACCAAGCACTCACCTCTGCAGGCAAACCACGCACCGCCGCGCAAAAAGCAGCCCCCGCTCCACCTCGAACAACACCCCAAAGCTCTTACCGGGAGACCTCGGAACTACTCAGCTCGGGGCCTGTTTAAAAACTGATTCCATCCCACGTTTGCCTCCTCGGTCTGCAGCTTGTCCACGATACGCGACCTCTCTTCCAAAATGACCACCAACTCATCTGCGATAGGCTCAAACCGCGTAGGCCGTGCACTTAGCAGATATCTCGTCATACGTCTCAGCGACCACGAACCACCCAACTCACGCACCAACACCTCGCCAAACTCTTCCGGAAAACCTAAATCCTCCATAAGCTGCATCAGCCGATGTTTCTCTCTATCCCTCTCGTCCTCATCGCCGCTCATAAGCCCACCTCCCCACCGTCTCGGAGTTCACCGAACGTCCACGCCAGCATAGCATCAGCACTCGCACGACGTTCTTCTACTGCTCGCAAAGGTCCCTTTCCCCGCTGCACATGCAGCGCTTTTCCGATTTCATCAGCGAGGATGTCCAATTCGTGCGAAGCAACTACCTGCTTTCGCGTCGCCTCAATCACCGAAAAACCCAATGCCTGAAGCACATTCCTCCTTCGTGCATCGTGAGCAATACGCGCAGCACCCGTATGCCACAAGTCGCTCTGATACTCCAGCACTACTCTTTGTTTTGGCCAACACAAATCAGCCTTCAAAAACTGCTTGCTGGTAAGATGCCTTAAATTCGACGGAATTCCAATCACATAATTACATTCAGCCCGAGGAAGCCCGCTCCAGCCGTACATTTGAGGAAGAGTCAAACGCGCCGCTGCAAGGCTTTCCATAGGCGATGCGCTGTTTGCAAGCACGTAGTGCGCAGCGCACTGAGCAGCCTTTCCGCCCCGCTGACCATGCAGCTGCTTCGCCGCAGCCAGCAGTTTCGCCGGCGTTGTCACCGGCGTACGTACGTTTAACCCAGTAGCATCGAAGGCATCGCGCACATACGTACCACAGAGGTCATACCCGAGCAACACCAGTTCCTGAAGGGACAACATCGTTCCCATCTGCACAAACGTCAGCTCAGGAGATGCTACAAACACACCGCGTGATAGCTGCAAGTAATACCCCTCAGGAGGATGAGACACGCGATGAAAATACACACCGTGTGCATTTGGCGGCTTCTGACCAACGGGGACCGATACGTGCATCTCATGCTGCGCGAAAACCGTCCCCTCCAGAGCCAAGCGCACTGAAGCCGCACCATGCGCCGTCAACCTCGATGGCACCGCACGTATTTTTCTTGCCCGAGCGCAATCATAGGCGCTGGCTCGACGCCAAAACAAACAGGCTGAATTATGGGTGACAAATACGTTCATGTTTCAATGATAATCGCCTTTTGCGTGATGAGGTGTTGCGCAACACCTCGCCCCCTAAATCTTTTTATCTCTGCGTAAGCAAGATGCCTCTGCGTAAGCAGGAGACTTGTTTCTATGAAAAAAATCGATTTTGCCGAAAGTTAGCAGACGAAAAGGGAACGGCAACCCCGAAAATGAGCCAAAAACAACCCCAAAAGAGGCTTTTTGTCATCGTTTCGACTGACATTTCTTCGGCAAAGTCTACTTTTTTCATAAAATCTGCCAAGCAAACCACAAAGCACCCCAAACAGCGGCGGCAACGGCAACATCAGCGTCGACGGCAACATCAGCGTCAACATCAGCGGCAATGTCAACATCAACAGCGACGGCAACATCAACGGCAGCGGCAACGGCAGCGGCAACCTATCGTCGCCAAAAAGCGCCCTCCCGCACAATGCTGCAGGCAATTTACACCGCTCGCACCAATCCTCTTGCACTTAGCCCATCGCTGCGTAACAATAAACTTCCAAGGGAGCTCGCATAACGGGCTGAGAGGAAGGTAGCGGCACAGCCGCAGCCCTTCGACCGTACGAACCTGATTTGGATAATGCCAACGGAGGGAGTTTTATGTTTGGAGAACGTCTTCAGCGCGTACGCGCATCAGTGCCACTCGTGCACAACATCACCAACTACGTAACTGTCAATGATGTGGCCAATGCGCTTTTGGCCTGCGGTGGAAGCCCCATTATGTCCGACGAGCCGTCTGACGCAGCTGACATCACCAGCATATGCGGCGGCTTGAATATCAACATCGGCACCCTGAACCAACAGAGTATTCAGGCCATGCATGTGGCGGGCAAACGTGCTGCTGAGCTGGGTCACGTCATCCTGCTTGACCCCGTGGGGGCCGGTGCAAGCACATTGCGCACCAGCACCGCCGTAGCCCTCATGAACGAGCTGCCCCTCACCGCAATCAAAGGCAATGCGAGCGAAATCAAGGCGCTGGCCCTCGGAAGCGCTACCACCCAAGGCGTAGACGCACATGCCTCTGATGTAGTCACCGAAAAGAACCTCGCTGCCCAGGCAGAGTTCGCCAAGAATTATGCTGCCCAGCTCGGCTGCATTCTGGCAATCACCGGCCCCATCGACCTGGTAGCCGATGCAAATCGCTGTTATGCTATCCGCAACGGCCGCCCCGAAATGGAAAAGGTTACCGGCACCGGCTGCCAAATCGCAAGCATCATGACCGCCTACCTGGTTGCCAACCCCGATGCGCAGCTGGAAGCCGCAGCAGCATCGGTGGCACTCATGGGCGTAGCAGGCGAGCTTGCCTGGGAAGCCATGCAGCCCGGCGACGGCAACAGCACCTACCGTAATCGCATAATCGATGCCATCTTCAACATGAATGCCGCAAGCTTAGACGAGCGGGCAAACTATGAAATCCTTTAATCGCCCTTCCGTGCAAAAACTCGCCGATGACCTGCTCGTCTACGCAGTAACCGACCGCTCTTGGCTTAACCTTTCCCCTCATGCTCCTGAAGCGGAAAAGCGCACAGCACTCTGCGACCAGGTGCGGGCAGCCATTGCGGGCGGTGCAACCTTCGTGCAGATGCGCGAGAAGCACTTGGATGATTGGGACATGGTGGATGAAGCCGAGGCGCTGCAGGCTATCTGCCGCGAAAGCGGTGTTCCCTTCGTGGTGAACGATGCGGTGGCGGTAGCGATCGCCATGGGAGCAGATGGCGTACATATCGGACAGGACGACATGAAGGCGCGCGACGTCCGCGCGCTCCTGGGCCGCAGCAAAATCATGGGCGTGTCGGTCCAAACGGTGGAGCAAGCCCTAAAGGCACAAGCCGATGGCGCCGACTACCTCGGCGTGGGAGCTGTATTCCCCAC
>CAYFWL010000172.1:0-3444 GCA_964346845.1 uncultured Eggerthellaceae bacterium | reverse complement strand
TAAAACAGCTACCGCACCACAGGCATAGCCTGTGGGTTTCTCACTAGACTAAAGAGATGATCCCAAGCTCCGATCGCGCGCCGTGGCATCCGCGCGATACGATTCCCATCCTCGATCGCTGGGATGATAGAAACAGCCTTTTTCTAAGCCATCAGGCAAATATTGCTGGTCAACCCATCCTTGAGGGTAGCTATGGGGGTACTTATAGGGTCCGTAGTCCTCAGACCCCGGACGATGCCGATCACGTAGATGGTCAGGCACGGAGCGCAAAGGCCCCTTGCGGACTTCGGACAGCGCGGCATCGATGCCCGCTTCGGCAGCATTGCTCTTAGGTGCCAGGGCCAGATAGAGAGCGGCCTGCGCGAGGTTGATGCGACATTCCGGATAACCGATGACCTCAGCGGACTTGAAAGCAGCCTCGGCGACCAACAGTGCTTGCGGATCGGCATTTCCGATGTCTTCCGAGGCAGCGATAAACATGCGACGTGCAATAAATTTAGGGTCTTCTCCTCCGTCGATCATACGAGCAAGCCAGTAGAGCGCTGCATCGGGGTCACTTCCTCGCATAGACTTGATAAAGGCGGAAATGATATCGTAATGCATGTCTTTGTTCTTGTCGTAGGGCAGCGTGCGATCAGGCACGGCACGCGCCACCAACTCTTCGGTAATCAAGGCAGGTGCTTCGGGCGTACCGGCATCCAAAAGGCTGCTCGCCATCTCCAAAGTGGTCAGCGCCGCACGTCCATCACCCCCTGACAGGCGCACCACCGCATCCTGCGCTTCACGGGAAAGCGCATACCGCCCGTTAAGGCCTCGCTCGTCTTGAAGCGCCCGCGCTAAAAGCAGCGCCACATCATCATCAGAGAGACTTTTCAACTCAACTGTGCGTGAGCGAGAAATCAAAGCGGAATTCACTTCGAAGTAGGGATTCTCCGTGGTGGCACCAATGAGCACCACCACCCTATCTTCCACCGCATGGAGGAGGGCATCTTGCTGGCTGCGGTTGAAACGATGGATTTCGTCCACGAAAAGAATGGTGCGCTGCCCCGTGGACAACAGGCGTTTTTGGGCTGCCTGAATCTCTCGGCGTAGGTCGGAAACGGTGCCTCCAATGGCAGACACCTCAACGAACCAGGCTTTTGTCGTCTCGGCGATGACCCGCGCGAGAGATGTTTTGCCCGTTCCTGCCGGGCCGTACAGGATGATGGAGCTCAAAGCATCTTTCTCGATAGCGCTCCGAAGCCAGCTGTCGGGGCCCACCGCGTCCGCCTGACCCACAAGTTCGCCCAGAGAGCGGGGGCGCATACGCACTGCCAGAGGAGCATCAGGCGCGAAAACCGGGCGAACGGGCTCTATTTCTTCAAAAAGAGTTTCCATAGGCTTCATCTTATCATACGAACGTTTGTTTGCCTACTCAAGGAATACGCCTTTTTGAAAATGTCAAGACTTTTATATAGCTTTTTTGCCCTCTATACTCAAGGTGAGCCTTGTTCCTGGTTATTATGCGATGGACCGATGCCGTCTATACGGGAGCTCAAGATGGCCAGTGGATTGAGGGATTCGTTTCTGTTGAAGCGAAAGCTAAAAAGCTGGCTGCGAGCACCCACCTTTTCTCGAGGTGGGTTCATCCTTCTCCAGGGACGGGGTTTTTATGACGAATGCCCTGTCCCCTTGTCACAATTGTGACAAGGGGACAGGTCATTCGTCATAAAACGCAGCCACAAGCCATCCCGCGTGACCCACATGAGCTATTCGTTGCTGTTGCTGCCCTCGGGAACGATGAAGGGCGCAACAGCGCGCAGCGCCTGGTCACGCGCCATCACGTAATCAACACCCTCTTCCACATCGATAGACAAGGTAGCACCGAAGGTGTAGTCGCTGATATCGCCAAAAACGACGCGAGGCGTATTCTTCTCAGCGTCCACGACCAAGCCAACAACCTGGTCTTTCACCGCAGCGAGAATTTCCTTGGAAACCACATTCAAATCCTTGGCTGTATTCCAGATACGCAGAGGCACCTTGACGCAGGTAATAGGCGGAAGGTGGGTGACCGACTGGGAGTTAATAGCGGCGTTGGGAACAATGACGATTTCACCCGCCAGGGTTTCAATACGGGTGTAGCGCCAATTCACATCACGTACGATGCCGCGCTTGCCCGCCACCTCAATGAAGTCACCGGGGGTCACGGTGCCCGCCAAAGAAACCTGCAAACCGCCCACGAGGTTTGAAATAGTGTCCTGACAACCCAAAGAGATGGCAATACCACCCACGCCTAACGCCGTTACCGCAGCACTCAGGTCGAAGCTGAAGCAGCTGGAAAGCATGATGCTCAAACCGCATGCCCACACAGCCACATTGACGATGTTGGTGAAAATTGAACTGGAGGGCAAAAGGGAACCATCCCTGATCAGCAGACGGTTCATGACCTTACGCGCCCCTTTGGCCGCAATGCCCGTGAGCACCACAATGATAAGGGCTTTCAGAATAGTGCCCCCGGCGCCCCACATAAATGCCTGAATGTGTTCGATCGTAATTTCCATCGCATAACCTATCTACCACGAAGGAGGCTTCGTAGGATAATCGTCAAAGGTTTGCCACAAAACAACCCTGCCCTGTGCGCGGGTCTTTTCCAAGTCGATAAGGCACTGATTGGAAGAACCCCGATACTTCAACCCAAGAGAACGCTGAGACAAAACAAAGGGACCGTCCACCAGCACATCAGACAGATCGAGCAAGTCACGCACGGCCTCCAAACGACAGCGCTCCCCTGCATCGATCGCGGGGTCTTCGAGCAGCTCTATTTGATGCCGCAAATCCTCATACCGATACCCCGTATACGTCCAAAGGTTGAGACCAGCCGCCTTCACGCGGCGAGCCAGCTCCGCACACGCTTCAGGCTGCTCAAACGGATCGCCACCCGAAAGTGTCACACCCTGATTCAGCTTGTTGGCCAAAATTCGTTCGAGTAAATCGTCAATGAGCTCTTCTGTTCCGCCCTCCGCAGGCCAGCTTTCCTCGTTATGGCAGCCAGGACAACGATGGGAACAGCCCTGCACGAACACGGAGAAACGCAAACCCGGACCATCGACGATGGAGTCATGCACGGTACCATAGAGGCGAATTGTTGTAGGCGCGACCATAACGCGACTCCCTTCAAAACCTTTGCAAGCAGCTTAGCACAAAAGAACGCCACGCCGCCCTGGAGCGTGCGGCTCCGCAAGCTTCCTACGAAAGCGCGGACACCAGTGCTTCCGCGCCCCCCCCCGCAGCGCCCCCGCAACGGCTCAAACCCCGCAGCGCTTCCGCAGTGACCCCCCCTACAGCGCGCCTACGCGTACCCGCGCAGAGCAGGCTCTGCGGTCCGTCCCCCACAGGAGCACCTGCAGCCGCACATGCAGCCCAGGCTCCGCAAGGCCTCTCAGGAGAGCGCCGGAAGCAGCGGCG
>CAYFWL010000171.1:0-3451 GCA_964346845.1 uncultured Eggerthellaceae bacterium | reverse complement strand
ATCGCACCGCCCGTGCCGAACATGTCGATGACGCGCTCGATGGCGAGTTTCGCGACCGCATAGATCGATGCCATGATGTCGAAGCTGTTCTGGATGAGGAACAGGAATACCGCGAAGAACACGAGCAGAAACACGACTTCCTTTACCCCGGGAAGGCTTGCATTGCCATCCATCTTCTGCGATATCTGGATGAGCTTGATGGTGAACACGAACGAGAGCACGCCGCAGCCGATGGGCAGGATCGCCACCTGCCACACCCCGCGCGCAAGCGAGTACATGGTAGCGGTGCCTGCCGTGCCGAGCATGGAATCGAAGCCCTTCGCAAGTATCCCGTCGTAGCCGATGGATTTGAGCATGTTGATCTGGTTCGTAAATATCCAGTTGCAACAATCGCGCAGCACGCCGCAGAGCCACTTGTTGATATCCTCGGCGATGCCCGCGAAGGCAAGGTCGGGGAAGAGCAATGTGGCCGAGAGCACGGCGAAGGTGACGGCGAAGGCAAGCGCGAAGCGCCTGTCATGAAACCTGCTTGTGGTGGCGTCCATTTTTGCCACCTATCCCATCACCGAGAACGTAGCCGATGAGCGCTCGTACTCGACGGTGAGCACCGTCGCCGCCGCATCGTCGAGCGTGAAGTTCGCCGACACGCGGTTTTCCGCGTAGTCCACGACAAGGGACTTGTCCCAAGTTGCCTTCGTCGCCGAAGGCGCGTGCTCATGAGCATAGTCAGTAATGGCTTTGCCCAAGGCGTCGGTGGTGCCGCCTATAAGCTCGCGGAACTCATCGTTTATCTCGACTTTCACCGGATTCGAGTTGGCTTTGCCCTGGTTGTAGCTCTTTGCCAGCTTGAAGCTGTCGGACACGACACAAAGGGCTCCCGTCTCTGATTTCCTGATAAGAAGCATGCTGTCGCTTGTCGTCGCATCGGCGTTGTCTATCCTCACCATGACGGTCGTTTGGTTCGGCTGTGTGGATGCCGAGGTAACATCGAAGGTCGTGAGTGCTGATGTCGTCCCATCGGTTTCGACGAAGCGGCCGTCCTTGAACGCAACCGATGCTTTCCCGTCATCTGCCGACCATGCGTTTTTCTGCAGGATGGAAACTGCCTCGACGGTAGCGTCCTCGACAGAAATACCCGTTGCCTGCGTCTGTGCGTCATTTTGATCAGAGCTATCCTGTTCAGACGGTTGCTCGGCAGTGCTTGCAGCTGACTCGTTTGATTGATGCACGAGCGTGCAGCGCACGACCGTCGAGCCGACGAGTATCAGCACGGCGGCGATTGCGAGCGCTATAACCAGCTTGCTTTTCATGCTCATTCGAGATCCTTCCTATCGAAAAGACAAGGCGCAGGTGAAGTAGTTGATGCCACTTGCGATGCGGCACACGTCTCCCGTCTGCGGTTCGTGGATGTATTGGTCCCCTCCGATGTAAATGGCGACATGCCCTACCTTGTAGAGGACGTCTCCCGGCTTGGCTTCGGATAGCGGGAAGGGCGTGCCGCGTGCGAACTGGTCCTCGGTGTAGTGGGGAAGCAAGATACCCACGGTCGAGTAGCAGTACATGGTGAGCCCCGAACAATCGAGCCCCACCCCTGGCGTCTCGCCTCCCCAGACATAGGGCACGCCAAGCTGCGAGTAGGCGGCCGCCACGATGGCATCCCCGCTTACGACACCCGATTCGAACTGCTCGGCCGTCATGCCGTCGAAACGGTAGAGGTTGTAGGTCTGCATGGTCGACTTCAGGCCCTCCACGTAGCTTGAGCTCGTGGCGTAGCCCGCGTCTTTGAGCCCTTCTGCCATCTTGTCGGAGTCGTGGTGCTCGATTGCCTCCATGATGAGCGCGTTTTGGGAGTAGCGTGAGTTTGCCAATAACACTCGGCTGCGAAACACGATGCAGTCCTTGTGGGACTTGAAGCTCGTGAACTCGGCCATGACGGTAACCATCTGGCCGCCGTACTCCTCGTTGGTCTGCCAGCTGGAATGACCCGTCACTTCCTTGGCGAGCCCGTAGCTTGACGCCCACTTGATGCCGAAGAGGTTGTTGTCGCGTGTGGCAAGGCCTGAGAGGTGGTCGCCTTGTCCCGACTCGCAGATGATCTGCGCGAGCGTGCAGCCTGCCGGGTGCCCGTACTTCTCCTGACACTCAAGCGCGGTCACTACCATCTCGCGCGTGATGTAGGGCGGAAGCCCGTCAAGGGACTGCTTGCTGGCTTCATTCTCCCAGAACCCGAAAAGCGCGCTTATCAGCTGGGATACCACCATCATGGCGAGCACGAAAACGAGGATTCCGGCAAGCACTCCGGCCAAAGGTGCCAAGGCAGATGACGCCATCGCGGCAAGGGTTTTCACGCCGCTGGCTTTCGTGGCGGCCGCAGCAGTGGTCGTGTCCGCTTTCGCAGTCGCAGCGCGGGCGTGAAGCCAGGTGCGACGCGATTGCATGCGCACCTTCGCCGCTTCCGCCTTGCGCTTTATATTGCTTGCGCGAGCCTTCGGGCTTTGGACCGTTGGGGTTTTTGGCTTGCTTGCGCTTGCGGCCTTCGTGCTACTGGGACAATTTGTCCCAGTAGAGATGCCCTGCGTGTTAACCGGGCGCTTGCTTCGCAGTTCCTTTGCCTTGCGTGCGAGCGTCAGCGCATCGTTTGCGTGCGCGAGCGCGGCAGTTGTTCCCTGCGTCTCGTCTGCCTCATCGAACTCCGTTGCCGCCACAGAGACGATCTTCGCGCGCACGCCTTTTGGGGCCTGCAAGGCGATTCCCACCTGGCGGGTGATGTTGCCCATCGCCTGGTCTCCCGCATCAGCATCGTTTTGCGTGGAGTGCCCGCGCATCTTGCGCGATAGCACGTCTTTCACAGCGTGCCCGCCGACGTGCATGCCTTTGAGCTCGGCTTGCACTACGGCATCGACGCCCTTCACGATCCCCGATTTCACCGCATCGGTGCGCCCGGTCTTCGCCTCGAAAGCCGCATCCTCCGCCCCGCGGGTGAGGTGCTCGGCGCTTGCCGTGTCGGTATGCTTCGCTAGATGGTCCATCACACAAAGGCCCCGCTTTTGTTATTTGCCGCTTGGTTGAACCTTGCCGCGCGCTTGCGCTTGGCGATCTCTTCGGGCTTGGTGTTGAAGAGGTCGTAGAGCTGACCCTTCGGCCAGTTGTCGGTGATGGGGATGCGCGCGCCGCCCGCGACAAGCAAGCCCTCGCCGGGCTTTATCGACTCGTCGATGCAGGTCTCTTCCTGCCCGCTCAGATCGAGCAGGTTCACCCATGCCTGGCGGTCGAGCGCCGACTGCTTCAAGAGCATGATGTAGTCGGAGTTCAGCACCATATTGCGGGCTTCCTCGTGTTCGAGCATGTAGATGGAGTTCTGGGTGATGCCCGTGCAGATGAGGTTGAACTTGCGGCCCTCCGCCCAGAACTTGCTGAAGTAGCTGATGATAGCCGGATGGCTGAAGAGGCT
>CAYFWL010000170.1:0-3499 GCA_964346845.1 uncultured Eggerthellaceae bacterium | reverse complement strand
GACATCTGCCCCTATCACGCGATCACGCTCAAAGAGGTCACCCTGCGCGAAAATTCGCAGAAAGTCACGCGCATGGTCGCCCAGGTGAACGAAGGTCTCTGCCAGGGCTGCGGCGCCTGCACGGTTGCCTGCCGACCGGGCGCATGCGACCTGCTCGGATTCAATGACGAAGGCATTATGCGGGAGGTGGAAGCGTATGCCAGCAACTAAGGAACAAACCGCGTCTCTGGCGACGGAACAGAAGGAATTTCGCCCGCGCATTCTGGCATTCAGCTGCAATTGGTGCACGTATGCCGGTGCGGATCTTGCGGGGCTTAATCGTATGAACTATCCCGCAGATGTCAAGCTGCTGCGCGTGCCCTGCTCGGGTCGCGTGAACCCGCAGTACGTAATCAAAGCGCTGCAGAGCGGCTGCGATGCCGTGCTGGTCTGCGGTTGCCATCCCGGCGATTGCCATTACGCTACGGGCAACTATTATGCGAAGCGACGCATGATGATTTTCAAGCGGCTCATGGAATACGCGGGCTTTACGCCCGAGCGTTTCCAGATCCGTTGGATTTCGGGTTCGGAAGCTGGTAAATTCCGCGATACGGTCATCGCGGTTACCGAGCAGATTCAAAAGCTGGGTCCTATCGAAAACGACCTTCCGAGCCAAGAGGCGTTAGCAAACGTTTCCCTTAAAGGAGGCGATCGGTGATGAGCGTTTCGGAAAGCTTGCAAAAACGCGCTGCTGAACTGCTTGAGAGCGGGGAGGTAGCCAGCGTTATCGGCTGGTCTGCCGGCCGTTTTGAAAACCAACGCCGCCCGCAGGTCATCCGCGTTGCCGCCGATGCTGAAAAGCTGCTCTTCGATGAGTACTGCGAGCACGCGCTCGGCAAATACGTGCTTGAGCACACGGGGAGAGGCAAGGTGGCTCTGTTCACGCGGGGCTGTGAATCGCGCGCTGTCAACCGCCTTATTGCCGACAACCAGCTCAAGCGTGATCAGGTGTATCTTATCGGTCTTCCGTGCACCGGCATGAAGGATCATCGTAGTGGTGAGCTTCTCAAGAAGTGCGTGGAATGCCAGTTCCGCAATCCCCTTGTCTACGACGAGCTCGTGGGCGATACGGTGGAAGAGCCCAAGGCCAATCGTTTTGCCGAGGTCGATCGGCTGGAGAGTATGTCGCGCGAAGAGCGCCGGGCCTTCTTCGACCGCATGTACGAAAGCTGCATTCGCTGCTACGCTTGCCGCGATGCCTGCCCTTGCTGCACCTGCCGCGAGTGCTTTGTCGAACAGGAGCGTGTAGGCTGGCAGGGCAAACAGTACAACCTCGACGAAGCGCGCTTCTACGGCATGACGCGCGCCTTCCACACGGGGGATCGCTGTATCGAGTGCGGCGAATGCGAGCGGGCCTGCCCGATGGGCCTTCCGCTTATGAGCCTTATGCACAAGCAGGTGAAAGATATCGACCTGTTGTTTGGCCCATATGAGGGCGGTGGCCTCACGGATCAGGGCCCCGATCCGCTGCGGGTGTTTAAAACCGATGACATCGAAGAATTCATGTAGGGGGAGTTGAAGATGATACTGAAGAAATCCGATATTCCCGCGCTGCTGGGCGCGCTGAGTGCTGAGCAGACCGTGTTTGTTCCCGGCCAAGACGGCACCAACACGCGTTTCGTTGCCTATAACGAGGGTGTGCAGACGCGATTCGATCTGCAAAATACCAAGATGCCGCCGAAAGACATCCTCTTTCCCATGACGGAGAAAATGTATCGTTGGAAACGCGAAGACGGTGCTCTCGATATTTCAACCAGCTTTGAAGAGGCTTCTCCGTTTACCATTTTTGGTATTCGCCCCTGCGATATGGCCTCGATCGATCGTTTGGATGAGGTGTTTCTGACCAAGGGCTTTGTCGATGATTTCTATGCGACCAAGCGTCAGAATGCCACGATTGTCGCCATCGCCTGCGCCCAGGTTGCTCGGGAGTGCTTCTGCGATTCGATGGATGTTGACCCCAACGAGGCCCCCCGAGCCGACATCCTTCTTTCTGAAGTGGGTGAGGGCTATGCCGTTTCTGCCCAGACGGAAAAGGGCGCTCAGGCGCTGCAGGCGTGGGGTCCCTATCTGAGCGAGGGGGACGCTACACCCCAGCGTGTTGAATGCACCCTCAAGCTGAACATGGAAGGCGTTTCCGAGAAGCTGCACGGCATGTTCGATGATGAGCTGTGGCAGGATGTTGCCGATCAGTGCCTCACCTGCGGGACCTGCACCTTCATCTGTCCTACGTGCTACTGCTTCGATATCAGCCAAGATGTGCGCGCTGATGAGGGGAACCGCTTCCGTTGTTGGGATAGCTGCATGTTCACCGACTACACCGCCATGGCGGGCGGGCATAACCCGCGTGCCTCCAAGAGCGCACGTGTGCGTCAGCGCTTCATGCACAAACTCTGCTACTTTAACGACCGCTACGGCATGAATCTCTGTGTTGGCTGCGGCCGCTGCATGGTTGATTGTCCGGCAGCCGTTGACATCTCCGTCATCATCGACCGTATCGCTGCCGCTCAGCCGCAGATGGAAGGGGAGCGCAATGAGTAAAACGAAGATCGAAATCTCCCATGGCTGCGCGATGAGCGTCGCCGAGCCCTATGTGCCCATGGTCTGCAAGATCATCGACATCCAAGACCAGACAGGCGACGTCAAATCGTTTCGGCTGCAAACGCTTGATGGCAAGCGTCCCTTCGACCGCAAGCCGGGTCAGTTGGGTATGTTCAGCCTTCCGCCCTATGGCGAGTGCATGTTCGCCGTCGCTTCAGAGGGCCCCGATTATTCCGAGTTCGTCATCAAGAAGGTCGGTCTGGTGACCGAGCGCATGCACGAGCTTGAAGTAGGCGATGAGGTGGGTTTGCGCGGCCCCTATGGCAACTGGTTTCCCTATGAGACCACCAAGGGACGCGACATGCTGTTCGTTGCGGGTGGTATCGGTATGCCACCGGTGCGCTCGTTCATCGAGTATGTGCTTGAGCATCGCAGCGATTACGGGCGTATCGACATCGTGTATTCGGCGAGCACCTACGATGACTTGGTGTACAAGGATGATCTTTTCGAGAACTGGCCCAAAGAGCCCGACACCCATGTTCACGTGAGCGTCTATCATGCCACCGAAGGTGATGGCTGGGATGGCAAGGTCTCCTATACCGCTCCGTACTTGGAGGAGGTGTTTGCAGCGGAAGGGCTTTCCACCGAAAATGCTGCCGTTACGCTCTGCGGCGGTCCGTCGCTCTTCCGTACCTGTCGTGAATCACTACTCAAGCTGGGCTATGCTCCCGAAGACATCATCACCACGCTTGAGATGCGCATGAAGTGCGGCGTGGGCAAGTGCGGGCGCTGCAACGTGGGCGGAAAATTCATCTGCCTTGATGGCCCCGTCTTCACCGAGGAGGAGATCTCCCAGATGCAGATGGACTAGGGTACAGATCAGGGCATGGATTAGTCTAGTGAGAAACCCACAGGCTATGCC
>CAYFWL010000169.1:0-3503 GCA_964346845.1 uncultured Eggerthellaceae bacterium | reverse complement strand
CTCGGCTATCCCCGCTGTCCCCCACGCCTAGAGGGCATTTGCGGCCGAAGCCTGCAGCAACAGCAGCTATGAGGGGGCCGCTGCCGCCCCCGACGCACGCATCGACCCTTCACGCTGGGAGCCAGAAAACCGCTACCGAATAGACCCGCATCCCTTTTGCCGTGATCGATGGGAGCAACGGCGAAACCGGCGCAACGGCGGGACCGGAGCGCTGCGACAGAAGCTGTTCGATGCGCCCCGCCGCACGCAGCAAACACCCTCGTGGGCAGGCTACTTCACACGAAAAACCAGATATTCATTGAGGTCGTCTGTTCGGCCATCGGAAAAAAACCGGTCCTTGAGCGTGGCACACTCCGCCACCGAGGCAATCAACGCGTCTGCCTCCTGCGTCGTAAAATGATGAGCATAGCGAAAGAACCCCTGTTGACGCTGCCAACCCAACAGATAGTCATGCTCGTCAAGAGCAAGCGTGATCCCCTGGTCAGAAAAGTGCTCCAACGCTGCCGCATGAGACACCTGGGCCTTTTCCGCTAAAGCAGGATGCTCCATAAAACGCCAGAGCGACACCGCCACCGTGCCGCCAAAACGTGTGGCGGCAACAAGCGCACGCAAGAGTTTTTCCCGTGCGGCGCTGCCGGGCACATGATGGAAAAAGCCAAAGCACACACTCAAATCGGCTACCGTATCGAAGATGAGTGCTTCGTGAGACAAAAGCGCTGCAACAATATCACAGGAGGAAAACCGCACCCCATAAGGAGCAGCCGCCAAAGCCTCACAGGTATCAACGGCGCAGTAATCTTCAATCGCCCCGGGAAATGCCTCCTGCACATACCTTCTGAAACGCAGATTCCCACAGGCAACATCCAAGACCGAACGAGGGGTGTCCATACCGTGCACGATTCGCCGCCACCCCGGCCAAGCTCCTTGGCGCGTCGCCGAAAACGACGACGCCTGCGCAGCATAAAAAGCCTGCGTTGTCTGGTTCAGTATCTTTGCCGTACAAAGGTCCATGGTCTCCTGTAAAATAAGCGCTATGGAACGCGTCATCTTAGACATAGCAGCTGCCTTGCACCGCGCCACTGATGCGGGCGGAACTTTCGGCGCCGCCGAGTTGGTGCGCCTTCTGAATGCCCACAACAAGCAACGCGGTCAAAAGAGCCAGTTCTATACCAAGAAAAAACTGCTCCCATATTACCTTAAAATCAAAGAGAACGACCCTGCTCGCTGGGAAAGCTGGAGCATCGATCCCGCCACCGAGCGTGCGCTCGTGCAGCTCCTGCAGATAAAACCGCGCCGCACGAGCTCTGGCGTGGCAACCATCACCGTAATCACCAAGCCTTGGGGATGCTCGAGTAACTGCATCTACTGCCCCAACGACATCCGCATGCCTAAAAGCTACCTTTCAAACGAGCCAGCGTGCCAGCGTGCCGAGCGTAACTATTTTGATCCGTATTTGCAGGTCAACGCCCGTCTATGCGCCCTGCGAGAGATGGGCCATGCCACCGATAAAATAGAGCTTATCGTATTGGGCGGCACCTGGACCGATTATCCTGAATCATACCAGTACTGGTACATGACCCAGCTGTTTCGCGCCTTAAACGAGGGAGAAAAGCACCCCGACTACGTTCTTGAACTGCAAAAACGGTATGAACAAGCAGGGATTCCCCATGAAGAGGACGCCTTACGCACCCAGGTCGAGCGAGCGCAAGCCGCTATCGACGCAGGAAAAATCAGCTTCAACGAAGCGTTCAAGGAGGTGTACGGTGCAGAGAGCCCCTGGAATCAGCTGAGCAGCTGGCAGGTAGGCTCTCCCGAAGAGCTCAGAGAACAGCAAGAGGTCAACGAGACCGCAGATCATCGCTGCGTGGGACTGGTTATCGAAACCCGCCCTGATACCATCACGCCCGCTTCCCTGAACTTGTTTCGCCGCTTTGGATGCACGAAAATCCAGATGGGCA
Source organism: uncultured Eggerthellaceae bacterium (assembly GCA_964346845.1). GTDB lineage: Bacteria > Actinomycetota > Coriobacteriia > Coriobacteriales > Eggerthellaceae > CAKUOV01. The sequence goes on along the minus strand of CAYFWL010000169.1, from coordinate 1,545 downwards.
TTCAAAGCCTTGACCCGACGGTGCTCGCCGCGAATCAGCGCACCACCACGCCCGAGCACATCGCGCAAGCTCTCGCACTCACGCGTCTTTTTGGCTTTAAGCTGCATACCCACTTCATGGTAAATCTCTACGGGTCAAACCCCGATCAGGACAAGGCTGACTTTCTCCAGTTCGTCAGCGACCCACGTTTTCTGCCTGACGAAATCAAGGTATACCCGTGCGTGCTGACCAAGGGAACCCAGCTGGAACAGCTCTACCATCACGGAAGGTGGCGTGCCTATACGGAAGACGAGCTGCTCGATATTTTAGTGTACGATATCTGCACCACCCCGGCGTACTGTCGCATTTCACGCATGATTCGCGACATCTCAAGTGACGACATCATCGCCGGGAACAAGAAGACCAACCTGCGTCAGCTGGCGGAATTGGCCGCCGCGCACAGCGGCTGCGCCATCCAGGAGATGCGCTACCGCGAGATCAAGGGAAAAGCCACCGACCCCGCTCTTCTTCGCTTGAGCGAACTGCGCTACGACACGACCGTATCCCAAGAGATCTTCCTGCAGTGGGTCACTCCCGAAAACGAGTTGGCAGGCTTCTTGCGCCTGTCCCTTCCGCTGCCCGAGGCACTTGATCTCCTGGGGGAAAATGCCCCTGTTTCTCCTGGTCAAGCAATGATTCGTGAAGTACACGTCTATGGTCGTGCCGCCCATATCGCCGGCGAGTCCCAAAATGCCCAGCATTTGGGGCTCGGGAAAAAACTGATTGCTCGTGCCTGTTACCTTGCTGCAGAGAAGGGTTATGATGAAATCAACGTGATAAGCGCCGTCGGCACGCGGGAATATTACCGCTCCCTGGGCTTTGCTTCCAGTGAAAACGGCTTATACCAAAGCAAAAGGATTACCCATGAGTAGCATTTTCGACCTCCTCTCCCCGGATGCCGCAGCCCGCGCATCGGAGAACCAGATTGTTGCTTGCAACGCCTTCACCGTTGAATACGGACTGTCCCTCACCGCCGATCAGGCCCACGAGCTGGACGTTGCTCGCCGCAACCTTTTGAGCGCCCATGACTGCATCGAATTCGGTACACCGGGTACCATCCAGGTTATCGAGGGCTTTGCCTCCTCACCCTATCTGGAGCAGCCGGAATATGCCGCCACCTTAAGCGCCTTGCAGGAGAAGTTCTATGAGCTGCGCGCTCAAGCTGACGTGGACGTGTTCGATGAAGAAATCATCGACGGCCTACGCCTGCTTTTCGATGGCGATGCCGGTGGCACCACGGAGCTTTTGGACAAGTGCACCCTGGAGATGGTGTTGGAAGCCTACAACACCCAGACCGGGTCTTTGGAAGAGCGTCAGCGGGAGGTCATTCCCGACATGACCCAGACCACCGAAGTACCCCAGTTCCAAGAAAACGCCAGCGAAGCGTTCGCCAAGACCCTAGAAGAAGGTCAGCGGGCACTGGATGATGCACTCAACGAGCCCATCATGAGCCCCTGGAATCCCTCAGAGTGGATTTACGATATCACAGCCCAAGGCTTTGAAGGC
>CAYFWL010000168.1:2566-3527 GCA_964346845.1 uncultured Eggerthellaceae bacterium | reverse complement strand
CAAGTACGGCAACAAGTGGCTCGATCTGGGGTTAGATAGATTTAGTAGTGATAATCTGTGTTATGTAAAGTTATTGTAAAGACATCATCTTTACGTCCGCTTGACGTTTTTTCTCCCCGTCAGTATACTGAAATCATCATTTCACCTGATGGGAGGCTTCTCTATGTCAACAGTGCTTGTCAATTTCCGCATCGACGAAGAGATCAAAAGAGAAATGGAAGCCGTTTGCGCCGATATCGGCATCACCATGAGCGCCGCCCTCAACATCTACGTCAAAAAAGTCGCCCGAGAAAAGCGCATTCCCTTCGAGCTGTCGGCCGCACCCTCGTGCGAAGAATCCGATAATCCTTTGGAAACGACCAACGGTGCGTCCCATGGAAAATAAATCGATTGTAGACAACGCGCTCTACAGCATGGATTCGCCCGATGTGCGCCTGTCGGCATTCGAGGACATGCTGGATGAGATAATCACGCAAATGGACGCCGAAAACGCCCGCATGGCTGAACTGCGCGACGCCGGCAAGGTGAAATCAGCCGAATACCACCAGCTGTTCGGAAACCGCATGCTCTACAAGGCCATGCTGGAACGCTACCGCGCCCACGGTCTCATCGAATAGCGATCGCCTCACCCGCGCGAAACCATATCTCTTGATTTCTTTTACTTAGAGTAACTCTAAGTATGTTTTCCATTCGTGTTTACCATGGAACCCACCTCACGATTTCGCTGCCGAATTCGTTGATTAACGGAAGTGAATTACGTTTCACTTCCGTTAATGGTTCGCAAAGCCCCAACAAAGACAAACCCTGGGGTACCATCAACACCCAAGCATCACAAAAACGCCCAGCCCTCCCTAAGCTAGAAACACCGGCTGCCCCTAATTCGGGAGATCCATGCGATTCCCCGGGTCGACCTGTTCCACCAAATCCGGCGATCATTGCGGCGCGTGACATATACACCAGG
>CAYFWL010000168.1:0-2556 GCA_964346845.1 uncultured Eggerthellaceae bacterium | reverse complement strand
CCACCAGGCATCTCGCGAAGACCTCTACGGGCTCAGGCGAACCTTCTTTCAACCATCGGAAAACCGCGGCTGAATACCCTGCGCTCATGAATGCATAAACGCTCTCCTTCCTCTCCTTCGACGCGTTCACGCCCCTGAGCCTCCATTGAGTAAACCAAGCTTGGCGCGAGGATCCAACGGATTGCACGAACACATCGGGGCTTATGTTGTGGACCCGCAGAAGTATGCAGAGACGCTCGTTTTCTCTGAGCACGCGGAGCAGCTGACAGGTTGATTCGAAAATGTCGTCCGGCTCGATGCTCGCGATGAATCCCGACACCTCGCCCAGGTATTCGCCGACCATCTCTTCCAACACATCGTCGGGAGTGGCGTAGTGCGCGTAGAACGTGTTGCGGTTGATATCCGCCTCGCGGCAGAGCTCGGTAGTGGAAATCTTGGTCAGCGGCTTTTTCTCCAAGAGGTTTAGAAGCGCGTCGTGGATGGACCTCTTGGTCTTGACCACGCGCTTGTCAACTGCTGCCGATTCGCTCATTGCTATCGCCCTCCCGTCTGCATAAACAGACGCTTTGCCCCCGTTTTGTCTGGTAACGAACGGATTATTACGAACATATTGTTCGTAATCGAACACATTGTATTATTTCTCCCGTAGAGGGCGATGGCAAGGGGGAATTCGCAAGTTTCTCAACCATCGCGAAGGTAGAAAACGAAGAGGAGGAACGTATGTCGGAAGAGCGCGTAACCATCCATCCCTGCCAAGGAACAGGCTGCCACGAGCGCTGTTTCGTGGAGGTTCACTCGTCTGGGGGAAAGATCAACCGCATCCAGAAGCTGGTGACCCCCGGCGAGAAACCCGTGAGCGAGATCTGCATGAAAGGCGTGCTTGCTGCGCAGATGCCGTACCTGGAGGATCGCATCCTGTACCCTATGAAGCGCGTGGGAGAACGTGGCGAGGGCAAATTCCAGCGCATCAGCTGGGATGAGGCCCTGGACACCATCGCCGAGGCCATCAAGAAGTCAACCGAGCAATTCGGCCCCCGATCGGTTGTCTTGAACCAATTCTGGTGTGGGTATCCGGGCGACTGGCACTCGACCCAAAACGACCTTATCTACCGCTTCAGCTACGCATGGGACGCAACGCTTCTGGAGTACCAGGCGGTTGACCACGGCGTCACCTGGGAAGAAGCCATCGATTCCGGCTTTACCTGCGCCAATTCTCGCAAGCTGGTGCAAAACGTCAAACCCGGGTCCATGCTGCTCATCTGGGGAGGAAACCCCCTGGGGTTCACTCGTCCCGCAGCATCCACCCGCCTGATATTGGACGCCCAGGAGCGCGGGGCGAAAATCGTCCACGTCTCCAATCTTTTTGACGTGACCTCCGCCAAAGCCGACAAATGGGTTCCCGTGAGGTCGGGCACCGACGCCGCCTTCGCCCTAGGCGTCGCCAACGTCATCGTGCGCGACGGGGCTTACAGCGAGCAGTTCTTGCTGGAGCAAACCGCCGCCGCCTATCTGGTGCGCACCGACACCGGCCGCTACCTGCGGCAATCCGACATCGACCCCAACGCACCGCAAGGCTCCGAGCTGGTCTTCTTCTGCGTTGACCAAAACGGCGACCCCTCACCGGTTCCCCATCCCATGGGCCAGCAATTCAAGGGATATGGCGAAGGTATCGCCCCGCGTCTTTCCGCAGAACTAAAAGTCGCAGGCATTCCCTGCAAGACCGCTTTCCGCCTGTTGGAAGAGCATCTGGAGAGATGGACGCCCGAATCCCAGGCGGCTCTCACCGGCATCTCCGCCGAAGACTGCGAGGCCTTTGCCCGCGACTACATCGAGCATTCTCCCCTGACCACCTTCGTGTACTACGGCTTCCGCTACAAGAACGGCACCCAAACCTGCCGTGCCATCAGGCTGCTTTCCTTCCTTATGGGAAACGAAGGACGCGATGATGCCTCCTTCATAGTGGCGGGCAACACCGAGATGGTCAACGCAGCCGGCCTTTCCACCGCGGCCGTGCAGTTTCCCGCCCCTGACCAGATGCGGGGCATGAGCTACCGCCTGCCAATCGTGGAGCTGCTGGAAAACTTCGCGGACCCCGGCAAACCGCAATCCAAGGTATGGCTGAACACCATGGGCAACCCCTTGCTGAACTGGCCCAACAAAGACCTCTGGCGAAATCGCATCTTGCCCAACATCGATCTGTTCGTCAGCTGGGAGATCCGCATGACCGACACGGTGCGTTATGCCGACATCGTGCTTCCCGAGGCGACCACCTACGAGCGATATGAGCTCATCGGCGACACCGACGACTGCTACTACTACTGCGAGCCAGCTATCGAGCCTTTGGGCGAGTCCAAAGATCCCGCCTGGATCTGGAATCAGCTGGCCATGCGCTTGGGTATCCCCGAGGCCTTCCCCTTCACCGGCCTGAAAGGCTGGGTGGACCTGAAGGCAACAACGGGCCTCGCCGACCGCATGGGCATCACCTACGAGGGTAAAAGCGAGACCGGCACCGCGCCCGTCACCCTAGATTGGCTGCAGAAGGACAAAATCGTTCGC
>CAYFWL010000167.1:2520-3560 GCA_964346845.1 uncultured Eggerthellaceae bacterium | reverse complement strand
CAGCGCAGACAGGCCTCGTTCCGCAAGAATTTCGGATTTGACCTCAACTTCACCGGTGGTCGTGTTGAATCCCTCTTTACCAGTACCCGCGAAGAGGCCCTTTTCATATTTCTTCTCGACGTTTTCAGGCCCGGGGATAACCAAACCCTCCTCTTGGCTCGCTTTCAGATCGTCAAGCGTGACATCCAGACCGCTGTCCGCCATGATGAATTCCATTGCCTTTTCCACACTGCCGCCGAAGCATTCCTCTTCGAAGCCCAGCTTGCAGCCCAATTCAAGGGCGATCTGCCAGTCTTCCTTAGCTTCTCCCATAGGAGGAACCACCCGATCGCGGTAGTAGACTTTTCTTCCGTATACTTTGAAGGGCGCGACACGCTCATAGCATGTTGCTGCCGGAAGAATCATGTCAACGTAGTCATGGGTCCAAGACCGCTCGTAGTAGTCGATTGCCACCGAGAAATCGAGCTTTGCGACCGCTTCCTGATATTCTTTACTTCCAGCCCAAATCATCAGATTGGTAGCAAAGAGAACGCCTGCCTTAAGCTTTCCCTCGTTGATGTATTCCGGTAGCCTCGCTGTCTGGAAGTGCGTGTTGAGCGCAAACCAGGCAGGGAAATCATCCTTGTCCACGCGGTTGGCAACGAACTCAGGATTGTTGTACAAGCCATCCATCCTGAACCCTGCGGTACTTCCCGGACCAAACGGCGTTCCCGCGATGCTGAGAGGGGGCATGCCGAACCAATAGCCGCCCTTCACGTCAACCATGCCGAGTAGCGCAGGAATCATATAGATCGCACGCTGCGCATTACCCGCATTGGTAGTATGGGTGAGGCCCGCCGAGCTTGACTGCACCGTGCACGGCTTGTTTTCAGTCATGAGCTTCACCGCTTCAAGCAGCTTCTCCTTAGGAACCCAGGTAATCTCTTCGACCTTTTCAGGCGTATACGCCGCCGCGAGCTCTTTTAACTCATCAAAACCGTGACACCAATTTTCCACGAAATCGTGGTCGTAGAGGTCTTGCTGAATGAGCTGATTGATGA
>CAYFWL010000167.1:1096-2509 GCA_964346845.1 uncultured Eggerthellaceae bacterium | reverse complement strand
CCTCCGAACCGGGTCGGGGCTGCAAAAAGACATCGGCCAGGGGCATCACGGTAGGAGTGATGCGGGGGTCAACGATAACGTACTTGCAGCCGTTTTCTTTCTGCTTCATAAAAGCTGCATGCCGATTAGGCTGAGACCACGAGACATTTAACGACCAAATCATGCAGGCCTTAGTGTCTGCAGTAGGGTCGAAACCAAAATCGGATCTGTTTTTCCCGAAGACAAGACGGGAAGACATCATTGCGGCTGTAGCGCACAACGAGCTCTCAAGGCCATAATGGGGGCTACCGAACAGAGCGCACAGACGAGATACCGCCGCCCGGGGTTCTTTCGGATCGCCACAGTAGAAGAAGACGTGATCAGCACCGTATTGATCCTTTACCTTGTTCAATTCAGCAGCGATGGTCTCATACGCCTCGTCCCAAGAAATTTGCTGCCAAACGCTGGGCTCTCCTTTCGGATTAGTGCGCTTCATAGGATGCAGCAGACGATCGGGGTCGTAAAGCTCTTGAACACTCGCCAAACCCTTTGCACACAGAGGTGTTACCGGATAAGGACTACGGGACTCCACACGAACGACGTGATCGTCTTGCACGTAGGCGGTTAAGCCGCAGTAGGGAACCTGATTGCACATGTCGCAAAAGGTATAACGCTTCTCGAGAGGTTTTGTTGTGTCCACCTCACCCTCGGCAAAGGCGATGTCAACACCGTTGCCAAACAAGGTAAACGAGGCGGCTAAGGCGGTACCACCCAAAAGGAAACGGCGTCTGCTCAGCGAGTAGCTTTTAGTGTTTTCATTACTCATCTTTATCCACCTCCGCCGAATTGTTCCGAGCGTTCTTCAAGCCAACCCCAATTCCAGCGGCGACAACAGCCACGCCGACTATGCCGGCCGTTGCAGCAACAGGGTTGATTCCCTCGTCTTCTCGCTTCTGCTGGTAGTTTTCACCGAGGGCTAGATTAGCTGCGGTGGGGTACACGCTTTCAGGCATGCCGTTCACTGGCACATAATAAAAGGCGGTATCGTCAATTTGAACGGCATCACCCCAGGCGATTCGCTTGCTCACATCGCTTTCAGGATCATCCAGATCACCGAAATATCGGGCACCACCAGGACAGTTGATAACGCAAGCCGGCTTTAGGCCATCCTTGACGCGGTCGTGGCAGAAATTGCATTTCTCAACAACGTTGACGCGTTGCTCACCATAGGCTTCGTAAGGAGCCTGCTGATCGAGTAGGAAATAGTTGCTCCGAACCTTGTTCAGAATGCGAGCGCCATAGGGACAAGCCGGAATACAGGAACCGCAGTTGATGCAGGTCGGATAGTCAACTTCAACAACACCGTCACTTGTCAAAAAGCTGGCACCCGTTGGACACACATCAACGCAGGGCGGCTGCTCGCAATGCATACAG
>CAYFWL010000167.1:0-1086 GCA_964346845.1 uncultured Eggerthellaceae bacterium | reverse complement strand
ATTTCCTCCCCCCATTCCACCGTATCAAAGTGGACCCACGAGACGCCTTGCTTTTGATTGTTCCAAAGCTGGCATGCGACAACGCATGCACCGCACCCGGCACAGCGTTTCAGATCAAGTAGCATACCGAGTTTTGCCATTTCTCTCCTCCCCCTCAGTTTATGAACATATCGATGTACGAAAAACACAGGAGACTTCTACGGCTTGAACGACACCCCCTTCTGAATTGTTCGATTGAAAACAATACAAAATCCCCACAACTCGAATGGTATCATAGGATTATATCTGTGCTATTATAAATAATTTTTTGAATGATTCATTACAGAGAATAATTGGCTTGAAGAATAAAGGGGCGAGGCGCTCTCTCGGCAATTTTGCCAACTACTACGATGCTAGGCAGCCATTATACCTCTGCTCGAGTACCAGTCAGAATGTCACTGCTCCAAAACACGATCCCGAGCTTCCTCGACAGCTTCGCGGTTTGAGTACCAGTCAGAATGTCACTGCTCCAAAACTTCGACCTCAATGCTCGGAGGGAATAAATGCCCCTATAAGATCGAGCCAACGGAATCAAACCAGCCCTGAGACCATCCGAACTTCCCTGAGCACTCCTCAGAAGCTCAATGTCTACAGGAAGAGATGGCACCCTCTTGTCTACCCACTGTATAGATTGCCTCTAACAGCACTTTGGCGCCACTACGCACTTGTCGTATCACTTGAAACTCTTTTGATACTGACGTGTCGTTAGAATGAGCAAGCTAATGCTAAACACGAAAAAAGGCGTAGCCATCAAACAGCACAGCGGCCTATTGCATCGTCGCTCGCTCGGGATGAAGCAGCTCGAGCGCTATGGTCAAATAAAGGCGTGTACGAGAGTCCTCCAGGCTAAGACCGGTGATTTCTTCGATCCGTCTTATTCGGTACAGATACGTTGTTCGATACACATGCAAGATGCGTGCACACTCCGTTGCAGCCATATTGCACCGCAGGGCAAGGCGCAGGGTGTACAGAAGCTCCCCCGAATGCTTGTCGTCGTAATCAATAAGGGCTTGAAGAGCGTTAGATACATACATCGTTGCCCCATCC
>CAYFWL010000166.1:0-3622 GCA_964346845.1 uncultured Eggerthellaceae bacterium | reverse complement strand
CATTAAAGCCAGCATTTATCACCCCTTTACTCGCGCTGGATCGAGGGCACCGCTTTCCAGCGCATAAAAAACAATGCGAAAATCCTAAGGAGAAAAAAGATGAAAACCGCATTGACAATCGCTGGGAGCGATTCCAGCGGAGGCGCCGGGATTCAGGCCGACATCAAGTCGATGACCATGAATGGCGTTTTTGCCATGAGCGCAATCACCGCGCTCACCGCCCAAAACACCACCGGCGTCACAGGTATTTTTGAGTCAAGCCCTGAATTCCTTCGACAGCAAATCGATGCTGTATTCACGGACATCCGCCCCGATGCGGTAAAAATCGGCATGGTCAGCACACGTGAGCTCATTGAAGTCATCGCAGATCGTCTAACGTATTATCAGGCTGAAAATATCGTGGTGGACCCCGTTATGGTGGCAACTAGCGGCGCGAAGCTCATCTGCGACGATGCCATCGAAACCCTCAAAGCTCAGCTCTTGCCCCGAGCCACCATCATCACGCCCAACGTCCCTGAAGCCGAAGAGCTCACCGGCATGCACATACGCAGCGCAGCTCACATGGAAGCAGCCGCCCACGCAATTGCCTCACAGTATGGCTGCGCGGTACTATGCAAAGGTGGGCACTGCCTGAACGATGCCAACGATTACCTCTTCGACCCCCATGCCGACAGCGGCAGGGGAAGAGGCCAGTGGTTCACGGGCAAGCGCATCGATAACCCCAACACCCACGGCACAGGCTGCACCTTATCCAGCGCTATCGCCAGCAACCTTGCCAAAGGGTACTCGCTTGACCAGGCTGTTTACCGCGCAAAAAACTATCTCAGCGGCGCACTGGCAGCCATGCTCAACTTAGGAGCTGGCAGTGGCCCCCTGAACCATGCCTTCGCACTCAGCGACGACTTTGCCCGCGAGGCAACGCCCGAAGCACCCTCCCAGACAACTCCAGAAATAGCGCCTGATACAGTCGCGGAATAAGGGAGGAACGTCATGACTTCTTTAGCGGACCTCCGCAAGACAACCGTGCCCGAAAACGGCCTTATCTGGTTTGGTGCCGGCCTTTCCTTAGCCGAAATTCTCACGGGCACGTACTTCGCCAGCCTGGGCTTTTCCACCGGAATGGCGGCTATCGTGCTGGGTCATCTTATCGGTTGCGTTCTGCTGTTTTTGGCAGGCCTCATCGGTGCTCGCACCCAGAAAAGCTCCATGGAAACCGCAGCGATGAGCTTTGGGCAAAAGGGCGCGGTGCTGTTCGCCACCCTTAACGTGCTGCAACTGGTAGGTTGGACAGGCATCATGATCTACGATGGCGCGCTTTCGGCCAGCACCCTCTTCAGCTGCGGGGCGTGGGTCTGGTGCCTCATCATCGGTGCCCTTATTGTGGCTTGGATCAGCATCGGTATTCGCAATCTCGGCAAGATAAACGTTGTTGCTATGACAGCTCTGTTCATCCTTACCTTGGTGTTCTGCGTGAGAGCCTTCAGCGGTATGATGCCTCTCGAAGGAGAAGCCGATGGTCTCACCTTTGGCGCTGCCGTAGAGTTGGCCGTCGCCATGCCTCTTTCCTGGCTCCCTCTGATTAGCGACTATACGCGCACCGCCGCCCGCCCCGTAGCGGCCACCGCCACAAGTGCCGTGGTATATGGCTTGGTCAGCTGCTGGATGTATGGCATCGGATTAACGATGGCCCTCTTCACGGGTGAGTCCGACATCGCGCAAATCATGCTGAAAGCTGGCCTGGGTGCTCTCGGCCTTGTTATCGTGGTGTTCTCAACCGTAACCACAACTTTTTTAGATGCCCATAGCGCCGGCGTGTCTGCGGAATCTATCGTCTCCCCTTTCGGCGCACGCCTTTCTAGCAAGGTTGTCGCCATCGTGGTTGCCCTCTTGGGAACAGCAGGGGCTCTGCTCTTCCCCTTAGACGATATCACCGACTTTCTCTACCTCATCGGCAGCGTATTTGCCCCTATGATCGCTATCATCATCACCGACTACTTCGTGCTGCACCATAGCAGTTCAGACGCGGCGGCAAACGGAGCAAATCTGCTTATCTGGACCATAGGTTTCATCATATACCGACTGTTCATAAGCGTTGATACGCCTCTGGGCAGCACCTTTCCCGTGATGCTCGTCGTAAGCTTTCTATGCATTGGAGTACACCTGATAAAAAGGAGCATGCAGAAAAAATAGCGGAAAGCCCCGGCACAACCAAGCGCCCGCCGCGATACTCCCTGCGCACACCAGCGCTCACCAACCCCGCGCACCTGCGTTTGCCTTCGGTACGTAGGTGCGCCCCTGCGCCCCTCTGCGCACCTCTGCACCCCTCCTATGCGCACCTCTGTTCCCAGCGAGCAGCCCATTCCCCAAGCTGAAGCTTCGCTCCGGTCTCAAGAACTCGCCGCACACTTGCGGTTGCAAGTTCGCGCCAAAGAGCCGTTCCCGTAAAGGTGCTGAGGGACTCCCAAGGATTTTTCGCGCCCCCTCCAAACCCAGGCATATAATGAAGGTGTTCCCCGAAAGAGAAAAAAGAAAGAAGGCCCTATGCAGTACACCGAATTGGACGAGGAGATCAAAAACGCAATGCGTGCCAAAGACACCCTTCGTCGTGACATCCTGCGCATGGTGAAGACCGAAATCAAAAGCATTGAGGTGAACGAGCGCCGTGAAATCGCTGAAGCTGATGTTGATGCCATGCTGAAGCGCGTCATCAAGCAGACTAGGGAAACTTTGGAAGACTCCCGAAAGGGCAGCGATCAAGAGCGAACCGAAAAACTGGCTGCTCAGGTAGCCATTCTTGAGGAATATCTACCGCAGCAGCTGGCAGGAGCCGCCCTGATCGCCCTCATTGAAGCGAAAATCGACGAACTGGGTGCCTCCTCTAAAAAGGATATGGGCAAAATCATGGGCGCACTTACGGCAGCTACCGGCGGCAACTTCGATAAAGCTGCAGCAGCAAAAGAAGTTGGCAATCGCCTGAACTAGCTAAACACAGCAAGACCAAGCATCCCACATCAAATTGAGAGGAGTCCTTTATGGCAAATATTTTGATCGTGCACGGTAGCCCTCGCAGGGGTGGCAACAGCCAGATTATGGCCGATGCCTTCATCGAAGGCGCACAGCAAGCCAAAAACGAGATTCGCGTGGCGCACGTAGGGAGCGCTAACATCAATGGCTGCCTCGCCTGCGAATACTGCTTCAAAAACGGTGGCCAATGCTGCCAGGATGATGATATGCAGGCGTTTTATAAAGATCTGGAGTGGGCGGATACCGTGATCTACGCCTTCCCCCTGTACTTCTACAGCTATCCTGCCCAGGTGAAAGCATTCATGGATCGCCAGTTCTGTGCCCTAGGTGGACGAAAATTCGCCATGAAGCGAACCGCCCTGCTGGTGCCCTTCGAGGACAAAGACATCACCACAGCCGATGGTTTAGTCAAGAGCTTTGAAATTGCCATGACCTACTGCCACCAAGAAATTCTGGGCGTTATTCTGTGCAATAACAGCTACGAAAAAGGCTCTGTGCTAGGTAAGGACGCTTTGGAGGAGTGTCGAAAGCTGGGAGCCTCCATCAAGTAGGACGCCGTACGAGAGCATCATGCCGCCAGACGGCAGCGCCAGGCAGC
>CAYFWL010000165.1:0-3635 GCA_964346845.1 uncultured Eggerthellaceae bacterium | reverse complement strand
GAGTTTCATGGTCGGGTTGACAGGATTTGAACCTGCGACCTCTGCGTCCCGAACGCAGCGCTCTACCAAGCTGAGCCACAACCCGGCTGAAATGCAGCGGAAGCATGATAGCACATTGTTAGGGGCATTGCGAGAGAAAATGTGAAAGAGGGCTCCACTTACGGGGTCGTTTCCTTCCATTTCAACATAAATGTGATAACATGGCAAAGCTACCGTGACAGCTACTCTACAGAAGTAGACTTTAAAGAAAAAACTTACATAGATTGGCAGGAAAATGGCTGAAGGTAACTTGATAACCCAAGAGGGGAAAGACCAGCTTGAAGCTGAGCTCCATTACCTAGAAACCGAAAAGCGTGCTGAAATTGGTGAGCGCATCAAGATTGCTCGTGGGTTTGGTGATATCACTGAAAATTCCGAGTACGACGACGCAAAAAATGAGCAGGCTCAGGTTGAGTCGCGCATCATGGAGATCAATCGTATCTTAGCTGATGCGGTGGTCGTTACCGCCTCTAAGCGCTCTACTAAGGTCAATATTGGCAGCACGGTGAGCCTTGATCTCAACGGTGTTGAGCGTGTTTTCACCATCGTTGGTGCAGCTGAAAGCAATGTCAAGGGTGGTAAGATCTCCAACGAATCCGCTGTTGGCGCGGCAATTTTGGGTCACAAAAAGGGTGACACGATAGAAGCAATTGGCCCTACGGGACGCGAACTGAAGATCACCATCAAGAAAATCGAACGTTAATATAATCTAAGCAGCGCGTCTTTGCCGAGAAAGAGGGCCAAGCGCGCTGCTATTGTATCCTGGTGCGTGAAAACGCTTCACGCACTATCTCCCAAGGAGATGCTCATGAGCGAGAACAAGCACAAGCAACAGCCTGTTGAAGACGATCCTGTTGAGGTTCGCAAGGCCAAGCGCGCTGCCCTGATTGCGGCGGGCGAAGACCCCTATGGTCATGCCTTTGACTATACGCATCACGTGATTGAGCTTGATGCGGCCTACGCGGATCTGGAAGACGGTGGGTCCACCGAGGATCAGGTTGCTCTTGCTGGTCGTATCATGTCCAAGCGTGTTCAGGGCAAATGCGCCTTCTTTGGCCTGCGCGATACCAGCGGTGATATCCAGCTGTTTTGCCGCATCAACGCTTTAGGTGATGAAGCCTACGCGCGTATCAAGGATCTGGATGTGGGCGACTGGGTTGGTGTATACGGCACCATGATGCGCACCAAGCGCGGTCAGCTCTCCGTTGCGGTTGAGCGCTTCGAGCTTCTGTCCAAGAGCCTGCGTCCTTTGCCCGAGAAGTTTCATGGTCTGGCCGATAAGGAACTGCGCTATCGTCAACGCTACGTTGATTTGATTGCGAACCCCGAGGTCAAAGACACCTTTGTCAAGCGAAGCAAGATTGTGAGCGCTATTCGCGGCTATATGGATTCCCAGGCGTTTTTTGAGGTGGAAACTCCGTTTTTGCACTCTATCATGGGCGGCGCGAACGCCAAGCCGTTCACGACGCACTTCAATGCTCTGAGCCGCGATTACTTTTTGCGCATTGCCACGGAGCTGCCCCTCAAACGATTGCTGGTGGGCGGTTTTGAGCGCGTGTACGAGATTGGCCGTCAGTTCCGCAATGAAGGCATGGATCCCTTCCATAATCCCGAATTTACCACGCTTGAGGCCTATCAGGCATTTACCGACCTGTCGGGCATGATGAGGCTCACCCAGGGTGCCATTCAGGCTGCGGCGCTGGCCGCCTGTGGCACCATGACTGTCGTGTACCAGGGCGCCACCGTTGAACTAGGAGGCGACTGGCGTGTGGCCACTATGTCGGAGTTGGCGAGCGAAGGCGCTGGCGAAGAGGTTTCCTTCGAGCGTAGCCGCGACGATCTGGTTGAGATTCTGGAGCGCAACGGCGGTCATGCCGAGAGCGCGTGGGGTAAAGGTAAGCTCATTGCCGAGATCTTTGAAGCTGTCGCCGAAGCGAAGCTGATTCAGCCGACCTTTGTCACCGAGCATCCCCTGGAGATAAGTCCCCTGGCCAAAAAGGACCCTGCGAACCCCAACTTCACGCAGCGCTTTGAGCTGTTCATCTGCGGCCACGAATACGCCAACGCTTTTACCGAGCTGAACGACCCTATTGACCAGGCCGAACGTTTCCGCGCTCAGGTCGAGGCCAAGGGTATGGGCGACGATGAGGCTATGGGCTTTGATGCCGACTATATCCGCGCCCTGGAATATGGCATGCCTCCTGCGGGTGGCGTGGGCATCGGTATCGACCGCCTGGTCATGCTGCTTACCGACAGCGCCACTATTCGCGATGTGCTGCTGTTTCCCCACATGCGCGAAGAGGCACCCACTGCAGGCGCCGTTGCTGCCAAGGCTGGCGCAGCTGAGGTTCCCGCCGCTGAGGCTGGCGCGTTTGCTTCCGCCGAGGAGGCTGCTCCTGCTGCAGGCGCTGCTCCTGCCGAGGATACTGCCTCCCGCGCCATCGACTTTTCCAAGGTGGAGATCGAGCCTTTGTTCCAAGATGCCGTCGACTTCGAAACCTTCAGCAAATCCGACTTCCGTGCGGTGAAAGTGAAGGAGTGCACGGCGGTGCCAAAGAGCAAGAAGCTGCTGCAGTTCACGCTCGATGACGGTACGGGTGTCGATCGTATCATTCTTTCCGGCATCCATGCCTACTACGAGCCTGAAGTGCTGGTCGGCAAAACCCTCGTTGCCATCACGAACCTGCCTCCGCGCAAGATGATGGGCATCGATTCTTGCGGCATGCTGCTTTCTGCGGTTCACTCCGAAGAAGGCGAAGAGCGCCTCAACCTGCTCATCGTAAGCGATGCCATCCCCGGAGGAGCAAAGTTCTACTAATTATGACAAGGGGACAGGTAATTTGTCACAATTTCCCAAAGGAGGCACTACGGTGGCACAGCAAAGCACGCTTTCTCGCGATGAGGCCTTTGAGCAGCTGAAGCGCTACAACCAGGATAGTTTCCACCTCCAGCACGCCTTGACGGTAGAGGCGGTCATGCGTTGGTTCGCCCAAGATTTAGGCTACGGTGATGAGGTCGATTTCTGGGGCATCGTGGGCTTGCTACATGATATCGACTTCGAGCAGTGGCCCGACCAGCACTGCCAGAAGGCTCCCGAGCTGCTGCGGGAAGCGGGCGCGAGCTCCGAGATGATTCACGCTATCTGCTCGCACGGGTATGGCCTGTGCTCCGATATCGAGCCCCAGCTTGAAATGGAAAAGGTATTGTTCGCTGTTGACGAGCTAACGGGTCTTATCTGGTCGTATTCTTTGATGCGGCCCGATAAGAGCTGTCGGGGCATGGAAGTGAAGAGCCTGAAGAAGAAGTTCAAAGATAAGAAGTTCGCTGCAGGTTGTTCCCGCGATGTTATTCGCGCCGGTGCCGATCTGCTAGGGTGGGAGCTGGACCTGCTCTTCGAGAAGACCATTGCCGCTATGCAGAGCTGTGAGCGATGATTGATTTTCAGGTCGTTTATGACAAAGGGACAGGTAATTTGTCATAAAGGCGCGGTTCGGATATCCCCCGAAGAGAGAGTTTAAGCACAAAAAGACGCGCTTTGGGAAGCACTCGCTGTTTTCGGGACATCACGCAACCACGTTTCCCCAGGTCGCAGATTA
>CAYFWL010000164.1:0-3666 GCA_964346845.1 uncultured Eggerthellaceae bacterium | reverse complement strand
ATACTGTTCCACGACAGTGCGGGCGTTTCCTTGAACGGCTGCCACTACTTCAATGTCAGCGGCACAATAGAGACGGGCAACATCTATATTGATGGTGTTGCAGATAAGAGCAACCACATCCATACTCTTGAAGAAATCGATAATCTCAGCTTGACTGACGGAGGGGTAGGGTGTGCTCTGGCAGGTGACAATGATGCCATTGGTCACGGTATAGAGTGTGAAGTTTTCGGCATAATCGAAACGATAGGCAACATCGAGGCCTTTGCAGGCTACCGCAATTCGCATTCGCAGTCTCCCCCCAGAGATGTTAAAACGCAATGGATACACCTTACAAAATACTTATAAAAGTAACGAATTGAAGCTAGCCTTCGACCAGCGGGATAAAACGGTCTCTAGTGGTAGGCGCCCGTCAGAGGAAAGCGTGGAGGTCCGTTCGCTTCGTGCTTCTGCGCCATCTGCGACCCAAACTAGCGCAGAAGCCGAGTTGGACCGCCCTAGGATGTTTTTCCGCTGCGGCCCGTCACTTTGTGCGGCGTGCGTGCGGTATGTTTTCGGGAAGAAGAGGGCATGCGAGAAGAAGAGGTTTTCTTGGGTTTTGAAGGCTTGGACGGCTTAAACGGCTTAGGCGGCTTAGGCGACCTGGACGCTGGTTTTCCTGTGTCGGTGCTTTTACGGCTTTTCCGAGGAGGCGGCGTCACCCGTTCTTCATCGGCACGCGCTTCGGCCTTTTCCTTGCGTTTCTCGCGCTTCTTCAGCTCTTTTACTGCTGCTGCGATCTCGGGGTCTCGTTTCGCTGTGGCCGCCATGGCACGGTCAGCAACCTGGGCCTCAGCGCTTTCGCGGTCAAAAGAAGCCACCTGAATTTCAGGAATGACCTGCTTGGTGAGACGTTGAATCTCCTTGAGCATTTTTTCATTTTCGGGGCTCACGAAAGAAATCGCCTCGCCGCTCATACCGGCGCGTCCTGTTCTCCCAATGCGGTGGATGTAATCCTCCGGTGCCATGGGGAGGTCGTAATTCACCACGTACGATACCTTTTCTACATCGATACCGCGCGCGAGCACATCGGTGGCGACAATGACGTCGATGGCTCCGTGGTCGAAATCGGCAAGGGCGCGCTGACGCTGGTTTTGAGACCGGTCGGAGTGGATAGCAGCAGCGGAAATACCTGCCCTGTTCAAACGGCGTGCACAGGTGTCGGCGCGACCTCGGGTGCGTGCGAAAACGATGACGCGAAAACTACCGCGCTCACGCAGCAGGGCAACAAGCAGCGCCGCTTTGAGCGTGTGGGGGATACGCACGATGCTTTGCTTCACCGTGTCAGCCACGTCCCCACGGCGAGAGATTTCAACGCGATAAGGGTCGTGCAGCAAGGTGCCGATGCTTTTCTCCACCGCGTCATCAATCGTTGCAGAAAAAAGCAAGGTTTGACGCTTTGCGGGGATTTGTGCAGCAATACGATTGATGTCGGGCGCAAAACCCATATCTAGCATGCGGTCAGCTTCGTCCAAAATGAAGACGCTCACCTGCGACAAGTCAACAAAGCCCTGATTATGAAGGTCGATAAGCCGCCCCGGGGTTGCGATGAGCACATCAATACCCGATTCCAGTTTCTGAACCTGGGGGTTTTGGGAAACACCTCCTACAACGGATAGCACACGGTGCTTGGTGAGGGAGGCGATGGTGGTGCAGACCTCTGCGATCTGCTGGGCCAGCTCACGTGTGGGAGTAACGACCAACATACCGGGGGCACTCCCTTTGCGCCCGCGCTTCAGTCGGTCCATGCAGGGCAGCGCGAAGGCCGCTGTTTTCCCAGTGCCTGTTTTTGCTCCGGCAACGATATCGCTGCCGGAAAGAATAGCGGGAATGGCTTGCTGTTGCACGGCGGTTGGTTCGTCATAGCCCAGAAGACTGACGGCATCGAGCATAGTACGAGAGAGTTCAAAATCACTGAAAGAAGACATGGTATCAATCCTTGGTTCGTTTTTTATCGGGTATGAGCGGGTTTGTGTCCCCAGTAGAAGTGGGCAAAGTAGTGTTTGCGCGTTGAGCGGTCCATGGGGGCGCGGCCTGAAGCCAAATCCATGGTACGCGAAACGATATCACGGGCAGCGTCGGGTCTGCGCAGGCTGTTGGCGTTGACAAGCAGCGATTGTACGCGCTCGGGTTGTTGCTCCAAATCGCGGAGAGCTTCAAGCAGCTCACGCCCCGTGGTTACATGGAGGGCCGCGCCGCGCGCTGTGAGCATGTGTACGTTCATGTATTCCTGACCATAGGCGCGCCCGAGCAAAATCAGCGGCGTCTTCGTGCAGAGCGCCTCGGTGGTTACCAAGCCACCAGGCTTGCACACCACGGCATCACAGCTGCTCATGAGGGCAGACATACTGCCGGTAAAGCCTATGACTGAGACATTTTTCAGATGAAGATCGCAGATTTCGCGTTCTAAAGAGCGCTGGTAGTCCTCGTCGTTTCCTGCGCAAAAGAGCAGGTGGATATTGGGCATGGTGTGCATATAGGGGATGACCTGATTTAAGATCTTGCGGAAGAGCACATAAGGCGACGCCATGGTTGACCCCGCCAGGGCCAGGACTACCGCTTTGTCCTGGGGCAGCCCATACTCCTCGCGGATTTTTTGTCGGTCGTAAGTGTGGGAGAAGTCGGGGCGCGTAGGAATGCCCGTGATGGCGATGCGCTCCTCTTCCACCCGGCGTGGCCTCAGGGTTTCAGCCATGCTTTCCGTACCGACGCAGAAAAGGTCGGCGGCGCGATGGGGCCACCAGCCTTCTGTTTCGTAGTCGGTCGGAACGCACACCAAAGGGAAGTCCTGACCGGTAATCATGCGCGCTCCCACACTCGCGTTTGCTGCTGTGATATGGGTGCAGATAACCGCTAGAGGCTTTTTTTGGCGTACGTATTCGGTATAGCGCGGAAACATGATGCGCGACCATGACCAGCCGCCACCCCAAAGAAAGCGACCGGTGAAAAGGTAGCGCCACACAAAGTCATACCAAGGGCGGGTTGCTCCCGTAAAGAGGTGCGCCCAATGGTCGCCGTTGAAGCGGATTCGTCCAAAATCCAGAATGTCCACCACCTCAACCTGAACATGGGCAGGAATGCCTTCAGTACCCTTCATGAGCTCGAAAGCTTGAGCGATTGCCTGAGCTGCCAGCTTATGGCCAGAACCGACAGAAGCGTGTACCACTAAAACAATGGAGGGTTCATCAGGGGTGATCGTTTCGTCTGTTCCGGCGTTGTCGGGGATGTCGTTGTCGGCGACGCCGCTATGTAGAGGCAGTGTTTCCATGAAACCAATCATAAGCAAAGAAGAGGTGGTCGAGGGGCACACCATAAAAACAACGGAGGGAAACCATAGCTTGGTTGCTGAGCCTACATGCACCTCGTGCCTTTTTGTAAAGCAAAACCCTTGCATTCTTTGTAAAAATGCTTGAAAAAATATCTTGCAAAACCTTTGCACCTTTGCCATAATATCCAAGCTGTCTTCCAAGACAGATTTTGGCGCCATAGTCTATCGGTTAGGACGCGGCCCTTTCAAGGCTGAGAGACGGGTTCGACTCCCGTTGGTGCTACCACAAAAAAGCGAACCACCCTTCTGGAGCGTTCACTTAGGGATTATTGAAAACAACAATAATTTTTGAGTGACGTCCT
>CAYFWL010000163.1:3102-3753 GCA_964346845.1 uncultured Eggerthellaceae bacterium | reverse complement strand
GGTGCGCCGAAGTGAGGGCCATCGCAGGTACGCACGCCAGCGCGCTCGGGATAGGTTGCGGCAGGCAGGCAGATGTCTGCGCAGCAAGCGGCGGTGGCATTGATGAACAAGTCGACCACGACCACGTAGTCCATGTTCAGCAGAGCCTCACGGAATTCCTTGGGGTCGAAGCCGCAGCAGGTGAGCAAGTTGGTGGTTTGCAGCCAAGCACCCTTAATGGGGTACGGGTCGCCGGAGATCATCTGCTTCACCGTGAGATCTGCCTGCGCGAGGCTCATAACAGACCCCACAACGGGGTACTCGAACATGCCGATGCGTTTAGGTTCCTGCTCCTTGGGCAAAAACTCGATGCCCCAGCCATAAGCCTCTTGGACGAACTGGAACGTATGGAGCATGCCGCCGGGATTGCCGAAATTGCCGGTGATAGCCATGATGTCGGTGACGGCCATGATACCCGGGAATGACTCCTCGTTGTTCTGGTCGAGCGCAAGGCCCCATTGGATAGTGCCAGGGTTCGCCTTCGCGAAGCGGCGGGCGGCGTAGCGGATCTTGTCTTCGGGAATCCAGGTGATTTCGGATACGCGATCGACGGGGTATTCCTGAACGCGCTCGGCCAGCTCATCGAAACCGTAGCACCACCTGTCCACGAAG
>CAYFWL010000163.1:0-3092 GCA_964346845.1 uncultured Eggerthellaceae bacterium | reverse complement strand
TCGTTGATGATGACGTTGAGCATGCCCAGAGCCAAGGCGGCATCGGTGCCGGGACGAATCTGCAGATGCATCTCGGACTTAACGGCAAGCCAGGTAACGCGCGGATCGATGGTAATCAGGTTCATGCCGCGGCGCAGAAGGTCGACAACCCAGTGACCGTAGAAGCCGTCGGGGCCGGATTCCAGGGGGTTGTTTCCCCACAGCAGCATGACCTCGGGGACCACGTACTCGGGGTCGTCGTAGCGCAGGTAACGTGCTTGGGAGCAGTCGGCGACCCAGAAGGTACCCGTTGCTGCATACATACCGGCCACACGGGGGTCGTAGCAGGCGCAGCCGGAAAGGAAGTACACTGGGTTGGGGCTTCCGAAGCTCCAAGCAAGACGGCAGTTGTAAGCAACGATGTCACGGCCCGTGCCTTCGGCGAAGATAACAGCCTCCGCACCGTATTCGGCTTTGATCTTGTTGAAGCGCTCCTCGATTTCGTCAAGGGCCTCATCCCAGCTGATGCGCTCCCATTTGTTCTCACCGCGTTCGCCGACACGACGCATGGGGTAAATCAGGCGATCGGGATGGTTCACGATTTCCTGAACATCAAGGCACCGTGCGCACAGACGGCCCTGGTTGTAAGGGTCGTCATCGTCGCCCTCGACCTTGACCAGCTTTCCGTCCTTATCGGTGTACTCCAGCACCATGCAGCCGTTGTGGCAGCCAGGGCCGGACCATGCGGCGCTGCGGGTGACCGTCAGATCGCCTTCTTGCCACGTGACAGGACGACCGTCGCCCAGGGCGATCCAGCTATCTGTCTCCTTTGCCATGGTTTCTCCTCTCTCCGCTTCTCTTCTCGTTTGATTTGGAAGTGAGTCTCATGCGCCTGCCTTGACGCACTATGGCTCGCATGCAAAGCATATTAGAACCCTAGAGAGGAGTGGGACATTCACCCAAGATGAGAAACTTCCACCAGAAAGTTGCCGCGATATGGAAACACGTTGCGACCATATAACCTTTTTTTCGAAAAGGAAAAAACAAGGCGGCTTTTTTTGCCTATCGGAGAAAAAAGCCGTTTATAGCCCTCGCCAAGGACATCGCACCGATCCCATCTGTCTCAACGTAAATCTGCAGGGCACAAGACATCCAGCAACGAAGGCAGTGGGAGTCATTGCATGTTGAAAATCGCAAGGAGGCGCATCCCTCATGCGAAAAGCTCCTGAGCTTCAAAATCCGTCAGAGGGGCACCAAGGCCTAAGGCATCAAGGACCGTAACGATCTCATCAAGCACCTCTTCGGACTCCGCGCAGATATGATGGAAGTGATAACCGCTGGTCACCGTAGAAAGAGGCGCTGAAACGCCCTGCGCCAAATCCTCCAGGAAACGCTTCACGTCACGACGGCTCCTGATGTCCAGCTGCGCTGTCAGCTGACCATAGGTGCGATGATTCACCATAACATCCATAATGCATCCACCCAAGTCAACAACGGCGTTCAATTCCCCTTCAATCTGTTCAGGCGTATGACGGACCTTCACTAGACGCACTACCTGGGTCCCCGCACGTTTGAGCACGTATCCACGGGTAGTCGAATCAATACCGTGTCCACACGCGCGCAAAAGCGCTATATCCTGCACGATAATCTGACGACTCACCCCCAACTGCTCGCCCAGGGTTTGCCCCGAGACAGGTTTTTCTGCAGCGCACAGGTACTGGATGATCTTCTCTCTTCGTTCGCTTCCTGTCATCGTAGCTCCCTTGCTCAGCCTCAACAAACATTCCTTTAGGCTTTATCCACCGATTCCAGCTTTAAATCGCCTTCTTTGATCCACCCCATCATACGAAATAGCTGTCCCAAAGCGAAAGAGAGCAGGGCGGGCAACACCAAGCAGATAAGCACCAAGCCCGTCCAGCCAAGAGCGGAAATGCTCGTCATAGTGCCCGCCTCGATGTTGGCCAGCCAGCCGGTATACACACCCAGGGGTCCAACCATACCGCAGGTGCCCATACCGCTTGAAATAGCCGCTCCATCCATGGTCATGCCAAACACGCAGGTAGCCAGAGGGCCCGTGATAGCTGCGGTGAGCGTTGGAGGAATCCAGATACGAGGATTGCGCACAATATTTCCCATCTGAAGCATCGAGGTGCCAATGCCTTGGGAGATAAGACCACCCCAACGGTTCTCCTTGAAGCTCATCACGGCAAAACCCACCATCTGCGCACAACAACCCGCCACAGCGGCACCTCCCGCCAAACCGGTGAGACCGAGAGCCGCACAAATGGCTGCTGAGGAAATAGGGAGCGTCAGCGCCATGCCCACCACCACAGAAACGATGACACCCATAGCCAACGGTTGCAGCTCAGTCGCCCACATAATCAAAGCGCCCAGAGAACTTGCCGCCGCACCAATGGGAGGAGCAATCAGAAACGAAAGCCCGCACCCCACAAAAATGGTCACAAACGGTGTCACCAAGATGTCAACCTTCGTAGCACCTGAGACCAACTTGCCGCATTCACTCGCAACGATGGCGATGACAAGCACTGCCAAAGGCCCTCCTGCCCCACCCAGCTGATTAGCAGAAACACCTACTGCCACCAGGGAAAACAGCACCAAAGAAGGTGTTTTCAAGGCATAGCCTATTGCGATAGCCATGGCTGGACCTGCAGCTGCCTTGGCGAAAGTGCCAACATCAACCAGCATCGGTAAATTCAGCTGTGTGCCAAGAGTGGAAAGAATGGTTCCCATCAGCAACGATGCAAACAAGCCTTGCGCCATAGCGCTCATAGCGTCAATCAGGTAGCGCTGTACCGATACCTCAATACCCTTTCGCTCCAACAGCTCCTTTACCACGACCATGCGTTCTCCTCTCGGGTTCTCTTCTGTTTTGCCTGTAGTATATCTATATGTCTTGTCAATAAACATGACATATAGATGAGGTGTTTAATCCACGGAGCTTTACGGCAGATAAATACTTGTGACAGGGGGACCTGTCACAATCATGCTTTATAGTAGATTTGCACCCGAAGAAAATAACAAAAGGACAGATCGTTCACCCCTTTGCCTCAAAGCCGCACCGAAGACAAACGCAAACAGGAATGCAAACGACA
>CAYFWL010000162.1:3394-3811 GCA_964346845.1 uncultured Eggerthellaceae bacterium | reverse complement strand
CCTGCATGCTACCGCATTGACGGTATAGCCTATCCAGCAGGAGTTGAAGTAGATAGAAAGGAAGGTCAGGTCGATTTCCGGGACCTCGAGACCCCCCAAGGCGTACACCAGGTCCTTCCTTATCTCCGGTAGGTACAGCTGGTGGAGGTACGTGGCGAGGTTGCCCGGCTTGTTGCTGCTCAGGAGGTTGGCATAAAGGGCCATCCTCTCTTTGAGGAACAGGGTCTGCGCCTCAAAGAACTCACTGAGGTCGAGATCGAATTCTGCCGAACGGCTGTCCATGTAGAAGGGGTATTCGTGGTACTTGTCGGACCTGTCGTTGAACACAAGCCTTTCGGCAGGGATACGCTCTCTCAGTGCCTCTCCGAACTCAATCCTGTACGTGGCCCGTATCAAGTCGTTCCGGTCCTCGAAGTG
>CAYFWL010000162.1:3015-3384 GCA_964346845.1 uncultured Eggerthellaceae bacterium | reverse complement strand
CCTCCGCCATCGCAACAAAGCACGAGATAATGTGATCTCTCATAAGGTTGGCAGCCATACGTAAATCCCCTCAGACTAACGATGTCTTTCCTTTCAAGGTTTGGTAATTGTACACTACCCAGAAACGACCCATGCCCAGCTGTTTTTATATATCGCCTAAAAACCATCCACATCGGGAGAGAGGCTATGGAAAGCCACCTTTGGCCCCCGCATAATATCCCAAGGGGTTCATCTCATTGACAATGAGACTTTTGAGAAGGAGGAAATCTATGGCGGAAAATACGACAGAGAAACACGGGATAAGCAGGAAGGCCTTCCTAAAAGGAGCTGGTGCGCTTGCGGTTGCAGGAGGAGTCGCCACCTTGCCGG
>CAYFWL010000162.1:0-3005 GCA_964346845.1 uncultured Eggerthellaceae bacterium | reverse complement strand
TCAGGAGGTAAAGAGGAAGACGAAAAAGTAATTCCTGCAGCAGATCAAGGCGAGTGGATTCCCACTACGTGCAACATGTGTTTCAACAACTGCTCCATATTGGCTCATGTGGTGGACGGCGTGGTGGTAGAGCTGGCAGGCAATCCCGACAGCCCGATTGGAAACGGGCACATATGCGGCAAGGGAGCTGCGGGAATTATGCAGCTGTACGACCCCAACCGCATCACCAAGCCTATGAAGCGTACTAATCCTGAAAAAGGCGTAGATATCGATCCCGGCTGGGAAGAAATCACCTGGGATGAAGCCTATACCATCATGGACGAGAAGTTCAAGGAGGCAATGACCAAGGGCGATGCAGGTCTTGCCAGCAGTTCCATGGTTGCAAGCCAGGCTGGTAGCTTGGTGAAGGGCATGGCTTTGGGTGCAATCTATGGATGCTACGAGCCCGCAAACGCCATTGCTGATATCTGCGGTGCAGGTGTTCATCAGGTAAGCTATATATATACTGGTGCTGGTAACGCCATGCCTGATTACAAATACTGCAACTATCTGATTCAGTTCGGCACCAATGCCGGTACGGGAACTCGCCACGGCTTCAACATGACGGCCGATACATTTTCTCAGCGTCGCGCTGATGGCCTGCGATTAGTAAATTTCGACCCGCACATGAGCTCCGCCGGCGAACAGGCCGACCTCTGGGTTCCTATTCTGCCGAGCACCGACGCCGCCGCTGCGCTGTCCATTGCTTATGTGCTGGTGCATGAAGAAAACCTGATTGACGTTGAATACTTGAAGCTTCGTACCAATGGTCCCGCTTTGGGAGACGACAGCACTCCGCGTGTCATTCGCGCCGAAAGCTACAACAAGGCACTGTGTTGGGACGAAAAGGATAATACTGCCAAGCACTACGATGAATGCGGAGAGCCTGCCCTTGAAGGCACCTTCGAAGTGGATGGCCGGCAGTGCACCACGGCTTTCAGCCTGTACAAGAAGCACATCGAAACGTATACACCCGAATATCAGGAGAGCATCACTACTGTTCCTGCCGCCACTATTCGTCAAGTTGCCAAGGAATTCGGCGAGGCTGCCTGTATCGGTGAAACCATCGAAATTGATGGTGTAACCTTGCCATACCGCCCCGCGTGCGTTGACTTGTTCTCTGGTCTTACTCGCCATAAGCATGCCATGCATACCTGCTGGGCTGTTATTTCACTCAATATGCTAGTAGGTTCTGCAAACTCCGTTGGCGGCTTGCTCGGCTTTGACCCTGCATGCAACGGCTGGACCGACGATGAAGATCCCTACGTGACGTGGCGTCCGAGCATCTGGGAAGAAGATGGATTTATCAACGACGTATCCTTGATGCTTGCATACCCACATTCCTACTATGAGATTATTCGAAACAGTGACTATACACCCACGGACATGAGCATGCTTGCCCTGCAGCCGCTCGGCGAAGACGCTCACTTCTTCAATGTTGCCCAGGCAGACCCTGACAAATATAATACCTTGCCCGCCAACACCATGTTCGCTTACGGCTGCAACCCGCTGAAGTGGTGGGGCAACCATGATGAACAGGCTCAGGTACTCAGCAGCTACGACTACGTGGTTGGTATGGACCTGTACCTGAACGAGTCTTCGTACTTTTATGATTTGATGCTGCCCGAAGCAAGCTATTTGGAGCGCAGCGAGCCTCTGCCTCACTTCTTCTTGAACCATCGTGTCATCGGCGGCGTCGACATTCCGTGGGCCATCCGCGTGTGGCAGAAGGTTGTGGAGCCAAAGGACGATGCGCCGTCGAGCTTCGAAATGTTCGGCGAGCTGGCGTATCGCGCCGGCAAGAATGCCGAGTTCATCGGCCTGATGAATATGGTCTATCGCGTGAAGGAAGAATACGCAATTCCCTACGACGAGAAGTTCCGTGTCCATCCGCAGGATGCCTCCTTCCTCGATGAAATGTACATCTGGGCCAATGACGCTCCTGGCAAGGTTCCTCTGTATTGGGACTTTATGTTCGAAGCCAAGGAGAAAATTGAAGCAAAAGTTGCCGAACTGGATATTCCGTGGGAAACCGACGATTATCAACCGCTGCCTGATTGGAAGCCTGGTGTAGATTGGGAGGCTGGCGATCCCGCCGAATACGATATCTTCCCGATTTATTGGACTGATGCAATCAACACTGACTCTTGGTTACTTGAAAATCCATGGGTTGATGAAATCAACGAGATGAATCCGTATGCCTATGCCGTTGAGGTCAACAAAGAAACCGCTGTGGAGAAGGGTTTAGCCGACGGCGACAAGATTCGCATCAGCAACTTGTACGGTGCTTCTGTTGAAGGAGTGGTGGCAACGTCTGAGACCATTCACCCGTCTTGCGTATCTGTTCTTGTCGGTACCTGGAATTCTAAATCTGAGTTCATGCCTAACATCAAGGGCAAGGGCACGGCGGTGGCCCACCTGGTTCCCGGGCAGGATCCCGAACGCTTGGACCACATCTGCTCTGGCCTTGACCAAACTGTTCGCTGCAAGATCGAGAAGATTTCTTAAGGAGGTAGTTGACAATGTCATATGGAATGCTCATTGATTTGAAGAAATGCATTGGCTGCCATGCATGCTCCGTTGCTTGCAAGGAGGCCCACGGAACGCCTCCTGCTACTCATCGTTCGTGGGTAACTCGCGAAACCGAAGGAACCTACCCTGAGGTTCGCAAGATTATTACCCCCATGTTGTGCATGCATTGTGAAAACGCACCTTGCGTGGAGGCGTGTCCAGTAGAAGGAGCCACGTACAAGCGTGAGGACGGTATTGTCGTTGTGGACAAGGAGAAATGCATCGGCTGCAAGGCCTGCATGTTGGCCTGTCCTTACGGAGCACGTTACTACCGCGAGACTGAAGACGGCTATTTCGGTGCGGAACTCAACGAATACGAAGAGGTCATGTATGTAGACATGCCGATAGGCACCGTTGACAAGTGCACCTTCTGTGTCGAACGGATAGACGCAGGC
>CAYFWL010000161.1:1696-3841 GCA_964346845.1 uncultured Eggerthellaceae bacterium | reverse complement strand
CCTCAGCCTTACTATTGCCCCGCTAGCGTCACCCACAAGCAGCTCCTTTACAGAGCAGGCTCTGTTTATCGACCCCCACAGTTTCAAACAGCACGTATTGCTGCTATAATCTATCGGCTAAAACGATGATTACTCGAACTGCTAATCGCCCCGACAAGCATGTTGCAAAAAAAGGGACGTATCAGGGGAATCGGGCGTAAATCCCGAGCAAGGGCCATTGCCGTAACAGCCGGAATGCCTGATCAGTTCGAGCTCCGGTGTTCTCTGTGAACCCTAGAGGAGGAGACGAAGTATGAATAAAGGCATCCTGTACGGCATCAGCGTTGGCCCGGGAGACCCCGAGCTGCTCACCTTGAAGGCGGTACGCCTCATCCGCGATGCCGATGTAATCGCCGTTCCCAACATCGGCCACAAGCGCCAAACGGCCTATGCTATCGCCGAAGCGTATCTTGAAGGCAAGCAGATTCTCGATTGTGCGACCCCGATGACGCGCGACCGCAGCGTAGTTGAAGCAGCCTATGTAAAAATCGCCGACGATCTGTGTGCATTGCTCGACGAAGGCAAATCCATCGCATACCTCTGCCTAGGCGACATCGGCATCTATTCAACGTACATCTACATCAACGATTTGGTGCGCGATCGTGGTTATGAAACCGAGATCATCCCCGGCGTCACCTCGTTTTGCGCCGTTGCCGCAAAGCTGGGCGTAGCGCTCTGCGAGGGCCCGGAACGCTTGCTCATTGCCCCGGTCATGGCACGCGATGTTGATGAGATCTTGGACATCCCTGCCAATAAGGTCTTTATGAAGTCGGGCAAGGAAATCGGTGCGCTGTGCGATAAGCTGGAAGAACACGGTCAGCTCGACCGTGCAAGCATGGTCGCCAACTGCGGTCTGCCCGATGAAAAAGTTTTCCCGCACCTCTCGGACATCAGCGACGACACGGACTACTTCTCCGTCGTTATCGTGAAAAGCGAGTAAACCCGTATCATGATTGAAATCCGTGACCTCACCAAGCGGTTCGGAGACTTCACTGCCGTCGATCATCTGAACCTCACCATTGAAACGAACGAATTCCTGGGGCTTTTGGGCCCTAATGGTGCTGGCAAGACAACGACTATCTCCATGCTGTCCACCGTGCTCCTGCCCACTGAAGGCCAGATACTTTTCGATGGCAAACCGCTCACGCGCAAAGCTTCCACCGAAAAACGCAAGCTCTCCGTGGTGACGCAGGAATACTCCATGCGCCAAGATATGACCATGGATGAGGTCATGGAATACCAGGGGCGCCTCTACTTCATGCGCAAAAAGGACATCCGCACAAAAACCGACGAGCTGTTCGAGTTCGCTGGCCTGCAAAACTACCACCATCGCATGGTGCGCCATCTCTCGGGCGGCATGAAGCGCAAGCTCATGATCTGCCGCGCGCTTCTCATCGAGCCTGAAATCCTGCTACTCGACGAGCCGACCGCCGGCATGGACGCTATAGCGCGCCGTCAGATGTGGAGTCTGCTGCGCCGCCTGCAGGACGGCAAGCTTACCATTCTGCTGACCACCCACTACATCGACGAGGCGCAGGCGCTCTGCAACCGCGTTGCATTCATCGACGGTGGAAAACTTGACCTGGTTGACACCCCGCTCAATCTCATCGAGAGCCTCGGAGCTTTCGCCGTCGACAAGCGGGAAAACGGCGAGCTGCAAAGTGCGTTCTTCCCCACACGTGAAGCCGCCATCGAGCGGCTGCAGACCCTCCCTGAGGATGCTGTTTTGCGTGCAACCACCTTAGAAGACGTTTTTGTGGAAAGGATTGGGCACCGTATCGTGCGTTCGTAGCGCGGGACGGCAGACAATATGGGCATTCTGACGGTACTTTGGGAAAAATGGGCGGAGTTCAAACGTGACTTCTACAAGATCACGGTTGCCAACATGATATCGCCCCTCATGTACCTGCTTGTTTTTGGGCTGGGCATTCAAACCATGTCTCACGGCGAACCCTACCTGAACTTCCTTATCCCTGGCATCGTATCCATGGTCACCATGACCGGCAGCTTCAGCGCCGTAGCACAGAACATGAGCGTGCAGCGACTCTACGAAAAAGCACTTGATCAGGTAATGGTTTCCCCCACCCCACTCTGGCAGTTCATCGT
>CAYFWL010000161.1:0-1686 GCA_964346845.1 uncultured Eggerthellaceae bacterium | reverse complement strand
CGACGGCCTGATGGTGGCGTTCCTGAGCGCGGTCTCGGCGGTGCGCTGCGCGGCATGTACGCAGCCATTGTGATCCTGCTGCTCATCTCGCCGATTCACACGCCGCTTATATTCAACGGCATGTCGTTTCTGATTCTCTTCCTGAACGGCATGGTGTTCTCCACCATTGCCTTGGCGCTGTCGTTTTTGGCGAAAAGCTACACCGACGCGCCCCGCTTCAATACCTACATCATCATGCCCATGTCGTTTTTGTGCAACACCTTCTTTTCGACCAACCAGATGCCCCACGGCATCAAGGAGTTCGTGTCGGCGCTGCCCCTCTCGCAAACCAGCGATATGGTGCGCTCCATCTCTGCCGGCGGCGATTCGGGGCTCACAGGGTTTCTCGTACTGGCCGCATACCTAGCCGTTTTTGCGACTATATCGTTTGTGTTCATCTACAAGAAGAAGAATCTGTAGGAGGGGTTTATGAAGGCATTGCTTTCCGTGAGCTTCGGTACCTCATACGAAGAGACGCGTAAAAAAACCATCGATGTCATTGATGGGAAACTCGCGCAATCCTTCCCTGATCATGCTTTTTATACGGCGTGGACCAGCGGTTTTATCGTACGGAAGCTGCGCGCTGAGCGCGGGGAGGCACATGATACGCTCGATGAAGCCTTTGCGCGCCTTGAAGCCGATGGCGTGGACGATCTGCTTGTTGCCACATCTTGCTTGCTCAATGGCAGCGAAATGAGCAAGGTGGTAAACGCCGCAGCTGCGTGGGGGGCGTGCACCGGGCATCGGGTTCGCGTAGCACAACCGCTTCTTTCCACCGATGCCGATTGCCGTACGATGGCAGAGATTGTCCGCGATGAATACACCGAAGCAGTTGGCTCTGACGCTCTGCTTCTCATGGGACACGGATCGCCCGATGGTCCTAACGAAGTGTATTTCCAAGTGCAGCGGGCGTTTCGTGAAATCGCCTGCGACAAGTACTACATCGCAACGGTCGAAGGCGCTCCTACCTTCGATGACGTGGTCGATGAGCTTGTCTCCTGTAACGCAACGCGCATCTGCCTAGCACCCCTCATGATCGTTGCAGGCGACCATGCCACCAACGATTTAGCAGGCGAAGAGGACGACTCCTGGAAAAGCCTGCTCGAGAAACGCGGTCTGACAACGCATGCGATCCTGCACGGCTTGGGCGAATTCGCAGGCATCCACGAGATGATCTGCCAGAAGGCCGCAGATGCACCCACGCTTCACGCGCCCGCGCTTCACGCACCCGCGCTTTGCTGCACGAAAACGGATGGTTCGCTGCGTGATTAGAGCATTTCGACATACCGCCCTATCGCTGCTGTTCGCAGGCGCTTTACTGCTTGGCGTCACCTTGGCTTTCGCCACCTTCGGTGCTGCCCCCGCATGGGCTGATGCGGAACACAGTGGCGTGGCGAAATCGAGCGATACCTCCTCATCACGCGTTATCACCCTACCGGGTATGATTCCCATCACCGCTGATCAGATTCGCGACGGCGTCTATGAGATCGAAGCTGAGTCCTCCTCTTCCTTCTTCAAGATTTACGGTGCCAAGCTTACTGTTAAAGACGGCAAAATGTGGGCAGACATCACCATACGCTCCACGAGTTACCCGTTAGTCTAGTGAGAAACCCACAGGCTATGCCTGTGGTGCGGTAGCTGTTTTAC
>CAYFWL010000160.1:0-3950 GCA_964346845.1 uncultured Eggerthellaceae bacterium | reverse complement strand
ACGAGGGCACCCGTTTTTGCCGTCACGCCTTTCGTGCGCACGTCTGCCACGCAGGGTGATTTTGCCGTAAAATAGAGAAGCAACATGAGGGCCTCGCGTTCTTTCTGCGTGACAACTTGGACTTTGGGAGGCCTTTTTGTGTGCGATATGACGGCATCTTTCGGCGCGACAGTATGGCTGTGCTCCAGGGACAAACGGTGGTAATCATGTGCGCTAAGCATTCTCAAAAGGCTTCTGCTCTTTCGTCGGACCAATCGGACGAGAATTTCTTTGCGGGGGAGCTTGACCATCAGATTGGTCTGGGCGTTGATATTGTGGAAATCGATCGTATGCGCGCTATTTTGCAGCGTACGCCGCGCTTCCGACAGCGGGTGTTTACCGCCGACGAACAGGCCTATTGTGAAAGTTCGGCCAATTCTGAAATCCATTATGCAACCCGCTTTGCTGCCAAGGAGGCAGTGCTGAAAGCCTTGGGAACCGGTTTTGGCTGGGGAACCTGCGACCCGCGCAACGTGGAGGTTCGCCGTACTTCTCAGGGGCGTCCCTTTGCGGTACTGCATGGCCCGGTGAGAGAGATCGCCCTTGCGCAACGGGTGAAGGAAATACCCCTCTCTCTTTCCTATACGCACACGGAAGCGGTGGCATGCGCGCTGGCTATTACCGATGAGTCGACGGCTCCCATCGCGCAGGAAGACCCCCTGGTGGAGCTTTCACGCCAATTCAAGGAGTTGCGGGGCATGCTCGATGAGCTTGACGCTCCCGTATCCGATGCTGAAGAGGGCGATACATGATATGGAAGATGTCGTTTATACCCCTTTTGAACTGGGGAAACTAATACCTCTTCCGCACGAGGATGATAACAAATATAGTCGTGGCGTCCTGAGCATCGTGGGAGGAGGCGCTTCCTATCCCGGAGCCGCGTGTCTGGCGGCCTGTGCGGGTCAGCGCATGGGAGCTGGCTACACGCAGGTATGGTGTGCTCCCGAATCGCTTGATGCGGTGCGCCAGGGCCATCCTTCATTGGTGGTGCGTTCTTGGGAGGATTCGTCCCTCAGCGGCATTTTGAGGAAAAGCGCCCAGGAGTCCTGTGCCGTGCTGATTGGTTGCGGTTTTGAGGGGCACGATGAGGGTGAGCAACGCCTGTTGAAAACAGTGCTTGAGCTTATGCTGCCTACTGTGGTTGACGGAGGGGGTCTTTCCTGCCTCGCTGAGCTGATGCGTTGCGAAGGTGCCCGCTTGCTGGAAAACCGTGCTCGTGTTGGCATCCCTTTGGTTCTGACGCCTCAGGATGCCGAAGCGCGTCGCCTTGCAGCAGCGGCGGCAGCATCATCAGGGGCGGCAGCAGCGACAGAAGAGGACGCTGACAGCCAGCTTGGCTCGGCGGCGGCCACCGCTGGAGGGAAGCCCGGCGCTCCTTATGGCTCCGTTGCTGCAGAAGAGGGGGCTGATGCCCAGCGCGTTCTCGCCCAAGCTCTGGCGCATGCCTATTACGCGACGGTGGTGGCAAAGGGTCCGCAGACGGTGGTGGGGGAGAGAAAGCGAAGCTACCTCATGGACCAGGGTAAGGCTGCTCTGGCAAAAGCAGGTACGGGTGATGTGCTCGCAGGGATGATCGCCGCATTGCTGGCACAGGGGTTACCACCTTTCGAAGCTGGCGTTTTGGGATCCACCTTGCATGCCCATGCGGCTCGCTTGGCTGCTGAGGATCTGACAGCCGTGAGTCTTATCCCCGAAGACGTGATTGAGTATATTCCGCACACGGTGAAGAAATTGTTGTCCACAAGCGCCGCACCCGCTGAGCGCTTTTTCCAGAAAGGTTGACCATGACGGAGCAAGCGAGCCTGTTTGATTGTTTTGACGAGAGCTCTGCGAACGATGTGCTTGACACCGAAACCCCCGTTGCTGAGGGCGCCTTTTGTGATGCCACGAACGCCGCCGCCCAGCAGGCAGCGGCACGCATCAAGAAATTGCGTGCTGAAATCGAGCACCACAGCTATCTGTACTACGCCAAGGATGCACCGGAGATTTCCGATTATGCCTATGATTCCCTCATGCGCGAGCTGAAAAGCCTCGAAGAAGAATACCCCCAGTTCATGGACCCGTCCAGTCCGACGCAGCGCGTGGGTGGCTACGTGAGCGACCAGTTCAGCTCGGTTGAACATGAGCGGCGCATGTACTCTCTCGACAACGCCATGGATGTAAGCGAGCTGGATGCTTGGCTGGGCCGCGTGGAGGAATTTTTTGGTCACATGGTGCCGTTGTGTTGCGAGTTGAAGATCGACGGATCGTCCATCGCTTTGACCTATGACAACGGTCGCTTGGTGCGCGCTGCTACGCGCGGTGACGGTGTTTCGGGCGAAGACGTGACGGTGAACATTCGTGGTGTGGCTGACGTTCCCTTGGTGTTGACCGAAGCTGCTGCTCGGCTTATCACGCGTCAGGAAGCTACTCTTGAGCTGCGCGGTGAAATCTATATGCCTAAGAGCAGCTTTAACGCCCTGAACGCCGAGGCCGAACTGGCGGGAAGACAAGGGTTTGCCAATCCCCGCAACGCCGCAGCGGGCAGTCTGCGCCAAAAAGATCCCGGTGTCACTGCCCAGCGCGATCTGGCCACCTTCATATACGCTATCGCCGACCAGCGCTCTTTGGATGTCGGCAGTCAGTGGGATTTGCTCCAATGGTTGCGTGCTGCTGGCTTCCACGTTAACCCCGACGTGAAGCTTTGCACCACGGGCCAGGAGGTACGTGACTTTTGCGTCGAGGCGTTGAATCAGCGGGATGTTTTGCCCTACGAGATCGATGGCGTGGTGGTGAAGGTGAACAGCTTTGACCAGCAAGACGCTCTGGGTTTTACCTCACGTGCGCCGCGCTGGGCTATCGCTTTCAAGTTTCCCCCCGAAGAGAAAACGACCTTGCTGCGTGATATTACGGTACAGGTGGGACGTACGGGAAAATTGACTCCCGTAGCCGAGTTGGCGCCGGTTGCCGTAGCGGGTTCTGTGGTGGCGCGCGCTACTCTCCACAACGTGGATGAAGTGCAGCGCAAAGACGTGCGCATTGGCGACACGGTTATCGTGCGTAAGGCCGGCGACGTGATTCCCGAAGTGCTGGGCCCCGTGCTTTCTTTGCGCCCTCAAGACGCTCAGGTGTGGACCATGCCCTCTACATGTCCCAGCTGCCAAAGCCCGGTGATTCGCGAGGAGGGGGAAGTTGATTTTCGCTGTATCTCCCTTGAATGTCCCGCTCAGGCGGCTGAGCGCCTGATCCATTGGGCAAGTCGTGATGCTTTGGATATCGATGGTATGGGCGAAGAAATCGTGAATCGTCTCTTGGAAAAGGGTCGCGTGCGTGATGTGGCCGACTTCTACACCTTGGACGCAACGGAGTTGTCGCTGTTGGAAACGGGGCGCACCAACAAAGACGGCCAGCCTATCACTCTCGGTAAAAAGACTGCCGACAAATTAGCGGCTGCTATCCAAGAGAGCAAGACGCGTGATTTTTGGCGTGTGCTCAACGGTATTGGCATGCGCCATGTGGGCAAGAATATGGCACAGGTTATTGCTGGTCGTTATACCAGCATGGAGGAGCTCATGGGTGCCAGTGAGGAAGAGCTGGCTGCTATCGACGGTGTGGGAGAAAAGATGGCTCGCTCTATCGGCGTGTTTCTGCATACACCCGACAACCAGGCTATTGTGGAGCGCTTGGCTCGCTTGGGCGTGAATATGAAGGCTGACACGTCGGCTGCGGCAAGCACTACCGATGAGCTTTCGGGTCTCACGTTTGTACTGACGGGTAGTCTGGTGGAAAGCGGCATGACGCGCGATGAGGCGGCTGAGAAGCTGAAGGCGATGGGGGCGAAGGTCAGCGGCAGCGTTTCCAAGAAGACCAGCTACGTCATCGCTGGTGAGGCGGCGGGGTCCAAGCGAGATAAAGCCCTCTCCCTGGGGGGG
>CAYFWL010000159.1:0-3995 GCA_964346845.1 uncultured Eggerthellaceae bacterium | reverse complement strand
CTCTTCCCCGCTTTCCGCTCCAACGGAGCTGGGGCGCCGCCAGGTAGTAACCACCGAACTACCCGCATCGCGAAAGATAGCGTTGTTGACTTCGCTTGCCGTCATGCCTTCCGTGCGGGCGCCATCAATGGCCACGATGATATCGCCTACCTTAATGCCCGACGTGGCAGAAACAGACTCCGCAAACACATCCGCTGCATAGACCGTCTTGTTCTGCTCAGCAAAAATCACACCGATGCCTACGTAATCTGACGTGGTCAGCTCCTGAAGAAAAGCCTGATAGCGCGCGTCATCGAGATAGCGCGCATAGGGATCATCGATGTCGGCCAGCAAGGCGTTGATGAGAGACGATGTTGACGTAGCCAGATCATAGCTGTCAATGCTTTCCTTTTCCAGAGTTCCCTGAACCTCGGCGATACGCGCAGCGAGAGAGTCGTACGCGTTCCCTGAAATGGTCATACCCGGATTGACCTGGGTACGGGAGGAAAGGTCGATGCCGAGACGCGCCATGATGGTATCATTGCCGCGCAGAAAGAACCCCAAGGCAAAAGCGAGCGCAAAAACGATGATGATTTTAAAAAACCGCGCTGCCCGTCTCATCTGCTCACTCTCGAGACGGGCTGCATTCAGTTCGCGTTTTGTTTCGCCGTGTTTCGCCATACTACGCCATCAACGTTAAACCCTCAAATGACGACGCATGGAGAAAGAAGACCCCAGAAGCCCGATGATCAGGCCCGCAACAACCATCACCGCGTAGATGATGATAACCGTGGTCACACTCATCTCCATAGGGAGCCATGCAAAGGTGCTGGAGAGCTTTGTCAGACCCAAGCGACGAATCGCTTCCAGGACAACAACGGCCAGAGCAGAGCCCAAAAGCGAATGGATTGCGGCTTCCATCAAGAAGGGTCCGCGGATGAAGCCATTGGAAGCACCCACGAGACGCATGATGGAAATCTCCTTGCGGCGCGCCATGATAGCCAAGCGGATAGTGTTGTTGATGAAAATCA
Organism: uncultured Eggerthellaceae bacterium; assembly: GCA_964346845.1. Taxonomy (GTDB): domain Bacteria; phylum Actinomycetota; class Coriobacteriia; order Coriobacteriales; family Eggerthellaceae; genus CAKUOV01. Next base: position 2,985 of record CAYFWL010000159.1, on the reverse strand, counting down.
AAGCGATAACCACCAGCAGTATGATGATGGCGATGCCGATATAGCGACCATAGTTGATCAGTGAGAGCAAGCGCTCGATGGTCCTTTGGCCGTATTTCACGGAATCGGCAGGGTCGGCCGGATTCTCACAAATCTTCGCGAAGGTGGCATCGGCTTCAATTTGCGAAGCGATGACGGTCACCTGCTGAGCATCGGTCAGGGAGATATTCACCGAGGCCGGCAGCGGATTGCTCCCCTCTTCCAACTGATCAACAATTTCGGGATTGGAAACCGAGTTGCGGAAATTCACCAAAGCCTGTTCCTTGGTGGTGAAGCTGATGCTCTCCACTCCCTCGAGGCCCTGAACCCAATTTTGGAAGCGGATGACCTCGGCGGAAGAGGAGTTGTAGCCATCGCCGATATAGCAGGTGATGGAGATCTTGTCTTCCACCTGATTGATGATATTGTTCACCACAACGCCCGCAATCAGGAAGACGCCAATCATCACCAAGGAAAGAAAGATGGTGATAATAGAGCCCAGTGCGGTGGACAGGTTGCGTTTAAAACCAACCAGAGATTCTTTAATGAAATATATAAAACTACGCATCGAAACCGTACACTCCTCGATCTTGGTCGCGGGTTAAATGGCCGCGATCCAGGGCGACAACACGACGACGCATGTTGTCCACCATCTCACGGTCATGCGTGGCCACCAGCACCGTAGTGCCGGTGCGATTGATTCGTTCAAGCAAATCCATGATGCCCCGGGAAGTCTGAGGGTCCAAATTACCCGTGGGCTCATCGCAGATCAACACGGGCGGACGGTTGACGATAGCGCGGGCAATAGAGACGCGCTGCTGCTCACCGCCCGAGAGCTGATCGGGCATTTTGTTCATTTTCTCCTGCAAGCCAACCAAGCGGAGAACCTCAGGAACCTGCGTCTTAATCACGTGGCGGCTCTTGCCGATAACCTCCAACGCAAAGGCCACGTTTTCAAACACCGTCTTATTGGGCAGGAGTTTAAAATCTTGGAATACGCAGCCGATATTGCGGCGCAGGTACGGCACACGCCAATCACGCATGGTAGCCAAGTCCTCATTGGCGATGTAGATATGACCGCTTGAAGGCTTGATTTCGCGGGTAATCAGCTTGATGAAAGTTGACTTACCCGAACCAGAATGACCTACCAAAAAGAGAAATTCCCCCGCGTAAATCTCCAAATTCAAATTTTCCAGCGCAGGCTTATTGGGCTGAGCAGGATATATTTTAGTCACATGATCAAAGACGATCACCGGGCTTCCCTGACGCTGAGGGGCGCTCGAAGCTTCCAGCGTAGGAAGGGTGGAGGTCAAATCGGGTTTGGGCTGAGAGCTGCGTGCCAGAGGAGCGGCATGAGATGCGGGACGAGCATGGGAGCCGCGCACCTTCTTCACCGGGCCAGTGGCCTGATCTGTACGTTCATTATCTGTCACAGGATGCTCCGTTCGTGTCATGTTCTCTGAGACAATCAGACATTTTAGCAGACCGGGCGAGCCGGCATAATCTTCTTCACAGCTTTAACAATGGCGTGTGAGTCCATCTCGAAGTAGGACAAAAGCTCTTGGAATTCACCTGACTTACCAAAGCGGTCCTTCATAGCCACAAAAGCACAGGGCGCGGGATTGTTTTGCACCAGGAGCTCGGAAACAGCACTGCACAGGCCACCATATTGGGAATGCTCTTCGGCGACTACAACGCAACCCGTCTTTTTCACGGAGGCCAAAATCGTCTCCTCATCCAGGGGTTTCACCGAGAAAGCATCGATGACTTCAGCAGAGATGCCCTCATCGGCGAGGATCTTGGCAGCTTCCAGCGCTTCGCGGATTTCCACGCCGTTGGCAATGACGGTCACATCACTTCCCTCACGCAAAACGTAGGCTTTCCCCAATTCCAGCTCAACATCATCGGCGTAAACGCAGGGAACGTTGGCGCGCCCCATGCGCACGTAAACAGGACCCGGCGTCTGGGCGGCCAAGCGCAGGGCCGCACGAGCGGCGGCATAGTCGGCAGAAACCAGCACCTTCATATTGGGCAACACACGCATCAAAGCAACGTCTTCGAGCATCTGATGGCTGCCACCATCGGGACCAACGGAAATACCCGCATGGGTGGGGGCAATTTTCACGTTCAAATTGCCATAGCACACCGTATTGCGAATCTGATCGTACACGCGCCCCGTGCCAAACACCGCGAAAGAGCCCGTAAAGGCGATATTGCCCGTAAGGGAGAGACCCGCAGCCACATCGATCATGTTCTGCTCGGCGATGCCGCAGTTGAAGAGGCGCTCGGCATTTTCAGGGCAGATCTGGGCAAACTTCTTGGTGGTGGTGGAACCCGACAAATCAGCATCCACCGCACACACGGGCATGCCTTCGGCGGCTAGCTCTGCCAGAGTTGCGCCAAATGCGGCACGTGTTGCCTTTTTGAGAGTGGCCTGCTCTGCGGTGGCCAGTTTAACCATGAGAAATCACCTTACCTGCTTCTTCCAGCTCTGCGAGCGCCTGAGCAGCCTGTTCTGCATTGGGAGCCGAACCATGCCAGCTCGCTTGATTCTCCATAAAGGAAACGCCTTTCCCCTTGATGGTTTCGGCGATAATGACATGGGGTTTTCCACCACGATCGGCCTTAGCGGCGGTAAGGGTGGCAAGCACTTCGTCCATATCGTGGCCATTCACCGTGCGCACATCCCAGCCGAAGGCCGCAAACTTTGCCCCCAGATCCTCAGGACTGCACACGTCTTCGACACAGCCGTCTATCTGCAAATGATTATGGTCGACAATCCCAACCAAATGATCGAGCTTCTGGTGGGCAGCGAACATAGCGGCTTCCCAGACCTGGCCTTCCTGACACTCGCCGTCTCCCAAAATAGCAAAGACGCACGCATCGCTTCGCTGCAGACGCAAACCACAGGCCATGCCAGCACAGACGGACAAGCACTGACCGAGTGAGCCCGTGGACACCTCCCCC
>CAYFWL010000158.1:0-3996 GCA_964346845.1 uncultured Eggerthellaceae bacterium | reverse complement strand
AGCAATGATATGTTTATCGTCTGATTGGAGGAATATGATGAATACTTATCGTACACAGAACTATGTTGAGGGCAAGGTTATTGTAATTACCGGCGCCTCGAGCGGTTTCGGGAAGGAAACCGCAAAAAAAGCAGCGGAACTCGGCGGTAAAGTTGTTCTAGCCGCACGCCGTGACCATATCCTGAAGGAGATCGTGGAAGAAATCCGGGAGGCTGGAGGAGAGGCGTCCTATATCAAAACGGATGTTCGTGTAAGAGAACAGGTTGAAGCCATGATCCGTTTTGCGGTGGATACGTACGGCGCGGTTGACGTCCTCGTAAACAATGCGGGAACCATGCCGCTGAGCTGGTTCTCGGAGCATGAAATCGCGATGGCAGCCTGGGAACAGTCGCTGGCAACGGCGATTAACGGCACACTGTACGGTATTTCCGCCGTCTACGATCAGATGATCAAACAGGGCCATGGGCACATTGTCAATATTTCCTCGATATTCGGAAACACTGCGTGCAGCGGCAGCGGCGTCTATAACGTTACAAAAGCGGGCGTACGCATGCTGGGCGATTCGCTGAGGATTGAAGCGAGAGGCAAGATCAAAGTGACAAATATCAAGCCGCCTTCTGTCGCGGCGACAGGTCTTGTTGCCACAGAAGTTGACTATGGCGCGGGCCTTGACGGCGTCTACAGCAAGATTATCGATGCGATCGGCATGATGACGACACCCGGTTTAGATCTTTATAATCCGGAAAGCATGGACTGCTTTGACTTCGGCCCGTCGATTCTGGCAGATTGTATTATCTATACGATCAATCAGCCCTGGGGTGTAGACATTGGTGAGCTGACCATTCGCGCCACGAACGAAACCATGTTTGTTTGAGGAGGAATAACCATGAGTCATAAGTTTCTTGAGCCGATTCGAATCGGTAATGTGGAAGTAAAAAACAGAATTATCTTTCTGGCTATGGCCAAGACCATCTCCAATCTGGATGACACCGTTTCAAAACGCGATATTGACTATATTGAATCTGTAGCTGCAGGCGGTGTTGGCATCGTGATCCCCGGCGCCATGATCGTGGATAAGGAGTGGCCGTCAGTACTGCCGTTCCAGCCGGGTCTGTATGATGACCGGTTTATTCCGCGCCTTCGTCTGCTTGCTCAGGCAGCGCATAAACACGGTGCAAAAATTCTTTTCCAGCTGTGGCATCCGGGCGCAACAAAATATTCCGGCATTCAGCCGAAAACGGTTGATGAGCTGACCGTTGAAGAGATCAAAGTGATCCAGGCGAAATATATTGCCGCAGCTAAGCGGGCGATGGCCGCCGGCGCTGACGGCGTTGAATTCCAGACCTGTCACGGTTACCTTGCCTGCCAGTTTATTTCTCCTCTCTTTAATCACCGCACCGATGAATACGGATGGGAAAAGCTCGAGGACCGGACCCGTTTTGCAGTAGAAACGCTGACGGAAATCCGCAAAGTAATCGGACCGCACAAAATCCTGTCTGTAAAGATGCAGGGCTTCGACTATCCGAAGGGCGAAGGCCCGAATGGACAGGACGGTATTACGCCCGAGCAGGCGGCTCAGGTGGCGCCGTATCTGGAAAAAGCAGGCGCTGACGTAATCTCCGTTTCTGCCGGCGGAACCATTTATATGCAGGATGATATCATGTCCGGCGACGTGCACCGCGCCGAAGGCTGGAAAGTTCCCGCGGCGGCCATGGTGAAGAAGGCGGTTTCAATCCCTGTTGCAGCTACCGGCAATATCCGGCACCCTGACTTCGTCGATCAGATCATCGGCGACGGCACCGTCGACATGGTCGGTATGGGGCGCGGAATTCTGGCTGAGCGTGAGTGGGTCAAGAAATGCGAGGAAGGCAGAGAGGACGAAATGCGCTACTGCATTTCCTGCATGAACTGCTTCAATGTCGGCTTATTCCAGTATGAACAGACCAACTGCTCCGTTAACCCGTTCGCACTTCGCGAAGCCTCACAGCGCCCGCTGAAGGAAGACGGCGCGGGAAGAGTCGTTGCCATTATCGGAGCGGGCCCCGCTGGCATGGAAGCTGCGGTGACGCTCAAAAAACGCGGATTTGAACCGATTGTCTTTGATAAGGGTGACCAGCTTGGCGGCAATCTCCACGTGGCCAAAAAACCCCCGTTCAAAGGGAAGTTTGAATGGTCCGTGGATTATTACAAGTCTGTTTTTGCCAAATTCGGTATTGAAACACGTCTGGGGAAAGAAGTAACGGCAGACGAAGTGCTTGCACTGAACCCCTATTCCATCCTGGTTGCAACGGGCTGCACTCCTATGGATCCGCCGATTCCCGGTCTGGACCAAGTTCCGGTTTATCAGTCCCACGATGTTCTTACACAGGACATGCAGTTCTCCGGTAAGAAAGTCGTAGTGCTTGGCGGCGGTATCACGGGACTGGAGACAGCTCTGTATATCAACAGGCAGGGCGGGAATGATGTGTCTGTTGTCGATATGCTGCCTGAATGGCCGGTTTCGCCGTTTGACATGCGTTATCAGCAGGAAGCTCTTCTGGAAATCCGCCACTGCCACGATCAGGGAGTGAAGCTTTACTATGACAATAAGGTCGCAAAATATGAAGACGGTAAAGTCGTAGCGGAAAGCACAAAGGACGGCAGCCTGACTGAGTTGCCTGCTGATGTGGTCATCATGTCGCTGGGCGTAAAAGCCAACGATGCGCTGTATCAGGAACTGCTTGGTAAGCATCCAAGTGTCTGGAAGGCCGGCGATGCACTGCAGATCGGAAAGATCAACAAAGCGGTTCTCCATGGCAGCAAGTTCGGTTACGCGCTGACCTGATACTCAGAACCTGATGCTCAGAACGTAACACAATAAAGATTTACAGGCTGCATTGCGGTTTTACCATGGCTGCAATGCAGCCTCTTATTTTGTAAATGCAGCATGAGAAGAGCATGCGCGTCCCGCCGGGAAAGCCGGGGAAAACGGAACCGGGCGCAGAACAGCGCTCATGCCGGCCTCTCCACGTATCACCTGCCGAAGTGGTTGGGCAGGAGCTCGCTGGGCTTCTCGTAATAGAGATAGCGCAGCTCTCCGTTTATCAGCACGGTGAAGCGGTCCCTCCCGCTGCCGTACGGCCGGAGGTCCCGGATGGCTTCGATCCGGAAGACCCTGCCGTCCTTCCAGATGATCGCCTTCGGCTGCAGGTAGCCGGTGGGGTCAAAATCCGTGTTGACCCGCACAAAGATTCTCTCCGTCTTCATCTTCATCTCGTGCCCGCCGTCAGCCTCCCTTTGCGCTTTTCCGCGTTCTTCCGGGTGCTGTACGGGATGCCGCAGAGCTCCGCGGGCCGGAACACGGTCAGGTTCCTCTCCTCCGCCGGCGCTTTTCCCCGTGCGGTCGTGTCCGTCATGCTGTCCTCCTCCTTCCGTTTTTGGGCGCAGGAATACCGACCCACCGCAGGACAGGCCGGTGCGTCAGATGTCTGATATAAAGTTCTGCCGGGGGATTACCTCAGCACGCACCCGAAGATCCTGAATGAAATGTACGGGTTGATCGCAATCGGGCCGTAGTCCTCGTTGTACGAAATCAGGACCGGCTGCCGGTGCACGGCGCCGTAATGGTCCGTGAATTCTTCCAGGTGGTCCGCGTCCGGGTCCTGCTCGCCGTACACCTTGATGTACGCGTTGTCTTCGTAGATGAAGATCCCGACCTCGCCGGGGCGGAGGGCTTCCCGCCAAAAGGGAGGAAGAAATCTTCTATCGTCTGCTGCTCTCTATTGATCTTCCGGTACATGAAACTACCCCCATAATAGCTGCGCCTTTGAAGACGACTGAGATTTTGGATAGTTCTATTATACCATGCAACGAACTATTAGTGTATTATTTCTGCAGTAATATGTAATATTTACATATTATTAAGAACTATTTTGTTCAAAACTATGTTTTTCAGTAGACCCTATTTAGATGGAGTTACAGGCGAATATAAGACTCCAGCAGGATATTTTGTGGACG
>CAYFWL010000157.1:0-3997 GCA_964346845.1 uncultured Eggerthellaceae bacterium | reverse complement strand
ATGCGAACCCCTAACCGGACACATTGGTGTCCAACTATTTGTCCGCACCCCCAAAAGTCGATTTTGTGTCGAATTTTTTCAGGAAGAATATAAAGAATCTTCCTGACCTGGTGAAACGCAGCGGAGCTTCTTGCATTCGGAGGCAAAAACCCTTTCCGTCGCTTGAGCTGACACAAAAACGGAATTTTTGTCCAAAAATCGGCGAAATAGGGACTCTTAGGGAATTGGACTCAATCCATTCAGATTACGATTATCAAGAAGAGGCTGTCGACCTCAATCAACAGCCTCTTTGACAGACAGGCTCTTTACCTGAGAGCACTATTTAGCGTACCTCGCTACCAGCCGACCACAAAATGACGAATAAGCGAGAAAAACTAAAGCGATTTGGCGAGATCGTCAGCCGCCCTCAAAGCATCGATAGCTGTATCGTAATCAGCCTGGATGGCAGCAAGCGTAACAGCGGCCTCGGGAACAGCAGCTGCTCCTCCCAAGCGATAGTCGACGTAGGAGCGTACCGTCGTCGCCAGTTTCTTGCTCGCACCAAGGTACGCTTCTTGCAGTTCCTCTAAGCCTTCGGGAACCTCGATGGCCTCCAGGGCTTTCAGCTGTTCATCGACTTTATCTAGCGCCGCGTACACCGATGCTCTATCGTCAGTAGAAGAGGCCTTCTTTACAATCTCCATCTGAGCATCGATATCCGAAAATACATCATGAACAGCAATGATGTATTTTCGCGCAGGTGTTGCAGACGATGCAGCAGATGAGGCTGATAGAGGTACGCACCCCACCATCAGTACCCCTACGAGAATCAAGCTGCAGAGGATACCGAGCCATTTTTTACTATTCATACGTGCCTTCTCCCTTGTTTGTCTTTTGTCATCAGCTGCTACATTCGCAAAACCACTCAGTGTTCAGAGCTGCTATCCCGTTTTAGCTCCCGAACTCGACTTCCCACTTCCGCTACTGCTGCCGCTGCCACCGCTGCTACTCCCGCTGCTGGAGCCGCTGCTGCTCCCACTGCTCCCGCTGCTCCCACTGCTCCCGCTGCTCGCACTGCTGCTGCTGCTACTGCTGCCACCGCTTGAGCCTCCGCTGCTCCCGCTGCCGCTTCCTCCCGAGCTTCCCGGATCAGGCTCGCTCGGCGTGCTGGGTTCTGCTGGAGTTTCAGGCTTGGGGGGCGATGGGGTGCTTGGCGTTGGAGATGGATCAGGATCTTGTTTCTTGTCTGGGTCAGGACCCCGAGAAATAACCAGCGCCACACTATCTGACCCTGCAGTATGGCTTATGACGTTACCCGCTGGAACCGTATCGCTGAACTCTTCAGTAATGGTGTACTGCCCGTATAAAGATAAAAGCTGTACCGCTTCGTCCTTGGTCATACCTGTTGTGTCTGGGGCATCCGAAGGTGAGCTCACCACATTTAAATCCAAGTTGCTGTTTCTAAAATACCTGGTGTAGGAGGGGGCGGATGCTGTGGGGAAATCCTCCAAATCGCGGTCCTCCATATAAGCGTCCATGAATGTGGCAAACGCGCTGCACACCGAAATCCAGCTGGGAATGGCCTCAGCATTGCTCCGATCGCCCATCCATAAGGCTACCGACATCTGAGGCGTAATGCCGCAAAACCAGCTATCCTTATAGTTTTCGGAGGTACCTGTCTTGCCCGCAACCACCTGTCCGCTCTGAAGGCGTGCATCACGCCCGGTTCCCTCGTAGCTTTCCACAACCAAACGCATGATATCGATGGCAGTGCAGGCAACCTCTTCGCTCAACACGCGTGTTCCCTGGGGGTCGGTGTTGTCGATAACCTTTTCGCCTTTGAAGTTATAGGCCTCCTCAATACAAACAGGCTCATAGTAGATGCCGCCACTGGCAATCGTCGCATAGGCGCTGGCCATCTCGAGAGGAGTGACCGAGCTTACTCCCAAGGTCAGAGAAGGTACTTCAGAAAGCTCAGACTTGATACCCGCGCGATGCGCCACTTCAGCCACCTTATCGGCGCCAACAGCCGAAATCAAACGGGCAAAACCCGTATTTGAGGAAACGGCAAATGCGCGCGCGATAGAGCGCTCACCGTAATTGATGCCGTAGATGTTTTCCACTTTCCAGTCGCCGATCTTCACCCGAGACGTGCATCTCACCGTCGTGTTCGGGTTGATGCCGTCTTCGAGACTCGCGAGCAACGTAAAGGTCTTAAAGGAAGATCCCGCCTGGCGTGCACCCTGTGTGGCCAGATTGTACTGATTTTCGTCGTAATCTTTGCCCCCCACCAAAGCTTTGATGTAGCCGGTATCAGGGTCAATGGCCACCAAAGCTACCTCAAAGACGCTGGACACCTGGGATTCCTTTTCCTCCACAGCGGCTTCGGCATATTCCTGGATTTCAGGATCCAGCGTGGTGTACACTGTCAGACCACCTTGGAAAATTTCAGCCGTGGTCAGATCGTAGGAATCGTAGAGCTGTTGACGCACGTAGCTGGCAAAGTACGGATAGGCTTCTATGCCCTGAATGGAATTCCAGGAGACCTCAAGCCCAATGGGCTCCTCTTTTGCGGCAGCAGCCTCTTCCTCCGTTATGTACTCGCATTCAGCCATCCGATCCAAAACCCAGTTACGCCGCTCCAAAGCATGATCGGGAAAATCAATGGGATTGTTGTACACCGGTGACTGAGGAATACCCGCCAAAAGCGCCGCCTGAGCAAGCGTCAAATCCGCCGCTGACTTCGAAAAATAGCGCTGCGAAGCCGCTTCGATACCGTGGGCGCCTTGTCCGTAATTGATGGTGTTCAAGTACAGCAGCAAGATTTCGTCCTTTTCGAACAAGCCCTCCATCTTGAAAGCTGCATAGGCCTCGCGCACTTTACGTGCAAGCGTCAAATCCGTCATTTCATCAGCTAAAACAGTATTACGCGCCAGCTGCTGGGTGATGGTGGAAGCGCCGGAAAAACCCCCACCGGTCAGGTTGCTGATAACAGCTCGGGCGATGCTGACTACATCAACGCCGGGATGAGAATAGAAGCGCTGGTCTTCTGCCGCAAGGGCTCCTTGTTCAACAAAATCGGACACATCTTCCAAGGATTCAAGGGGAATGCGATACTCCATCTGAAAGCGTGCCAAGAGGGTTGACCGATCGTTGGCGTATACCTCGGTGGCGTGGGCATGGCTGAAATCTTCGGCAGTGGAACAATCCGGCATATCCTGAAGCCAGTGAGTGCACAAAGCGGCCACTGCGATAGCCCCTGCAAGGAGCAAAATGAGCAAGACGAGCAGAATCCTGAGCGCCCAGCGGCGTTTTTTCACTTTCTTGGGTGCACGCTTTTCGGGCTCCTCTGCAGCGGTTTGACCGTCGGAGCAGTCATCGCAGTCGGCATCGGGGACGGCGCCGGCATCGGAGGCGGAGCCAGGGACGGCGCCGAGGGTGGCGCCGGGGGCACCGGGAGTGGCACCGGCATCGGAGGTGGAGCCAGGAGTGGCGCCGGGGGCAGCATCAGCAGCATCGGGGGCGATGTCGGAGGCAACACCGGGAACGGCGTCCTCGATGCCTTCGACGTCCTCGGAAGCAGGCGAAGCTACATGCTTGCCCGTGACCTCAACGGGAGAGGCATCGTTTTCGGTACGATGCGTGCCTTCGTTGCTGCTCATTTCGTCATGCTCAGCCATACGCCTCCCTTCCTCTGTTCTATTGTAACAAAAGTGACCCGTACCACGAAGCAAGGCCCTATGATTGCAGGTCAAAAGCTTTCGCTATCGATTCAATCGAGCGCTTTCTTCCTCGAAGATGGCAAGCGCCTCCTGAAGCTGAACCCTCACTGCTTCGTTTCCCGTGCCACCATAGGTAGTACGTGCGGCAACAATGCGAGGCAAATTCAGCGCACCGGCGATATCGGCTTCAAACAAATCGCTTTCGGCCTTGAAATCATCCAAGGTCAAGTCGGACAGGTCACAGCCGCGCTTTTCGCAAAGAAGAACCAGATGCCCTACGACCTCATTGGCGTTGC
>CAYFWL010000156.1:0-4012 GCA_964346845.1 uncultured Eggerthellaceae bacterium | reverse complement strand
AAAATCCATTCGTCACAGTATCCGGTTCTCAAGGTGCCGGGGCCGGTTGCCCCGCGTGTCCCGCCTTAGCGGAACGGGAAGTAATTATATCATTAATTCGTTTTCCAACAAGAATTAATTTTCAAAATTCTTCCCTGCTTGTCGCTTTCGTGAGGGTTTATTTTTCCCGTTCGAAAGCAGCTTGCCTATAATAAGGGTACGAGTTTCAGAATGCAAGAACTTTTTTCTTTATTTTTTAAACTTTCAAGAACACAATGAAATTGAGCCTTTGCGGTGCTCATTTCGGATTCCCTATTCATGCATTGGAATGCTTATGCCGCTTCATGATCCTTACTATAGTCTTTCTTTAACCCACGAGAAGACAGCGCTCTATCAAGCTTCTCAAAAAGCACTCTATATATTAGAGAATGCAGGGTTTGAGGCTTTTCTTGTAGGTGGTTTCGTGCGTGATGCTTTGCTGAATCACCCCACTCATGATGCGGACCTCACCACCAACGCTCCCTATGAAACAATGATCAAGCTTTTCATCGATCGGGAATATCCTGTTCACCCCACGGGCGAAAAGCACGGCACTCTTACTGTTGTGATCGACGGCTTCCCCTTAGAAATAACCCGTTACCGCACGGATGGTATCTATGAGAACCACCGTCGCCCTCAATCTGTTACCTTCGTTGAACATATTCAGGAAGATCTAGCGCGGCGCGATTTCACCATTAATGCGATGGCGTTCAATCCACGTAAGGGCATCATCGATCCCTTTGGGGGTCAAAACGATTTACAGCAAGGACTCATCCGATGCGTTGGGAACGCCTCTCTCCGTTTTGAAGAGGATGCCTTGCGCATCCTGCGCGCCCTGCGTTTTGCCTCTCAGCTCAACTTTGTTCTTGAAGACGCTACTGCACGAGCGATCCACGAAAAGGCCCCGCTTCTTTCGAGCGTATCATCAGAGCGCCTTTTTAGCGAACTCACCAAACTGCTCTGCGGCAAAAAACCCTATCCGGTTCTTATGGCCTTTTCTGACGTAATATTCCAGTTGATCCCCGAGCTTGCCGACACGAAAGAATTTCACCAACACACGCCCTACCATATCTATACGGTTTATGACCACATTGCCCACTGCGTTCAGGCAATTGAAAACGACCCCTTAAATCGCTGGGTCGCCCTCCTTCACGACATAGGAAAGCCAGCTACCTATGCCCCTGATGAAAAAGGATGCGGGCATTTTCCCGGACACGCGAAACGCAGCGCCGAATTAGCTCAGGATATTGCTGAGCGCTTTAAAATGCCACGTGCCTTTTCCGATGACTTGATCGTGCTTATAGCACGCCATGATGAAGCGGTAGAGGAAACCCCACGTGCTGTTAAACGGATGCTACGTAAGCTGAAAGAACGCCCCGACCTTTTTCAAAAGCTTTGCGCTATGAAACGCGCCGACACCTTATCGCAGGCACCCTGCTGTCTTCCCCGTCTTGAGAACATTGCTCATCTTCAGCAGATTCTCGCTGATGTGTTGGATGAAAAGCCTGCGCTCTCAAGGCGCAATTTAGCCGTAAACGGCAATGACCTCATTGCACATGGATATATGCCAAGTCCCGCATTTCATGAGGCGCTGGAAGCAGCGTTGGACGCGGTGGTGGATGAGCGCGTCGCCAATACTGCCGACGCTTTGTGGGACTTCTGGGAACGCGAAGGGGTCTTGGATCGCCTAAGCAAAACCTACGTGAAGAAGCGCAACTCGCCTGAATAGGTGGACGCGGGCTACCTTTTCAGGCGCTGCTCACTACAGTGATGCAAAAGCTCTCGCGTACCGTGATTCACACGAAAAAATCGTCTGGGAGTCTCTCCCTCGCCCTCCCTTGCAGTTTTTCAAAGAAAAACTGACAGAAAAAGCCCGTAGTTTTGACTCCAGCTCGTCTTCTCTCGTTTTAGCGTTTGTCGTCTCATCTGTGACCTGGGGAAACAGAAAGCCGATATCTAAAAAGGCGCACAAAAGTGCAATCTTAGCCAAAACTACGGGCTTTTTCTGTCAGTTTTCACCTGATTTTCTGCAGGGAGCTGAGCTATGGGTCGAAAGACGAGCGAGGGCTCGGGGTCTGCACGCATGAAACAAGTCTTCATCGTACTCTGCCTCATTAAAGCGGAGTGTAAGAGAACAGCGTGATCCTTGCAGCATGCTACCAGTCCCATTGACAACCCCTGGAAGAGACGGAAGACACAAGAAGTGAAGAAGGGAGATAGGGGGCACAAGGAGCTAAGGGTGAAAGACAAAAGACCGAAGCTCGGCTCCGTTTCAAAAAGTGTGTCCAGATTGACCCTATAGCCCCAAAACGCCCTCAGTGCCCCGCGACCCAAACAGCTCATCAAATCACGAGCACCCGCATAAGAGATAATTCATAGACTCTCGCTTCGCGCGCCGGGCAGGCCCACGACCCCCTAAAAGCAAAGCCGCCCCAACGGGCGGCTTGAAAGTTCATGGTAGCTCCGACCGGATTCGAACCGGCGACCTCCGCCTTGAGAGGGCGGCGTCCTAAACCGCTAGACGACGGAGCCATTTCCATTGCGCTCGTGCATTCTAATCGTCCGCCCGAAAAACGTCAAGTGGCTGGGGTGGCAGGAGTCGAACCCACACATATGGCACCAGAAACCACTGTCCTACCATTAGACGACACCCCAACGTTCAACGTCGAGCGCGCAATCAGTGTTGCAAACGCGAGTAAACATACTACTGATGACCTATCTTCAAGTCAAGAAGCTTTTCGGAAAATGTTTCAAATTATATGCATACCGCCATCAAGGAAAAGTGGGAGGGAAAAGAAGTTTCTACAGCTTCTCAGGAAACACTTCAAACTACACGCTTACCAAGGTGAAGCCTCAAATGTACAAATTTGGGAAAGCGGCAGAACCACCACAACGCAGCCCTCTTCCACCGAGATGCGCGCCTCCTGACCCACCAGTTCATTGGATAGACCCAGCGACATACGATTCGTTAAAGCCCCTTTTCGAAGCGTGTATTTCATACCCTCAACGCTCAGCCCCTCTACCCTATCAGTCAGTGCGATGACAGAAACCGCACGCTGATCTTTGGGCAACAAGCAAAAGGAACGCGTCTGCGCTGCAGCAGAGATGAAAAGCTGGCATCCGCAAGGAAGCACGACCAAGCGCTCCTGGGCTGCTATGCCTTCAACATAGGTTGGGGACAAACAGGCATACGCGGCCATAGACTGCAATGCTGCTAAGGTGTGGTCGAGCCGCCCCGCGAAAGCGTCATACACGCTCACCCCATCAAAGCTTGTCTGAGCACACCACTCAAAAGCCAAGGCAAGATCACTTTTATCCTTTTCCTCAGAAAAGGTAAGAGAGGGCATATCGGCGGGAACAAACCCCAAAGAATCGAAGTCGCCCACAGCGAGAGTGGGTTTAATGCCCAAAGTGTGCAGGTGGGCGTAGCCACCGTCCACCGCGACGATCTCATCATAGGGGCGCTTGGCGTTTTCGGCGATAGACGCCTCTGCATTAAAGGAAGATGCGGCAACTAAGGCAGCGGTTCTCATACGTCCTCCTTCACCAACCCCTCACAGAAAAAGAGCGGACCTATAAGCCGGGTTCTGTCGAGAGCGATCATTTATCTTGGACGCATGTCGCCATGCGCCTCCACGCGCGCAACCCGAATGCACGGTAGGGCAGCCGTATAGCACTCCTATTTGCGCTTGCTCCAGATGGGGTTTACCAAGCCACTGCATTGCTGCAGTGCTGGTGCGCTCTTACCGCACCGTTTCAGCTTTTCTCGCAGAACTCTGCGGGAGTCTTCTTTTCTGTGGCACTTTCCGTCGGGTCACCCCGCCCAGCCGTTAGCTGGCATCTTGCCCTAAGGAGCCCGGACTTTCCTCACGCCGAAGCGCGCGATCGCTTGGCCCGCTCAGAAGAGGTATTCTAGCAAAACAAAGGGTCCTCTGACACCTGATCAAAAAGAATCCGCGATGAATGCATCAGGCTAGAGTGCCCCAGAGCTCCT
>CAYFWL010000155.1:0-4050 GCA_964346845.1 uncultured Eggerthellaceae bacterium | reverse complement strand
ATTGCGGCCACCTGCTTGGGATAGCTTTTTATGGTTTGCTGGCACTTCACTAGGGCATCTTTAGCTTTCATGAAAACTCACTCCTTTACATGAAGAAACGGAACACGGCTTTAAACAGCCAGCGGAAGAATCCGAATACAAGCTTCATCGTGTGCTCTCCTCATCGTCGTAATCGTCATAGTCGTCGTCCCAAACATCGTCATCGGGTTCGTCTGCCTCATCGATGTTGGGCAAGTTTTCAAGCCAGGGCCCTTCGTCATCTTCAACTTCTTCGCATTCATCTGGAGCCTGTTCGGCGCTTTCCTTCGCGCCTTGTTGCTCGGGCTTCTTCACTTCCGTGGGCTGGCACCCTTCGGCTAGTAACACCTGCTCGTAGGCCCTTCGGGTGTAGCCGAACATCTGGCACAGCTCGTCTTCGTTTGCGGCAAGAACCGGATCCGTATTGGCGAGATAGTCATGTACGGCCACGGCCTTGCTGTTGATGGAGGACGCCGTGTCGTTGCTGAAGCAGGCAAGCTCCTGAGCACGAAACTTAATCCCGTTGATAAGGTCTTCGCCCACGCGCCAAGCGACCATATGCCTACACCACACCCGGTGTCACCTACCACGATGGTTGGACCAAGATTGGCTACACCGAGCAAGACGTTGAAACTCGCATCAAGCAGCAAACACACACGGCTGATGTTAGTTGGAAAAAGGAATGGCAAGGCAATGCCATCTATGAGGACGGTTCAGGCGACACCTTTACCGATCATGACTTCCACGGCTATCTTGAGAAGAATGGTATTGAGCGACAAATGCCTGCTGAGGGTAGTAAAAAGAGACCTGAATGGTTTCGTGTAACCGGTCCCGATTCGCGGAATTTCTTCTTTGACTTTCGCGTTAATCGCGGTAGCGTAGGAGCAACGGAAACCGTACCGTATAACCTACGTAACGAGCAAGAACAAGCTGTTGAGGTCACAGTCGACTATGCCAAGCTCCATGAGAGTGGTGAGTTCCTATGGAATGCCAAGCCGCGCTTTGGTAAGACACTGACCGCTTATGACCTGTGCTTGAAGCTAGACGCAGTAAAGGCGCTCATTGTCACCAACCGTCCTGCTATTGCAAACTCGTGGTACGACGACTACGTGAAGTTCGTTGGGCTTGATGCTGGCTATCACTTCATTAGCAGCACATCTGCTTTGGCTGGCAAGCCTTTTGTTAAAACACGCGAGGAATATCTGCAATACCTACGCACAAACCACGAGGGGCCAAAGAAGTTTATTGAGTTTGTTAGCTTGCAAGACCTAAAGGGCGCTATCAAGTTCGGTGGCAAGTTTGACAAGTTAAACGAAGTAGCAGATATCGACTGGGACATACTTATTATTGATGAGGCCCACGAGGGCGTTGATACCTATAAGACCGATGTTGCCTTTGATCATATCAAGCGCAAGTTCACGCTGCATCTTTCGGGTACTCCCTTCAAGGCAATGCTTATTGTCATTTATTGTAACTCGCAATGTTCCAATAAATGAGGTCTGCCGGTTTCTGTGGGTTCGTTTGAGATACCGGGCTCGGTCTAGCTCACGACAGTGCCCTTCCAAATTTGCTTGAGAATCTCGCAGGCAGAACAAGGACGACGAGGGACCAATGACAACCAGGAAACTATGCAGGGCGCGCAGAAGCAAACTCAACGGAAGGCGAAGAGCGACGGGGTCAGCAACAGCCAAAGCCGCAGTGACCTAGCTCGATGCTAGCGCCCGAAAATAGTTTCCGGTGGAAGCAAGGTGGTTATGTATGGTCAAGTCCCCGGAGGGTGGAAGGCCTCCGGGGACTTTATGCTGCCACCCCGGCTTTTGCCGGGGTGGCCACTTCGAAGCTAGCCGAGGTCGTTGCTAGCTTCGGAAAGTGCGTTGAGGTGGTGGCGGATAAGCGCTCTGTCTTCACTCAAAATGAGCATGCTCACTACGTCGTGACGGATGATGCCTTCCGGGATGTCCGAGTGCTCTGCCAGATAGGCAGCGGCTACGCGTTCGAACGTCTTGCGGTTGACCTTTTCGGAGCCAAGGCCGCTTCCGTCGTTGGTTCGGATGGTGCAGCTGATGAATACCAGGTCTTCGTCGTCTTTGACGATGAAGTCGATCTTGTCGTTGCCGTGAGCCCAACCGGTTTCCAGGATTTCCATCCCGCGACGCTCCAGAAAACGCTCGATGCCGCGCATTGCCTTCTCGTTGATGGTTGCTTCCATGATGATGACCTCCTGCAAGTTTTCGGCCCGCCCCCTTTGGGCGAACCTTGTGGCTCGGAAGCCATCGGGGTCCTGGGTCCGTGCAAGGGGCAAAAGCAAAACGCGTAGCGCTCGAGTTTTTGGTATTCCCAATATCAAACGCCACCAAAAAGTTTTTACAACCCTTGCACGAGCACCCAGATTCTCGATGAGTCTGCAGAGTCCAAGAGGACGCCAAGGGGGCAGGCCATGCAGGTGGTTCCATCGAGGCAATCATGAGAAGGCTTGCGGTACAGGGCGTTTCAGTCGCAGTTTCAGGAAGCCTGGCCTTCGTTTTGCTCAAGTTGGGCAAGCATGGCTCGCAATTGCTCAGCAGTGAATGCGATGCTTGGCGGTGACGCAGGCTTTGCATCGAAGGGATTTTCCTGCAGGCTGCTGTAGCCAATCAGGTCAGAATCGAACGACTCTTCGACGCTGCTTACGGCGGCCATTTTGGCATCCGGGTCTACGTCTGCATAGATGTTAAGCGTCATGCTTACGCTGGCGTGCCCAAGATAGCTTGCTACCGTGCGCACATCCGTGCCATTGGCAATCATCATGGTGGCAAACGTGTGGCGCAAGTCGTGGAAGGTGCACTTGAAACCGTTCATCTTGCAAAAGGCCGTATATTCCTTAGACAGTATGGATGGATTATAGAAGCGACCTTCAGGATCATTGGAACCAAGAATATACGCATCCTTTACAGGAACATGCAATGCCGAAAGCACGTACTCTGCGTCTTTGCGGATGGCGCATAACATGTCGTAGGTGTAGCGCGTAAGCGGTATATCGCGATAGCTGCTAGAAGTCTTGGGCTCTTTTACATAAAAGCCACCTTCGCCGTTGCCGATAGCGCGACGTACGGTAATAGTGCGATTGTCGTTTAGATCACTCCAGCGTAAGGCGCAAATTTCACCACGGCGCATGCCGGTGGTGAGCGCAAGCTCTATTGCAATGCCCAAGCGCTGTGGTTGAGCGCGGCGCGCAAGCTCAAGCATGCGGCTGCGCTCACGACGATCAAGTGCGTTGATAGGAGTGCGCTCGCGTTTGGGCGGCTTGCAAAAGTCGCACGGGTTCTTGACGAGCAAGTCCTGGGCAATGGCGAAATTGAGCGCCTGCTTTAAAAGGCGAAACGGCTTGGTTACACTCTTCGGCGCGTAACCCGCTTCAATCATTCCCGCCATCCACGAGTTGACGGCAGGAATGGTCAAATCACATAAACGCTCGGAGCCAAGCACGGAGCAGATCTGTTTAGATTCCGCACGGTAGCCACGAATGGTGGATGGTTCGATGGTGCCGCTTGCTTCTTTGTAGGCCAGAAACGAGTCCATGAATTGCTGGACCGTTACACTGCTGCTTACGGCGCCGCCCTTGATTTCCATTTCGACGATAAGCTCGTCGCGGGCCTTTTCGGCTGCCTTCTTCGTCTTGGCGGTGATGGTGTGATAGGTGGGGACAACTTCGCCGGTTAGCGGGTCTTTGTGGGACAGAATCACCTCCCACTGGTTGCCTTCCCCGCGACGACGAATGCCTCTGCTGGTGTACCTCATAGTGTCTCCCTTTGACGTTTTCTACAGCTATTTGTTAACCAACAATTTAACCAACATTGGAACCAACAAATAACCAACAAAGGGATGTTGAAAGGACAGAAAAGGGAGATTTGAGAGAATACCTAGAATTGAAAAACCACAGGTCAGAAGCCAGTCGCCGTAATTCTAGAACCGCAGGAACTGATTTGAAACACACACGGGCTTGCTCATAACCCGAAGGTCGCAGGTTCGAATCCTGCCCCCGCGACCAACAAC
>CAYFWL010000154.1:0-4116 GCA_964346845.1 uncultured Eggerthellaceae bacterium | reverse complement strand
CGCTCTTCCTCAGCGTGTTGGGTCTTCCTCTCAAGCAGGCATCGGGCACCTCTTTGGTGGCGGTGGGCATTTTGGTATTACCTGCTTTAACAACCCAGATTATACTGGGTAATGTGAACTGGATAGTAGGTTTGGCGTGTATTGCAGGGTCTGTTCCGGGGGCCGCTCTGGGCGCCAAGTTGCAGCAGAAAGTGCCTGAGCGCACCCTGCGTTTTTGTTTCGCAGGCATCTTGAGTGTCGCTGCTGTACTGCTGGTGGTAAAAGAAGTAGGTCTTTTAGGCTAAATTGACAAGCGAGGCTTTCTGATGAATTCAACGCAGGTGGAAAATGCGGGCAAGCAGGTACCCTTCATGCTGCGTCCTTTCAACCTTATGTGGTTCTTGCTGCTGGTTGTTGTGGTTTCGGGTATCACCTTAGGGTGGCAGCTCATCGGTCGGGGTCTGTCTGAGCCCATCATTGCCGGCGCGGGGCTGCTCTTTACCGTCTCGTTGCTTCTCTTGGTGCGCAACGTTTTGAACCCCGATTCCGTTCGTGCACGTCAGACTGAGGATATGCTCAAGCTTTCGCGTCAGACGCTCGCGTGCCTGAAAGGCGGCCTGAACGAGAAGTCTGCCCAAAAGCTCTGCTCGCTTTTAGTCCCCAACACCGATGCGGTTGCCGTATGTATCACCGATAAGACCACCGTTTTGGGCTACGAGGGCCTGGGAAGCTCCCTTCATGCGGCGGGCGATCCCATTTTTGCCAACACGATCTCCGATGCTGCCGAGGATGGCGAGCCTCGTACCCTGTTGGTGCCCGAAGAAATCGGCTTTCGGCAGCCTCTTTACGGCGTGGAGGCGGCTATCATCATACCTTTGCGTGTGGGTCGTCGCGTGGAGGGCACCCTGACCTTTTTCTTTCACGCGCCTCGCAAGATCTCCAGCACGCAAAAGACCATCGCTGAAGGTTTTGGTCAGTTGGTATCGACCCAGCTGGCGGCCGAGGCTTTAGAAGGCCAGCAGAAACTGGCTACGAGTATGGAGCTGAAGGCACTGCAAAGCCAGATCAACCCGCACTTTTTGTTCAACACCATCAACACCATCGCATCGCTGGTGCGCACCGATCCCAACAAAGCGCGCGTGCTTCTTCGTGAATTTGCCGTATTTTATCGCCGCACCTTGGATGATCCCCAGGCGCTTATTCCGCTTTCTCGTGAGGTCGAGCAGACCATGCGGTATTTCTCCTTTGAGATGGCGCGCTTTGGCGATGATCGTGTTGGTCTTGAGATGGATATTGAACCTGAGGTGGAGGATTTGCTCGTGCCTCCTTTCTTGGTTCAACCCCTGGTGGAAAATGCCGTACAGCACGCTATGCCCGCCGAAGGCAAGCTGACGGTGACTATTGGTGCGCGTCCCGATGGCGACGACAACGTTATCGTGTGGGTAGCCGATGATGGCGTGGGTATGTCGGAGCAGGCGCGCCTGAATATCCTGCACCCCGATAGCGCCCGAGGCATTGGCATTGCCGTGAAAAACGTGCATGACCGTATGTGCGGCTATTTTGGGCCGGGTACCCATATGGAGGTAGCCAGCGAGCTGGGCTCAGGCACTACGGTACGTCTCGTGTTGAACCGTGCTGCCCTCGATGAGTACCTGCTCGAATAGCCAGTGATGTTCTCTTCGTTACAAAACAGTGTAAAAACCATGGTTGGCAGGGGCTTTTGCGCCGCATACCGTCATAATGGTGACTCCAATGGTAGAATGCCGAAATGAAAACCATGGAAAGGCATGCAATGCACGAAGATATAAAAGAGATTCTTTACACCGAAGATCAGATTCAGCGGCGCATCAAGGAAATCGGCGCGGCGCTGACAGAGGAATATGCTCCTTTGGCGGCCCAAGGTGAAAAGATTGTGCTATTGTCGGTGCTGCGTGGCGCCGCTATCTTCATGTGCGATTTGGCCCGTGAAATCAAGCTGCCTCTCGAGATGGACTTCATGGCGGTGTCTTCCTATGGCACGGGCGTGAAAAGTTCTGGCGTGGTCAACATCATCAAGGATGCTTCCACCAACCTAAATGGTAAGCATGTGATTATTGCCGAGGACATTCTTGACTCCGGCCTGACCCTTTCCTATCTGCTGAAGAATTTGGGTTCGCGCAATCCTGCTTCGCTGTCGGTGGTTACCCTTCTCCGTAAAGACGTGGAGTCTCAGGCTTCCATTGACTGCAAGCATATCGGCTTTACCTGTAAAAACGAGTTTATTGTGGGCTACGGTTTGGATTACGCAGAGCGTTATCGCAACCTGCCGTACGTGGGTGTTTTGAAGCCCGAGGTCTATGCTGGATAGCGGGAAGATGGGCGCGCGCGTCTCGAACGAACAAGAAAGTTAGTTGAATGCCTAATCAGAAGAAAAACGAAAATCCTCGCGTTAATTACTTCCTCATTCTCATCCTCTGCTTCGCCGTGTTCTTTCTCGTGCAGCAATTTTTCATGAGCAACAGCGATTCGGATCAGGTGGATACGCTGATCACGTCCGAATTCGTGCAGGCGGTTGAAGAAGATCGTGTTGTTTCGGTCGTGTACAACTCGGGCGAGTATTCCGTCACGGGTAAGTATTATGTGGCTAACACCGCAGGTGAACAGGCTGCCGATGCCTTCAACAAGGGCATTGAGGGGCTCAATGATGCTGCGGGAGCCGATGCTACCGACCTACTTGCTACTCAAAGTGTCGATGCTGCCAACCTAGGCGAGCTGCATTCCTATACGTCTACCTACATTGGGCAAGATTCCCTCATGGAGCTCCTGAGCGCGCATCCCAATATCACCTTTGAGGTGAGGCTGCCGTCTGCCCTGCTGAGTGCCCTGGGCAATATTTTGCCGATGCTGCTCATTGCCGGGCTGATGATCTTCTTCTTGATGCAGATGAGTCGCTCGACCAATTCCCAGATGAGCTTTGGCAAGACCAAGGCCCGCAAGTCGCAGGAAGAGCGCCCCGATGTGAAATTCTCCGATGTCGCTGGCATCGATGAGGCCGTGGAAGAAATGAGGGAGATCAAGGACTTTTTGGCGAATCCCGGTAAGTACAAGGCTATGGGTGCCAAGATTCCGCGTGGCTGCTTGCTCGTGGGCCCTCCGGGTACGGGTAAAACCTTGCTGGCCCGTGCCGTTGCCGGCGAAGCAGGCGTGCCGTTCTTCAGCATTTCTGGTTCCGATTTCGTTGAGATGTTCGTTGGCGTGGGTGCTTCCCGCGTGCGTGATCTGTTCCAGCAGGCCAAGGATGCCAGCCCGTCCATTATCTTCATCGACGAGATTGATGCGGTGGGCCGTCAGCGTGGTGCTGGTTTGGGCGGCGGTCACGATGAGCGTGAGCAGACCCTGAATCAGCTGTTGGTCGAGATGGACGGCTTTGACAAAAATGATGCCGTGGTTCTGATTGCCGCGACGAACCGCGTGGATATCTTGGATCCCGCCTTGCTGCGCCCCGGTCGTTTTGACCGCCAGATTGTGGTAGATGCTCCCGATGTGAAGGGCAGAAGGCGCATCCTTGAGGTCCATGCTAAGAACAAGCCGCTGGGTTCCGACGTGAATTTCGACAAAGTGGCTTCGCTGACACCTGGTTTTACCGGCGCCGACCTGGCTAACCTGATGAACGAGAGCGCTCTTTTGGCCGCTCGCCGCAACAAAAAGATTATCACCCAAGCCGAGGTTTCGGAGTCGATGGAGCGCGTTATGGCTGGTCCTGAGCGTAAGGGCTTCGTCATGGACGAGCATACCAAAAACACCATCGCCTACCACGAAAGCGGCCATGCCTTGGTGGGTCACAGCTTGAAGCACGCTGACCCGGTGCACAAGATTTCAATTATCTCCCGCGGGCGCGCCTTGGGCTACACTATGTCCATCCCTCAGGAAGACAAGGTCTTGAATACGCGTGGCGAGATGCTCGATCAGCTTGCCGTGTTCATGGGCGGTCGCGTGGCTGAGGAGATTTTCTGCGACGATATCACCACGGGTGCCAGTAACGACCTGGAGCGTGCTACCAAGATGGCGCGCGCCATTGTGACCCAGTATGGTATGAGCTCGAATTTGGGTACCCAGGTGTTTGGCCAGCCCAACCACGAGGTGTTCTTGGGTCGCGAC
>CAYFWL010000153.1:1655-4269 GCA_964346845.1 uncultured Eggerthellaceae bacterium | reverse complement strand
ATCTGCAAGGGCGCGATCCGAAAGCTCGCTTCCATAGCGGCGAAACGAGAGCACTTGCCCATACATCCCGTCCACCTTGAAGCAGTCGTTTCTGCCATCGGGCTTGAAGTCGAGCACGCTCGGCGCGATGAGGTCTTTGGTGCGAAGGCCGCTTCTGAGCCCAAGCTCGCCGAAGTAGCCAGATGCGCTCGGACGCCCGGGGCGCAGCTGGGACTCGACAACGCGCAAGCGCTCTTCTCCGTCGACGACCGTGGCGTCGCTTCTGATGCGCGCGAGCGTCTGCACGCAGTCGTTCTTCATGCGGGTGAGCTTCGGGATGGCGGCGTCGATGTTTTGCGCACCCACCGAAAACGTCAGGTAGCGCTCGCGCACAAGGTTCGAAACCCCTTCGCGCATCTTGTCGTTTAGTATCTTGTTGTACTCATCGACGTAGGCATCGGTGCGCGGGTCACGGTGCTCGAAGAACGCCTTGTTGCCTATCTCGTCTTCGGGGATAGGCGTGTTGATGACGTTGAGCTGCACGGAGGCATCCGCCCCGAAGTAGTCGAACAGCTGGCAGTAGGTGGAAAATATCGCCTGCTGGTTCTCCTCGCGGGCAGACTGGTAGCTGATGTCTGAGAACTTGATGGTCTGCGAGAACAGGCCTTCTTCGACCTGCACTATGCCGTCTTGGTACATGGCGTCATAGCCGATGAAATCGGTCACGTCTTTGGCGGCGAAGCGCGCACGGCGATTGGCCTTCGTTTGGCTGGAGAGCTCCTTTTCCTGAGCGCGAAGGCGACGGCTCACGTCCGACTTGCCGCGCGATGCGGCATTTGCCCGGGCGCGCTTGAGCTCGCGTCGTTCAAGCTTCGCGCGCTTCCTCTCTTCTCGCTTAGCCTTGTTAGCGGCACTCATAGAGCTCAGCCCCTTTCCGTTTAGCGCGACGTCGGGACTTGCGGTCGGCCTTTTCCTTGAACGAGTTCGTGAGCGCGGGCTTAACGAGGCTCGTGGTCGAAACGTAGTAGATGCGCCCCTCCTCGAAGGTGTGCTTGAACCACAGCGGCAGGTATTCTTCGAGTTTCAGGCCAAGAGGCCGCCAGAAACCCGCCAACCAGAACGGCATGGAGCAGGCCATGACGGGCAAGGTGGCGTTCGATACGTCGATGCCGAGCACGAAGTAGGTGAATGCAGCAGCGGCGATTGCGCTTGCGAGCCCGCCTACCACGCACAGAAGCGTGCGAAACGATAGCTTGCCCACAACCTTCTCGGTGTACTCGCCGATATCCTTATGCACGGATACGCTTAACATGGTTCGTTTCCTTTAGGCAGGAAGCCAGGACGTGTCGAGCATGCCGAAGTACACCGCAGCAGCGATGATGATGGCGCCGCCTGCGATAGTCGAGATGGCGCTAGCGATCTGGGAGCCGCCTTGCTGCTCGCGAATGGCGAGGCCCAAAGATACGGCTCCCCAGACGACCAAGAAGCCGCCCAGGAAGGTGACGCAGCCCGAAACGAGCGTGATGATGTTTGCGAGCATGAACTTGTTCTCCTTTACATTTGTTGACAGCTTGAAGTGGAAGTAGCTGTCTGAAGTTGCGTGGTAGAATTCGCCGTGGAGCTTTGCTCCTTTACATTGGCGGTGGCGGTCCCAGGCGTTTGTGTGGAAGCTCTCGCGTGGCTATGGTGTCTGCATGACATGGCCGCCGCCGTTGAGGTCGCTACTGGGACAATTTGTCTCAGTGCACTTCCACCACCTCCGCATCTGATTCTCCCTTGAACCTATAAGGCTTTCCGACATACTTGAAACGCTTATGCTCCTCGGGAACGTACTTGTCGTCGATGAGAGGGTCTGTTCCTGCAATGAGGATGATGGCCTTGCTTCGGGGCAGCTTCCCGATCTCAGCTGCCTGAATCAGGTCACGCTCCGAGTGCCCGTAGTTCTTGGTAGTTGATGTCTGCGACCCGCGAGATTCGTTGATGTCGAGCGTTGCCACCGTTTCCTTGCCGACCATCTCGGCGATCTCCTTGTTGGTTTCGTTGGATTTGCCGCCAAGGAAAAGCGTCGTGTCACAACAGTCGATGATGGTCTGCGCGTCGTCATGGTATTCCTTCTTCAGCTGGGCAAGCGACTGCAAGATGATGGAAAGCGACATGTTGCGGCTGCGGACGACCGCCACCATCTTCTCTACGTCGGGGAGGTGCCCGAGGTTAGCGAACTCATCGAAGATGAAGTGAACGGGCGTTGGAAGCTCACCGCCGTATACCTCAAGTGCCTTATCGCATAGCTCGTTCATGGTTTGCCACATCATGATGGCGAACAGAAACGAAAACGTGTCCGCAGTGTCTTTCATGATGGCGAATATGGCGGTCTTCTGGCCCGGATCACCAAGGGTATCAAGATGCATTTCGTCATAGGACAAAAGCTCGCGCATCTCGTCAAACGAGAAGGGTGCCAAACGCACGTTGCAGCTGATGATGATGGACTTCAGAGTTTTTGCCGCCCCGCTTTTGAACGATTTGTAGTTGTATAGGGCGAAATCCATCTCTGGAGAAACGGGTTTGCCTGTCTTCACCCAGGCATATCCGTTGTCAGAGGCGTTTGCGAAACCTCGGACGTTCTCGTCGAATCCAG
>CAYFWL010000153.1:0-1613 GCA_964346845.1 uncultured Eggerthellaceae bacterium | reverse complement strand
AAGTAGCCGATGAGCGCCATGTAGAGCATGCGTTCGGACTTCTCCCAGAAGGGGTCAGAGGTGCTCTCTCCTTTCGGGGTGGTGTTCTTGATGAGGCAATCGACGAACATGAGCACGTCAGACTGGGTGTGAACGTAGACAAGAGGATTGAAGTGCTTCGACTTGCTGAAGTCTATGGTGTTGAAGCTCAAGACCCGATAACCCGCTTCTTCTAGCATGCAACCTGTATTAGGCAGCATCGTCCCTTTCGGGTCGGTGGCGAAAAACGAGGTGTTGCACTGCATGAGGTTAGGCAGTACGTAAAACCGGCTCTTACCCGAGCCGCTGCCTCCGATCACGAGCACGCTCTTGTTGCGCTCGTAGTCGATATCGAACTTCTCGCGGGATAGCGCCATACCGAGATGCTTGCTGAAGATGATGTTGTTGTCGGGGTGGGACGTGTCCATGAACTTCCTGCCTTGCTTGATGGTTCCCCAGCGAGCGCTGCCGTGCTCTTCGCCCTGCCGGTAGTTGCCCTCGCGGGATAGGGAATAGGCCCACGCCATCCAGACGCCGCATGCGGCCACGAGGCCCGCACATAAAGAGGCTGGGAGCAGGCAGAGCGGGAACCCGCCTTGAAGCAGAAATCCCGGCGTCGCAAGAAGTGCCTCGTTTATGTGGGCAAGCGTAGGCTGCGGATAGGTGAGCAGGCATGCCACATAGGCGTCTGCAAACACAAACGCAATGACTGAGAGAACAAGCGTGATGATGAGCCGGTCTTTTCTGAGCTTCATCCTACTTCGTCCTTACCTCTGCGAACTTGTCTTCGCGGCCGGATGCGCGCCCACGGCTTCGATCATGGCTGCCTTCAAGTGCCTTCGCTGATTCGCGAACGCGTGAAACGCGCCTATCCAAGGGCTCTTCATCTCGGTTTGTTTCAGTCACTTTGGTTTTAACCGGCTCATCGCCCTTGGATAGTTGTTCATCTGCCCGCCGAAGCGATGTCGTGACATCGCTGATCAGCTTATCGAATACACGGTCGACTTTGCCAGCATCCTCGACCCTGAACAGCAAGGATTCGTGTCCTGTCTGCTTATCGGTCATGAAGCTGTGGTCGATATCCGCCTCGGTAAGCGCCTTTTGCAATATCTGCTTGATGGAGTCGTAGCCTTCAATCGTCTCAAGCTCGACCATATTGAGCCGCGCCCATTCGACCTTCTCGACGTATTCGGCCGCGGTGTCTCCCTTAGTCTTCCTGAGCGCGATGGAGAGCTTCTTCGCCGCAGCGTGCATGGCGTCTTGGCCCGCATCCTGGCCAATCTTCATCAGCCAATCGCAGAACTTCTCACCCGATTCGTCTCCGAAATCACTTGGCATGGCTGCCTCCAATCCACTGGGACAATTTGTCCCAGTTGCTATCGTTCGATTGATTTGAATGCATCTTTGAGATCTGCTGCGGTCAGCACGCGCGAGCTGTCCCGAAGCACTCAAGCCTTCTTGGCCAGAGGCGTGTAGCCTTTGTATGCCAGCATGCATTCGAGGTCTTTGCATTGCAGTGGGGTGGCATGATGCTTGCACAAGATGGTATGTTCGAAGGCCTCGGGGTTTCGCTTCGCCATGTAGCAAAAGCTTGC
>CAYFWL010000152.1:0-4271 GCA_964346845.1 uncultured Eggerthellaceae bacterium | reverse complement strand
GCCTTTTCGTTACCGTATGCGATTTGCTCGCCCGCTCCCTCTTCGCACCCTATGAGCTTCCCGTAGGCATTTTTATGGCGTTTTTGGGCGGACCTTTCTTTATCTACCTCATCGTTCGCAGGCGTGATGCCGATGTATAAGAGCGCCTTAGAGTTCAAAGACCTGCGATTCTCCTATACGTCAAACCCCTTTATAAATGGACTTGATCTGAGCATTTCCGCAGGTCAAGTAACGGGTATTGTCGGCCCTAACGGCTGCGGAAAATCCACGCTGATGAAGCTCGCGGTGGGACTGCTGCATCCCCAGGCAGGGAACATACACGTAGACGGCGTGAGCCTTCGCACTCTTTCCGCCAAGAAAAGAGCGCGAAGCCTGGCGCTCCTACCTCAGAGCCTGCCCGCCACGCCCATGAGCGTGGAAGCCCTTGTTTCTAGCGGCCGCTTTGCCCACCAAAAGCCCCTTGCCCCTCTTTCAGACGCTGACCGCAGCATCGTTGCCCAAGCACTCAGCATGACGGGGCTGGATAGGCTTGCCGATCACACGGTAGGCCGCCTCTCGGGAGGTCAACGCCAGCGTGCGTACCTGGCCATGATTCTCGCCCAAGAGGCAAACGTGCTCCTCCTGGACGAACCCACGAGTTCCTTGGATGTAGGAGCATCCCACGAAATCTTGAAGCTCATACGCGACATCGCTAATCGTTCGGGTAAAACGGTCTGCATGGTCATTCACGACCTTGACCTGGCTCTTCGCTACTGCGACAAGATTGTTGTGCTGCAGAGCGGGTCGGTGCGCTGCCAGGGAACACCCTATGAAATAGCAGAACGCGGCACGCTGGAGAACGTATTTGGCGTCAGCATGGTGCGACACGACACTCCCCAAGGAAGTGCTTGGTCGTTTTTCCCCTGCTCGTAGCCTACGTACAGGACGAACAAGACCGGGGCGAAAGACGATTAAGCCGACGCCATCCGTTCGAGATATTCCCCTAACGCCTGTACCATCCTCCGCTCCTCCAAAACCATGGAAATACACCAGGGGGCTGCGAAACTCACGATTGCACGTGAATTTTCCGCAACAACAAACGAGACATCGCGGGGCAAATCGCGACAAAATAGCAGGTGGTAATTGTCGCACTCCCTTGCGAGTTGCTGCGCCGAACTCAGATGAGCGCTACGATCTTCCGCAGAATAGCACAGCGCCCGTTCTCTCTGTTCTCCCAGAGCTCCCCGCGTTTCCAGCTCTCCGGACTCGCCCGAAGCCTCCGGCGCATCCAACGCCCCTGCAACAAAAGCCAAAGGCGAAGAGTCCTTATGCGCTGCAGAAAATGAGGCATCGACGATATCGATGATACAAGTCCCCGCCTCAAGAACATTGTCGGTCCACGTGCATGCGCGCTGCCAAAGCTGCTCAATCCGAGAATCGCCCGATTGTGCAGCAAGCTTTTTCACCGTTGCCTGAGGAAGCGTGGACAAAAGAGGAGCACCACCCGCAAGGAGAATCCGACCAGGTCGCTT
Source organism: uncultured Eggerthellaceae bacterium (assembly GCA_964346845.1). GTDB lineage: Bacteria > Actinomycetota > Coriobacteriia > Coriobacteriales > Eggerthellaceae > CAKUOV01. Next base: position 2,760 of record CAYFWL010000152.1, on the reverse strand, counting down.
TGACAGCCACGCTTCATCCTCCATCAAATAGGGAATCTCCCGCAATTCATACGTTTTACCGAGGCTTTCGCAGAGTGTCAGAAATCCAGCAAACTCCCGCGAAAAAGCCTCTGCCGCACGGCGGTCCTTCACGTACAGGCACGCTGGCGAATGGAGCTTGCCGCACGAACTCGCGCTCACCGCGCTCACCCCTTGAGCCACAAACAAGGTCCTCTTAAAAATTCCATCACGTATCTTCGGGCAGTAAAATGGCTCTATCCTCCCCGTTGCATAAAGCGGAATCCACTTTCTCATTCCCTCAAGCATATCCCCGATATCGCGGCTCACCGTATGGACGATTTTGATGGTGCTGCCAAGGTTCATGAGGCGAAAGAGCAGATCAGCCCACCGTTTGGCGAACGCCTCATCCTCGGTGAGCCACAGCATACTCTCATCTGAGTACAACAGCAAAGATACCGGTTTGCCTTCCATCAAAAGGTCGGAAAGAAAGGCTTCAACCGCCTGACGTTTGCCTTCGTCTCCGTAGAAAAACGCAACGCCTTCGCCACCAAGGTTGCAGCAATAAGAAGGATCGGAGGCTTTCGTCCCACCAGGAGAAGCGTCAAAAAGATGGGCTGTATCGCGACGCATATCAAGATCGAAAGGAAGGCCATCGCCCAACCAGCCTGCAATGTGCTCGGCCATTTCTGAAAAACCGGATAGCACGGCTTTCTCGCCAATCGCATTGCTTATGGCGGCGCGCTGCAAATCATTGGAAACATTACGCGCAAAGAAGCTTGCGGCGCCATCGATGAAATCCTGCCGCCCCGATATTCCTCGTTTTCCCGCACGCACTCGGCTGATGTATGAAGGATCGAAATTCAACGCCCGAGCAAGAACGCTGTTTTTGACCCCAATAACCTTCATGAGGAAATCAAGCTTGCATCCGAAATACCTATCCATGACCTCTCCTTTACGTCAACGTGCCACGACGCTTCAAAAAGGCCGTAGTTCACAACTGATACAGTTTAACAGCTTCTGGCACGAACCGTGACTCCACTTTGTCATTGACTCGCTACAATAGGACAAAGGCTTTCAATCGCCCTTAAGGGTGAGATGGAAGTAAAATATGACGCAGGAGTCAATGATAGGAGGAACGCATGAAAAGAAAAGCTCCCGTACTTGTGACCGCACTGCTCGCTTGCGTGCTCGTCATAGCAGGACTCACCGCTTGTAGCGGCGGTTCCGGCAAGAGCAGCGCCCCAGCACCATCTGATGAGGATCTGATCAGAGCCGATATAGAAAAAACCATTGGCACCTACATCGACAAAGATGAGTGGGCGAAGGGCATGAAGGCCGATGAGGACATCCAAGAGCTCATGCAGTACGGCTTCGACGTGGATGCGATCGCTGAAAGCTTTGCAAGCAAGTTCAAGATAGAGGTCACCGACATAAAGGTGAATGGCGAATCGGCGATTGCCACTATTGATATACTGATGCCGAACTTCGGGTCAGAAGAAACCGATCAGATGCTCGACGACGTGCTCGAAAAGAAGATGGCGAGCATCGACCTCATGCAGCTTTCCGAGGAAGAGATTATGAAAATCCTCGTGGACTCGGCTGTGGAAGTAATGTCCGATCCGAATTTCCCTACAAAGACGGAAACGCTCGATCTTGACTACGTCAAAAAGGACAGTCAGTGGTCCTTGAAGGATCTGAGCGAGACAGAAGCTTTGCTCTCCGAAAAGGTATACGCAGCAGCAGGGCTTTAAAAGCCAGGTCTTATGCTGCGGAGCCTGAGTCCCAAGCAGGTTAGGGATTGCAGGGAATCGTATACTGCATTGATGTGGTTTCTCGTTGGGCAGCGCTTTTAAGGCGCTGCCCATTTTTTTACCCGAATGCCTAGAGCACAGCTATCTACCTGCCCTACCTGCCCTACCTGCCCTACCCGTCCGGTCCGCCTACCCCACCCAGCCCGCCTGGACTGCCCGCCTTCTGCGCCCATCGGTGCAGCGAGCGCACGGGGATTATCGCGATTTCCGGGGATTTTCCGCCAAAAAGCCGATTTGACAGAAAATCGAGAGCCCCGTCTTGCCAAAGCAAGGGGCGAAACGGCGCAAAGCACGCTCAAAGGACCCCTCCCGAGGGGCTTTTTCGCCAACAAAGCATGGGATCACGGCGGATTCTTCTGTCAAATCGGCTTTTTGGCGGAAACGACCGGGTTTTCGCGAAAACCCGGTCGAGCCTTTGGGGAGGAGCGCCCCGCGCGGGCCCCAAAAGACCCGGCCCCTTCAAGAGCATCCCCGTTTATGACAAATGACCTGTCCCTTTGTCATAAACGGGGGGTGCAATCGCTAGGAAAGCTTCCAATCGGTGGTGGCGCTAGAGAACCCATCGACTCCCACCTCAACGATGGTGCCATCAGATTTGAGGCCCATGATGTGGTAATAGCCCGCAGAGATTTCCACGATATCGCTCCACCCGGATACATCCAAAGCGCCCTTCGCCTCATAATGGGCTTCTTTGCTTTCATCATAGTAGCGATATCCTGGCTCTCCCGCCATTACCACCGTACCGTCGGTCTTCAATCCCGCCGAAAAGCCGAGACCAGCAACCACTTGCTTGATATCCTTCCAGCTCTCCACGTCGCACTGACCGAAATAGTTTTCGCCCGCAGCAACAACCGTGCCGTCCTGCTTCAAACCTACGATATGGTCCCATTTACTCGCAATACTCACGATGTTAGTCATCTTCGACAGGTCGATGGGAGCACCGTTGTAT
>CAYFWL010000151.1:0-4316 GCA_964346845.1 uncultured Eggerthellaceae bacterium | reverse complement strand
GTCTGGAGGATTTGTTTGGCGACCTGTCGGCAGGCGGCAACGGCATCGATCCTCAGCGTGCGGCTCTTTATGCAGAATGCGCACGGGCGAATGTGGGCATTACCGTGATGAAGCCCTTTGCTGGTGGTCGTCTGCTGGATAAAGAGAAGAGCCCCTTTGGTGTTGCTATGACGGCGGCTCAGTGTATCGCCTATGCCTTGGATAGACCGGCGGTGGCATCGGTCATGGCAGGCCTCAGTGATATTTCTCAGCTGGAAGATGCCTTGGCGTACTACACCGATTCTGCGGATGCTTTGGATTACGCCACCATTCTGAGCACGGCGCCCCGCCACTCCTATACCGGCCACTGCATTTACTGTGGTCACTGTCAGCCCTGTGCGGTGGGTATCAACATTGCCCTGGTGAACAAATTCTACGATCTGGCCGTTCTGCATGAAGACGTTCCCGCAACGGTTCAGGGGCACTATGACGCTTTGGCGGAAAAAGCAAGCGACTGCATCGGTTGTCAACTCTGTGAGCCTAATTGTCCTTTCGGCGTGGCTATCGCGCAAAGGATGGAAGCTGCAGCGGCGTTACTCGGATAAAAGAAATAGGAAAAATTACCTGGTCAACAGGGTTTTGAAAGGGAGAAAGATATGCTTGAAAAGCGGTACGAAACACCCGAAGGCGCCATTGTGTACTGGGTGAATCGGGATGCTGCTGCTTGGGAAAAGGATGCTCCTGCGTTGATTTTTCTACCGGGTTTGACCGCAGATCACCGTCTTTTCGACCAGCAGGTTGCCTTCTTTGAGGAATCTTGCCCCCTATTGGTCTGGGATGCTCCAGGGCATCGGGATTCACGTCCTTTCGCGCTTTCCTTTTCTCTGGTGGACAAGGCCCGCTGGCTGCACGCCATTCTGCAGCAGGAGGGCATCGGGCGGTTCGTGCTGGTGGGGCAGTCCATGGGGGCCTATGTGAGCCAGGCGTTCTTGCAAGAATTTCCCGGTGAGGCCGCAGGCTTTGTGTCGATTGATTCTGCGCCCCTCCAGCGCTGTTACTATTCGGGTTGGGAGCTCTGGCTGCTCAAGCACATGGAGCCCGTCTTTCGCTGGTATCCTCGTTCGTGGCTTTTGAGCCAAGGGACCAAAGGCAATGCGGAGACTGCGTACGGGCAAGAGCTGATGCTTCAGTTTCTGGAAACGTATACGCCGCAGGAATACGCCGCCTTAGCGGGCCATGGTTTTCGTATTTTAGCCGAGGCGGTGGAGCGCGCGTTGCCCTATGCGATCGACTGTCCTGCGATGCTCATGTGCGGAGAGTACGATAAAGCGGGCTCTACCAGGCGTTATAATCGTGCATGGACTCAAAAATCAGGTCTGCCCCTTGTGTGGGTACCGGGAGCAGGGCATAATTCCAACACCGACAATCCTGCTTTTGTGAATGAAGCCCTGCGGAACTTTGTTGAGACGCTCTAGGGCGCAAGGCTCCTTTGGACGCAGGGCATAGAGGGCATAGGGCTCCTTTGGGTGTAGAGTGCTCTTGGGCGTAAAACGCCCTGGGACTCCGCACCGGGGGTTGGCATCTTCTGCTATTATGCGCTATGAGAAATATATTCAAGACAGAAGAGAGCTCCTTCGTTATAATTTAAGGCGATAAAAAAACGAAGGAGAGATGTTCGGATGAAAGACTCTTTTGGTCGTACGATCGATTACTTGCGCATTTCGGTGACCGATCGGTGCAACTTCCGCTGTATTTACTGCATGCCCGCTGAAGGTGTTGAATCTATGAGCCCTTCTGAGATTCTACGCGGTCATGAGATTGTGACCATCGCCCGCATCGCTGCGGAATGCGGCATCAAGCACATCCGCTTGACAGGTGGTGAGCCCCTGGTGCGCAAAGGCATGGTGCAAAACGTGCGCGATATCGCCGCTCTTCCTGGTATCGAGGATATTTCTATGACCACGAATGGCGTGCTGCTTCCCAAGTATGCCCAAGCCTTAAAGGATGCGGGTTTGAATCGCGTGAATATTTCTCTTGATACGCTCGATCCCGAAAAATTTGCTTTTGTGACGCGCTGTGGCGATGTGCAATCTACCCTAGACGGCATCGAAGCTGCCTTCGCGGCTGGTCTTGAGCCTGTTAAAGTGAACACGGTGGCGGTGCGCAGCCTGGACCAGGATTTTCTTGGTTTTGCGAAGATGACCATCGACCGCCCGTTGCATATGCGCTTCATCGAGTATATGCCGGTGGGAAAAAGCGCTGGTGTCGATGGCAGCGGATGGGGACCCAAAGACGTGATTTCCTGTGAAGAGATGCGTCAGATCATCAATGAGCGTGCCGCTGCAGAAGGCTTGCCGCCTTTGGAAGAGGCTGAGGAAAAGCCCAAGGGTTGGGGCCCTGCTCAGTATTATCGTTTCTCCGGCGCTTTGGGCACGGTGGGATTCATCTCCCCGATGTCCAAGCATTTTTGCGGCGAGTGCAACCGTATGCGTCTTTCGGCCGATGGTAAGCTGCGCACCTGTTTGTTCAGCGACGACGAGCTGGATATCAAAACTGCGCTGCGTGAAGGGGGAGAAGAGGCCGCGCGCGCCCTTTTCGAGGAGGCTGTTTTCAAAAAGCCCAAAGAGAACGAAAATACGATTGGGACAAAACGAAAGATGTCCCAGATTGGCGGCTAGCGCCAGCGAGCCAGTTTTGTGACAAGGGGACAGGTAATTTGTCACAAAAACCGGAGCATTTTGTGACAAATTACCTGTCCCCTTGTCACAAAAACCAAGGAGAAGCAAGATGTCTGATGAACAGCAACTGACTCACATCGACGAAAAGGGCGAGGTTCGCATGGTAGATGTGTCGGCCAAAGCCGACACTCAGCGCATTGCGGTGGCTGAAGGCTTTATCGCTATGCACCCAGAAACCCTCGCTATGATTGTTGACGGCCAAGCTGCTAAAGGCGATGTTTTGGCCTGCGCACGCGTGGCGGGTATTATGGCTGCCAAAAAGACGAGCGATCTCGTTCCTATGTGTCACCCCTTAAATATCACTAAGGCAAAAGTCGAATGTGAGCCGGTCTTTGCTGGTCAGCGAGAAGATGGCTTGGTGGGCATTCATGTGAACGCGACCTGCGGCGTCACCGGTAAAACGGGTATTGAAATGGAAGCCCTTACTGCTGCCAGTGTCGCCTGCCTCACCGTTTACGATATGTGCAAGGCGGTTGATCGCGGCATGGAGATCAAAGAGGTGCGCCTTTTAAAGAAGGACGGCGGCAAAACAGGGTTGTGGCTTCGCGACGAAACGGCATAAAGGCAAGTCCCGCATCCGTGGGAAGCTGATTGCCGGGGGTCCGCGCACCTGCCCGCATCAGCCCGCACCTACCCCGTTGCGCATCGCCTGCGACCGCGCACCCCTTCGCACCCGCCCGCATCAGCCCGTGCCCGCGCCTGCGCACCCGTTCGCGCATCTGCCCGCATCAGCCCGCGACCGCGCACCTGCCTCGTATCTGTCTGCGCTGACGCATCGTTGGCGTATCGCTGACGCACCTTGTTGCGTCTTTCCCCACCTATCCACGCCTGCCGGCCTCTTCTTGCATCTTCCTATCGTATTAATCTTACTGCAAAATAATTCTTATCAGGCAAAACGGCACTGCTTTTTGCGGTGCCGTTTTTATGCCCAAATGGAATATCCCATATGAAAACTAAACGGCTACACCCATTGTTCAGCCGCTCGTAGCATGTGCGATAGGGAGCCATGGTTTTCGTCAATGACGCCCTTGTCTCGTTTCCCTGAGCCAGTTGTTTTCCATAGGGAATGAGGCTGAAAGACAAGAAAGAGAAGTTGAAGAAGGGGGTTTTCATGACAGAAAAGACCGTCTACAAGTCAACGGGCATGAATGCTTTCGGCATCGGTGCTAATGTCTCCGAAGTCGATGTTAAGGACGGTAAAATCATCCGCACCCGCCCGATGCAGTATGACAAACACTATTCCGCTGAATACCTGAAGCCTTGGACCATCAAGGCGCGTGGTGGTGAGTTTTCCGCTACGCTGAAGTCGCTGCTTCCTCCGTTTGCGTACGCATACAAGAAGCGCATCTACTCCAAAAACCGTATTCTCTATCCCCTGAAGCGCGTTGACTGGGATCCCAACGGCGAGCGTAATCCTGAGAACCGCGGCAAGAGCAAATTTGCCCGCATTTCCTGGGATGAGGCGACCGATATCATCGCAAGCGAAATCAACCGTATCATCGACACCTACGGTCTGCCCTCTATCTTCATCCAAGGCGACGGTCACGGCGAGACCAAGGTCATCCATGCCTCTCATGGTGCCGCTACCCGTCTGATGGG
>CAYFWL010000150.1:0-4339 GCA_964346845.1 uncultured Eggerthellaceae bacterium | reverse complement strand
ATGGTCAATACGAATAAGAGCACGATTTGCCCGGAGTGCGGATCAAGTGATGTAGTAGAGATCCTTTGGGGGATGCCAGCTTTCACAGACGACCTAAGGGAGAGGCTGGATAAAGGCGAAATCTATCTTGGCGGATGCTGCATAACGCCCGAATCGGCTGAATTTCATTGCAATGCATGCGGGTGCGAATTCGGGCAGATCGAGCTTCCCGTTTTTCATGAGGACACGCGCCTGAAATCCATCGTTTTCGGCGCAGCCGTTGGAGATGCCATGGGTGTGCCCTTCGAGTTTAAGATGCGCGGGACGTTTTATTGCACACATCCTGTGGGAGAGGGTACGTACAACGTGCCAGCAGGCACGTTCTCGGATGACACGTCGCTTTTGATAGCCACCTGCGACAGCATCAGGGCATGTGCCGGTAAGATCGACATCGACGACATGCGTGCACGGTTCCTAGAATGGCTTCGAGGCGGCAAGTACACAGCGGACGGCAATGTATTCGATGTGGGCAATGCTACAGCAACAGCGCTCGAAAGCGGCAAGGGCTGCGACGGTGAGCGCTCCAACGGCAACGGGTCTCTCATGCGTATAGCGCCGCTTGCTTTAACGGATGCAGACGACAAAGCAATCGCCGCAGTGTCTGCCATAACGCATGCTCATCCCATCTCGACGACCGCCTGCATCGTGTTCGCGGGAATCTTGCGCGATGTCTTGAGCGGGAGGAGTCTGGCGGTCGCGATAGAAGACAACATCCCTGAAGACGACGAGTTCTCCTTTCTACGCGATGTTGCATCGAAATCCCGTGATGAGATACCCTCATCAGGCTTCGTGCTCGATACGCTTGAAGCGGCGCTTTGGTGCAATCTCCATTCCGGCAGCTATGCCGAATGCGTGCAGGAAGCCGTGAACCTTGGAGAGGATACGGATACGACCGCATGCGTCGCGGGTGCACTCGCTGGCGCGATCTATGGCTTCAGATCCATCCCAGAGAACTGGTTGAACACCTTGCGTGGCAAAAAGGTGATAGAAAGCTGTCTGTTCTAAAAGCTGCGTAATTTCTCACTGTTTGCCCAGTTCGGAGCTGCTGGGACAATTTGTCCCAGTAATGTTGGCACTTATGTTGCGCACTTGCCTACGATAGGAGGGAGGTGAAAGCTATGATCAAAACGCCCCTTACAGAACTTGCGCTGTCAATCGCGACAGATGCCCATTCCGGACAAACCGACAAAGCCAGACGCCCTTACATCGATCACCCTCTGCATGTAGCCGAGTCCATGGATACCGAAGCCGAGACCTGTGCAGCCCTTCTCCATGATGTCGTCGAGGATACCGATTGGACTTTCGATGACCTCGCATCTGCGGGCATCCCTTCTGATGTCATCGACGCGCTCAAACTGCTCACGCATGATCCAAGCATTCCGTATCTAGATTACGTGCGCCAGGTCAAATCCAATCCTATAGCCGTCAAGGTGAAGTTGGCCGACCTACGCCATAACTCCGATATCTCCCGCCTTCCTCATGTAACGGAGCGAGACGAAGAGCGCCTTCGAAAGTACGCTTGTGCTATCGCCATCCTTGAGTCGGATTAAACCTAGGAATTTCACTTTTCTCGCAGTTTTGCCTGTTCAGAGCAACTGGGACAATTTGTCCCAGTAAGATTTCGCGCCAATGTTCGGTGATCCTCAGGCGGTTTTTTGAGACCTCCGTACGCCTTGTCGAGCGCCCTGCCCCGGCCTCTAACCCTCCGATATTCGCATGGAACCCGGATCGCGTTGCAAGGCGCGTACTTCCTGCGCAAAACCCCCACAAGCAGATTCGTCCTTAGAACGTGCTGGTGAAGGTTGCGGGCTGACCGCCCTTTGCGAATAAGTCCGCTTTTTTCCTTGCAACGCGCCCAGAACCACATGCGCATCGAGGGCTACGAGGCGGGAGCACAGGGCACCCGCCGAAACCTAAGGAGGTCTTCATCATGGGAAACCGCGCAGTGATCACCACGAAAGAGAAGGATCTGGCGCTCTATCTGCACTGGAACGGAGGAATCGACACTGTGGCTCCGTTGCTGAAATACTGCGAGATGCAAGGCTATCGTCCTCCAAGCACAGACTGCTACGGATGGGCGCGGATGGCGCAAGTCATGGGCAACTTCTTCGGAGGCACGCTCTCGCTCGGCATCGACCGATACAAAAGGCTCGGCGACCCGGGTGACAACGGCGTCTACATCATCGACGGCTGGAAGATCGTCGATCACATCATGACCGAATACGACGAGGATTGGAATCCGATCGGCTGGCGTCACTTCGACGAAGCCGAAGAAGAGTCCTGGCATGACTACGACGAGATGCTCCGCGCTTTTGATGAGGCGATGCCCGAGAATCTGCGCTTAGGCGAGTATCTTGACGCGCAAGAGATACCCACAAGCGATCTTCGTGTTGGCGACATGGTCTGGATAGACGAGTACGAATCCGGCAAAAAGCTCTTCCAAGTCGTGGGCTTCGGTGCAGAAGATGACAGCGACAAGGATCGCAGGGGCGTCCCTTACGTCAATCGCTTCGACCATGAAGGAGATTTCTCCTGGAACATCAACAACTACATCCGCATCGATACCTGCATGATCCGCCCACGCGAGTGAGACGGTTTCGACAATAGGGGGTGTCATCCTGACACCCCCTAAGCGTTGCCTCTGAGCGATTGCTCGGTTTGCTTGCACCATTCCCCAGCATTACAATACGAACACGTGTTCGTTGCTAGGAGGAAGAATGGAAGATCAAAAGACATCCAAGTCTATAAAGATGGTTCCCGTTAAGGCGGGCGAATACGTCTATGTCCCGGTATTCACAGAAGAGGAAGTTGCAACGCTTAGCCCTGATGAAATGCTAAAGCGTGTCCGCGAATGCCACATCAAATGCGGTCAGTTAGACATCTTGGAAAAGATCGACAAGCGGGTTGAAGAGAAGGGAAACCCCTATATCCCAAGACAGATTTTTCCGAAGCCCGTAGAAGCATGATATGTTGCATTCACATTCGATAATTCGCCGTTTTCGTATAGTTTGCCCAGTTCAGAGCCACTGGGACAATTTGTCCCAGTAATATATAGGAATGAGTTTTGGAGAACTGACCAAATGAGCAAACAACAAGACATACGATGCAACAGCTTCTCAAGGCTGCTTTCCACGAAAAAGGATCATTACCCCTATTCAGATAGGTATATCGCCGAGGTCCATGATTCTCGGTCAAAGACTGTACGCACCGAGCGCGAGCATATGGTGGCATGGTTCGCCGACAACGAGACTAAAGGCTTCGGGTCCTATTCGCGCCTAGAACCGAACAGAAGCGCCAGGCGTTGCTACAACAGCCTTATGAACGCCGCATCTCTACTCTGGATAGCCGAAGCAGTCGGCATCGATGAACTCACCGTGCGCAGGGCCTATGAAGCAGCGGTTGCTGCAGGAGATTATCGTCGCGCCTGCGGCGCAATAAGGAAGATCATCACCTGGGACATGATCTACGCGCTGGCGTGATGTGGTTTTGGAAACATATACCCTCGTTTTGATTGTGGTGCATCACCAGCGGTGATATAAAGTTATCGGAGGTTTTGAGCTTCTGCCAAGCGGTCGGAGGTGTCCCTCGGTACTTCTTTTTTCAGGAGATTGAAAATCGGCTAAGAAATCGAGCATATTCGTTAATGAATCCGGCTAATCGCCTGCAAGAAACAATAACGGAAATCATCACAGGGAGCCGCCACATGCACTACACGGAACCTGTTTTCAGGCCACCTCAGGAGGCCGTAACTCCCTGCTGGAGATAACTGCCGGGTGCACCCATGGACGTTGCCGCTTCTGCGACCTGAATGGAAAGACGAAGTTCCACATGGCCCCGTTTTCCAAGTGGAAGAAGACCTCAAAGAGCTGAGCGCTGCCTACCCGCATGCCAAGCGCATCTTCTTTTTGATGGCCAACGCCTTTGCGCTCAGCTACAACCGCCTTATGGAGCGCATCGATCTTATGCGCAAGTATCTCCCTGAGGTGCAAGAGATCTCCATGCAGGCACGCATCCAAGACATCAAGAGCAAAACCCCGCAGCAGCTGAAAAGCCTCCACGACGAAGGAATCCACTTCTTGTATACCGGGTTTGAAAGCGGAGATGATGAGATGCTGGCCTTCATGGAAAAGAATTGCACCGCCGAGGATATCCTAACGCAAACAGCGAAGCTCGACGATGCCGGAATCGGATACAACGCCACCTTCCTCAACGGGGTGGACGGAAAAAGGCTGAGCCGCCAGCATGCCATCAACTCGGGCAAGGTGTTCAGCAAGATACAGCCCACGGATGCGATGTGGAT
>CAYFWL010000149.1:3698-4401 GCA_964346845.1 uncultured Eggerthellaceae bacterium | reverse complement strand
CCGACCGCGATACGGGTGCTCCCTGCGTTCTGTACCGCCGCAATGGCGGCGGCTATGGTTTGCTCATGCAGAAGGAGTAGGCGCCTCGGAAACAAGGTGAGAAAGCAGGAAGGGCTCCCTCGGGAGCCCTTTCGCTGCTATGAGATGCCGATGAGCGAATACTCTGTGGCGGCTGCTTGCTCTGGTCGTTATGACAAGGGGACAGGTGATTTGTCATAATTTACCAAAGACAACAGAGGGTTTTGAGCGCAAGAGGCACCAAAGAAGCGCAGATGCCTAGAAAAATTATGACAAATCACCTGTCCCCTTGTCATAAAACATGCGTACCGCTTCCTTAGAGGCCTTCTGCAATAAAGCGCTTTTTCAGGGCTTGGTGATGCGTGCTGTACTGCAAGGCCGTTTCTTTGTCAACGATGCCCTCTTTGACCAGGTTGAAGAGGCTCTGGTCCATAGTGCGCATGCCGAGACTGCTTCCCGCAGCAATAGCGCTATCAATCTGGTAGGTCTTTTCCTCGCGAATCAGGTTACGGATAGCAGGCGTGATGAACATGATCTCGAAGGAGGGAATCACCCCGCCAGCGATGGTAGGCACCAGCTGCTGCGATACGATAGCCTGCAAAGACGAAGCCAGCTGGAGGCGAATCTGGCGCTGCTGGGCAGCAGGAAAGACGTCGATGATGCGGTCGATGGTCCCTGAAGCGCT
>CAYFWL010000149.1:2060-3688 GCA_964346845.1 uncultured Eggerthellaceae bacterium | reverse complement strand
CTCGCCTAAAAGCATAATGTCGGGAGCCTCGCGCAAGGCTGAGCGCAAGGCTTCTTCATAGGTGGCAACATCGGTGGGAATCTCGCGTTGAGTCACAATGCAGGGGTTGTGCTTATGAGCGAACTCGATAGGGTCTTCCATGGTGATGATATGCCCTTCGCGCTCATGGTTCAAGCGGTCGATGATGCAGGCCAGCGTGGTGGACTTGCCGGCGCCTGCGGGTCCGGTAACGAGCACCAAACCTTTCTGGAAGCTGCTGCAGCGCAGAACCTCTTCAGGGATATTGTTCTCTACCGGGTCGGGCAAGCCAAAGGGGATGATGCGGATGACGGTGCTCAGGGAGCCGCGCTGACGGAAAATATTGGCACGGAAGCGACCGATGCTCGGTAAGGCAAAGGAAAAGTCGTCATCGTGATTGAGACTTTGCATGAACACATTCCAATCGCGTCCTGCCAGTTCATAAATGCTCTGGACAAAGATGTGTGTTTGTTCGGGGGTCAACGCGTCTGAGTTCATACGGGTCTGGCGGCCATTCGTACGATAGGAAATGGGTAGGCCCGCAACGACAAAAACGTCAGAAGCCTTGGCGTCAATCATCTGCTGCAAAAATGTTTTCACGTCCATTTTGTTTCTCCTCTTCAATCAGTGACTGAGACTAACGGATGCTTTGATGGCGTTAACCTACCCAAAGCTTTTCGGTGTTTTCTTCTTTCCAGTTGGTGGATGTCTTCCATTTGGTGATGCTATAACCCGTGTTGTCTAAGGTGAGCTCTACGAGCAGCTGACGTCCCGATTCCGTTTCGAAAACGGCGTTTAGCGTGTTGCCTGAAAAGGTGATACTCGCCGTATTGGGTTTGGCCGCAGCCTTTGTGCGCGCGACGATGCTGGGGAGCTTCTCACGCACGCCCTGCGGACCGTCAATGGCTGCGATATCTACGTAAGAAAGCATTGTTTGAGCAGCAGCTTCATTGGCATAAACATCGTTGGTGAAGGCAATCTGGCGTTCGGTGGAGGCCGTGTTGGCGTGGGCGGTTGCTACCGCCAAAGTGGCCAAGACGGCAATGCATAGGATGATAACGAATACCAAGATGGTAATGGGGCCAATGCGAATACCAGGTCGATAGGAGAGAGGCTTTACCATGTTAAGCACCTCCGCTCAAGGCACCCCGAGGGTCTTTTGCGCCATCGCTGGTGCCGCTCGTGTTGGTGCCGCTGGTGCCGCTCGTGCGGGTGCCACTCACTTCACCGGAGCTGCCGGCATAACTGGCGTAACGAGCCGTGTGCAGCTCATAAAGCGGGGTGTCTTCGTAGGCAACCGTGATTGTGGCAGAATAGAGGATGCCCCGCTCAGTGGGCGTGCTGGTAGTCGTGCAGACGGTGGTAAAACCGTCTGCCTCCTCTGTGAAGGTACCTAACTCGGTGCTCGTCTGCGCGGCGAAGCGCTCTGCCTGATTCGAAGCGAGGGTTATGGCATGGGCACGATGTTGATCGTAGGCGTTGCTTGTGAAGGCATAGCCGAACAAGCGCACGAATACGGCGAGGCAAGCTACCACGGCTATCAGGATGATCAGGGCCTCTACGATAAGCGCGGTACCCTGCCATCTGCTCCGTTTGAGGCGAAAGCTCGA
>CAYFWL010000149.1:0-1996 GCA_964346845.1 uncultured Eggerthellaceae bacterium | reverse complement strand
TCATAGGGTACCTCCTGGGAAAGAGCTCTTAGACGTATCCGAGCGAAGCGCAACGTTGACGCTTCCTTGGTCGGTATGAACCGTGAGGAGGTCGTCTTCAAGCTCGAAGGAAAATGTCTGGGTCTCTACGATTTTGGAGGCCGTCATAGGTAGGTAAGGATCGGTCGAAAAAGCCAGCTCTTGAACGAGCGCGCCCTGGTACAGGTAGAGGCGGGTTTCGTAGTCGCCGGCTTCCAGCCGATAGGTGAACACCATGGCCTTTCCTTCAGGACCCTGAGCAACACTGAAGGAATCGACGGCATCGAAGGAGCGCACGCGGTTTTGCAGGGAGTTCAGGGAGAGACGAGCGGCATCGGTTGTGCTCTGCATGGAGGTGATGGCGCGGAAGGCAACGGTGCCCATCCACAGGCCTAAAAGCAGCAGGATAACAAAAGCACCGAAAAGAAGCAGCGTGAAGTACTGGCCGACCCGTTCCGTCCGCTCGCTTTGCAACAGCGAAGCTGCAGTGACGGATTTTTGCTGTGAACGGGCTACCTCGTATGTTTTCCGAGAAAGGCTCATCGCAAGACCACCGTCACGGTAGGCGGGGTGTTAGCCGCAAACACCACGTAATTCACGTAATACGTGCTTTCATTAATGCGGATGCCGTATTTCTCTTTGAGGTAGTTCAGCGACGGCGGATAGGCTCCTTCTACGGCATAGCACTGCTCAGCGGCATGGAGAACGCTGGTGCGGATAGACAAAACGCCCTGTTCGCGCAGGTTGTCACTGAGTACGCGGTAGGCGAAAACACCCAGGATAAGCGCGATAACCAGCAACCACGGCAGCACATTGAACAGGCGTCGGCGGCGTCTGATCTCATCAGTGGTCTTTTCCTTAAAAATAGCCATCCGCTGCTAACTCCGGTCTTAACCGAGCGATCCCATAATGCCAATCAGCGGCAACATCACGGCAATCAGCGTTGCACCGACAGCGATTGTCATGAAAGCAGCCATGATGGGCTCGATGTTGTCAATGGCGCGGTCGATCTGATCGACGGCATCATCGAAGAAGATGTCGGAAAGCGAGGCCAGCACTTCGGCCAGATTGCCGCTGGCAGCACCGATGGTCAACATGCGGGAATAAGCGGTTTCAAACACCTTATTCTCGAAGATAGCCTGCTGCAGGCTTCGGGAATTATCGGGGTCGATCATGTCGCACCAGGTTTTGTGAAGCTTGGCATAAAGGCCCTTATGCTCTACGAGGGCAAGGGAGTTTTCCATAGAGGTATCCACATTGGTGCCAGCAAAAAGGTAGGTAGAAAAAGCCGATGAGAAACGGCTCAATGCCAATTGGTACATCGCCTTGTGCGTGAGAGGCAGACCTTCAAAGACTTTAATCAGGCGCAAACGGCCCGTTTCGGTGCGGGCGAGAAGGCTGCCTGCAATGCACAGGCCTGCACAAACGATGGTTACCACTAAGGCAACCCAGCCGACTGCCATAGAAAGGTTCAGCGAACTGAAAGATCCAGCGGTGAGGCTTCCGGCAAATCCTGCATAGACATCGGCAAACACCGGCAGCACCACAGAAATAGTGAAGGCGATGATGATCGCCATGATGCAAAACAGGATAGCGGGATAGCTGATAGACTGGCGCACCTTGTTGAACAGGCGTGCTTCTTCGCTGTAGTAAAGGGCAAGGCTGCGAAGCACCTCTTCCACGCGTCCTGATTCTTCACCAGCGCTTAAGGTTCCTACCACATGGGGTGGAAAGGCACCCGTTTGAGCCAGCGACTCAGAAAGAGAAGCGCCCGCCGCTACGGAGCGATGTGCTGCGGCGCAGATGTCCGTAAACTGCTTATCGGTGGAGCTTTCGCTCAAGATGCTCAGAGCTTCGTCAACCTGAATGCCTGCAGAAAACATGGCGGAAACGCTGTCGCAGAAAGCGCTGATAGCGCTACTTTCAAGCATCTTTTGACCCATGTGTTTCTCCTCTTCCTAACACCTCGGGCATAGAC
>CAYFWL010000148.1:3967-4401 GCA_964346845.1 uncultured Eggerthellaceae bacterium | reverse complement strand
CTTGGCGTTCATGCTTCTCACCTCGCTTTGACAACCACGCATTACATTATAGATAAATAGTGTGCAGTTGTCAGCCATGAAACGACGAGAACACATTAAATCGTTTGAGAATAATGTGCGAATGTCAGAAACGTTGCAAGGATTTGTCCCGCTCATGCCCGTGATTGGGAGAAGGATGCTATCTATGTTCTGCTTGACGGCATCGTATTCCTGCATACGTTCTTCGGGCTTCCGTACTCAGTGTACAGCCGATCCTTTTCCTCGAATAGGCGGGAATATTCCTCGTGCAGCTTGGAAAGGTCAGGGAGCTTGTCTCCGATACCCGCCGCTTTGGAGGGTGGTTCGTGATTCGCTGCGCCCGCGCTGCCTGCTTCTGGTATGTTTTCTCTGTAGTCGGGCTTGTGTTTCTCGATCTTGATTGCAAGATTTGTATA
>CAYFWL010000148.1:0-3928 GCA_964346845.1 uncultured Eggerthellaceae bacterium | reverse complement strand
GCATTTAGTCTTTCATTTAATTAATTTTAGATTCTGCAGCATGTGTACAAAAGCGTCATGCATACGCGACATGGACCTCGCCACGCCCCTGTGGCCGACGATACGTCCTTCGTGTCGGCCACGCCAGCCTTTTGTACCGTTGCGACCGCTATCTTGAGCCCTTCTTTGTAGCCTTTGGCCGGACCCCTCCAATTGGGGTTGTGGTAACGCTGTCCCGGTGTGTACTCGTCTATCCACGCGCCCAGGTCATCGCGGCTGGCCGGGTAGCCGAGGGCCCGTTGCGTTGCGGCGAGGCAACGGCCGTGCCCCCGGTAGTGCTTCACCGCCCCCTTCCTGTTGTACTTAAGGTAAAGGAACAGCGCCGTCTTCCTTTGCTGGAGTGCATGCATCAGATCCTCCAAATCTCATGATTTGGCACGGATTCTTGATACCATCTCCGGGTGGCATTTTAAATCGATGTGCTGGGGAAACTTCATTGTTGAATGTAAGCAAAATGTGCCAGGGTTCGCTTCTCGACCTATTCATGTATAGGGAATACCGGCATGAAAGTGCCGCCCCTATAACTAATTTGGGTTCTTGCAGCTTAGATTGGCAATGCGTTTCAGCGCGCTTTCCTCATGGCGGGAAGCGGCGGTGGGGTAGATAGGTGCCGCCGCCCTGATCCCCTCGGCCAGGTTATCTAGACACAGGTCGAGAACATCTTCTACAACGTTTTCGGGCAGCCCCCAGCCAGTCGCCTCATCGATCACGTCGTGCCTTGTTACGTCTTCGGGCCTTATAAGCCCATTAACCCTCATGGAAAGGCACTTCGTGCGAGCCTCAACCTCAGATATGGGCACTACATCATATAGGGGCGCAACGGTGGGCACCATAGGCTTCTCATAGAGAAACGAGGTATTCTTAGCGTGCGCGTCCCAATTCCCCAAGGCGAGATTTACCGTCATCTGACGCAGAAGCTCCTTAAGCTCCTCGCTCGGTTTCTCCGCATGCATGACAAGGAGCTTTGCAATTGCCTTATACCTGGGGTCGTCCTTTTTGATTTCTTTCTCGTCCGCATATTTATCCGATGGATCAAGTCCAAGGGCTTGGCATGCATCCTCCTGATGAATTCGCTTGATGTCTTTCGGCCAATCCGCGCTTGCTCGATCGTATCGTTCCACGGCAAGGGTCGGCGGCGCGCCTTCAAGTTCAAGAAGGGCCACCCTTGAGCAGCGGGCCGCTTTACCTGCCACCCTCATAGCCCATGCCTCCGATTCGGCGGATCCCGGGTAATCTCTTTCGTTTTCGGGTTTTAAGATATGGGTGCTTGGAGCATCCCCTTCGGGAAGAAGCACGCCCTCAACGCCAATGTACACGGCTCCCTCGGGAATCCTGGGCATAGCAACGCAGATCTTTTCCTGAAAACCTCCCAACGATATTCGAAAGGTGGTGGTAGATGCTTGGGGAAGTCTTGAAGAAGTATGAGAAAGCTTGTCGATGAGCTCTTCCTCGTTGATCTCTCTGTACTGGGCGGCATGGCTCTCGGCTTCGCCTTCCTCAAAAACCTTGACCGCACCAGCACATTCCCAGCCGATTTTCGACAAAAGCCCCATCCAGTCATAAGGGCTCACGCCGAGGCTTCTTGAGATCTCTGTGCGCCTATCGCCTTCTGGCAGCAATCCGTTGAACCAATTGGCGGTTTTCGCCTCGCCGAAGGGCCTGGCCTTCGCGGGAAATGCCAACGAGAGGACAGGCGATCCCGCATTCGCTTTGACGATCGATGGCTCGTACGCGAAGCGGCCGCCCTTTCGGCTCTCGACAATGCGTCCTACAAGCTCATCCTCAAGATATACTTCAAGTGTCCTCACTCCGACACCTCGACCCTTGCCGTCTTGGGAACAACGACCATGCGGTATCCCAGCATCTGCAGATAGCGCTCCACCTTTTGGGTCGAAACACTCTTCCCGGTCTCCAAGGCCGAAAGGGTAACAGGGGAAAATCCCAGCATCTTCGCCATCTCGGTCTGGGTAATGCCCTGCTCTTTGCGCGCTTCCTTCAAGAATTCGCCGATTCCTTCAAACGAGTACGCATTGGTCCACATGTCTACCACCACTCAGAATACTTAATATTTTTTACTATTCAATAATGTACAAAATACTTAATATTATTTCAAGACCAGGATTTTAAAGAATTTTGTATATTATTAGGACAAGTCCAATAAGCTCTGCGTACCTCATATCGCTCGCTTGTCCCGATCGCAAACGAGCTGGTGACAACTAGCTTCGCGATTTCAACCAGCCCGTATGCTTATTCACGTTCAAAAAACTTAATATTCTTTTCAATTTGAAAATATACAGAATAATTAATATTTAGCCCATTTGAGTGTTTTCTCTAAGAAAAAGTGGACGGGGGATCCGCCGAAGGAACATCAGGCGGTAGGGAGGGGCGTATCGGCTGAAGAACCTTGAGCCTTCCAGCCGTGCCATCTTCCGTTGGGCGCTCCCTGCGTCATGAGTCGAAGATGTAAAGCGTTCCCAGACACGTTTTAGCGAATTTGCCGAAGGGGGCATCGTATGATTATCGGGGGGGCGTGGCGAACGTAGGGCGCGAAAATTCGCTATGAGGTCAGAGAGGCAAAACGGGCTTTTGCCCCTTGTCGATGGCTACGTGAAAAGAATCGGCTTGCCGTACCGCTGCGGGCATCTCCTGTCCGTCGATGAACGTCTGCTCTGGAGTTTCATCTTGGAAGCGTCGCGAAGCTCTGCCATGCGAGCGTTTTCGGCATCCATTTGCACGATGATTTCGCCCAGCATTTCCTCGAAAGCAGCGAGTCTGTCTATGAAGGTCTCCTTGATCGGGTTGTACGAATTGATTATATACGGCACTCTTTAAGCAACGAAAGCCCTTATGAAAGGCTAGATCGTGCACTGAAACGAAGGTGACGCCATGTGGGTCGGAGCAGCCTTTTGTCGGGTATTAGGCGAACAAGAGCTCGTATAAAGTGAGTGTCAATTGAATTCTCAGGACAACTTTTTTACCGCCTGTCTTTCAAGGATGACGCTCACCGAGACGAGGTGGGCATTCGGCAGTATGACACTTTGCTGTCAAATACTATTATCCCAGTTCAAATCCATATTTATTTCAGTTCTGAACCTAAAATGTCCCATAGCACATTGCATTGAATTTAAGGTCATGCGTATAACGATTATTTGGCTAGTCATGGTTACTTAGTCTTTTTACTTAATGGTTCGCGGATTAGGTTCTCATATGAAAAAGCAGCTGTTTAGCGTTTTCGTTTCTGCAGTTCTGTGTTTCAATCTCATGTCGATTACGGCTTTTGCTTCCCATGAAGGAGGGGAGCTACCTTTGGACCTCGGTTCTCTACTAAGAACTACAAAAACGGCGAGGATCCGGGAAATGATTCCCGGGCCCTCGCCTTGTCTCTACCTTGCTATAGGAATGAGAGGTTTTATTTAATCAACAGCGACCATAACGTCGGTGGACTTGATGATGGCAACAGCCTTGCCGCCCTCTACCAGCTCCAGCTCCTCGATGGCGGCGTTGGTGATGTTGGCAGAGATGGTCTGCTCACCGGCAGCGATGGTCGCAACATCGTTGACAGCGTCTTCCCTGATGGACTTAACGGCGCCCTCGATCGGGTTGCGGGCGAGAATCGTGATTGTTAGCTAATCGCCATGCGTCTCAAGCCTTCCATGTCGCAAGCCTCTTCCATTATGGCGATAAGCTCAGAAGCCTGGTAGAAAGCCCCGCGTTTGGCGTTTCCCATCTTCTGTAGGATGCCGCGCTGGCAAGCGGTCTCGACGAGATTTCTTGCGGCCCTGTCGGTGATGTCCAGCCGTTTTGCAAGGTATGCCACATCGACCACCGGCTGCTCCACTAAAACGGCGGGAAGCCTAAGCGATGCGGACCCTTTTCTGTCGGTGGTCTG
>CAYFWL010000147.1:4108-4427 GCA_964346845.1 uncultured Eggerthellaceae bacterium | reverse complement strand
GGCTTACTTGGCGAGTGTGAAGCGTATCGCAGTTCCCACCATTACAAGAAATCTCAGTTAGTCGACGATCTCTTTCGTCAGGATTTAGCGTCGATGTACCCACTCCCGTCGGTTCGTTTTGACGTTGTACGCTACGAAACCAGAAAAGCAGACGGTTACGGTAAAGTGTGCCTCGATGGCAAACACTACTACTCAAGTCGACCCGAGCTCAATCGTCAGGAACTTTTGGTCGCCATCCGAGCGCATACGATTCAATTGTACGACGCGCATCACCAATTGGTCGTGGAACACGAGCGCGCCTACGGGCCCAAACGCACGG
>CAYFWL010000147.1:3087-4098 GCA_964346845.1 uncultured Eggerthellaceae bacterium | reverse complement strand
CGATTCCTACACCACATTGTTGCAACTCATGCGATCGCCCAACGCGTGGCACAACAGCGCGTTGCGGGAGGCGTTACCGCACCCGCTAAAGGACAAGTTCGATGGGATGTCCAAAGAACAGCGGACACGTTCGTTGCGCGTCCTGATGACGCTTAACGAGACCTGCAAACAAATTGGCATCTCATACAGCAAGGGCCAGAAGCTTGCAAAGGCAGGAACGCTGCCCTTCAAGAAGCTCGGAGCAACCTGAGTAATCCCGCGCAGCGTGCTTTACCGCGAGCTGGGCTTGGAACTGCCACACGATGACGAGGAGAAGAAATATGCATAGCTACACAAAAATAGGGTGCCCCTCCGCCAAGAAGTTGCACCCCACACGACCGCTAAGCCGCAAGAGGCATTTTACTGCCTTATTGCGCTTCCGACTAGCAAGGAGCCGCAATGTCTGCTGAAACCTACTTCAACGGCATGCTCGCCAAAGAACGCCGCTTAACCAACCTTGGGCTTTCTGCCTATCCCAGCGATCAGGAAGTCTTCGAATTCACCCTGCAGCTTGCCGAAAAGTTGATGCCCTCTATGCTGCCGCACGCATGGAACCCTACCTTGATTACCGCGGGCACTGGCAAGCGCGCCGCATTCCGCCTGAGGCGATTTAGATGCCGGGCGATCTGGAAACGGTTACCGCACAAGAGCTGCTAGAGCGCCCGCTTGAGGGAATCAGCTGGCTGATAGAGGGGCTGCTGGCCGTCGGGCTCATTGTCTTGGCTGGCACTCCGAAGGTGGGCAAATCGTGGTTCGCCGCATTGCTTGGCCTTTGCGTTAGCACGGGGCAGCCCTTCCTCGAGCACGCAACTGCCCAGGCAGAAGTGCTCTACCTGTGCTTGGAAGACACCTTTCCGCGCATCCAGCAGCGACTGTTTCATCTGACAGATGCGGCAAACGAGAAGCTTCACTTTGCCGTAATGGCCGACAAACTGCAAAACGGCCTTGTCGGCAGCTTGAGCGCTTCGTGGC
>CAYFWL010000147.1:945-3077 GCA_964346845.1 uncultured Eggerthellaceae bacterium | reverse complement strand
CTATGCTGCCGACTACGGCGACTTAGGAATGCTCAAGCGCTTTGCCGATGAACATGGCCTAGCCGTGCTGCTCATCCATCACACGCGCAAGATGTCGGATTCGTCCAACGTATTCAACATGGTATCGGGGTCAAACGGCATCATGGGAAGCGCCGACGAGACCATGATCCTTGCCAAGGGCAACTTCTTCGATGGCAAGGCCACGCTATCGGTTACAGGGCGCGATGTCGACCTTGCCGAATACAAGCTGGCCTTCCGCGATTGCCGCTGGGAGCTTATAGAGCAGACCAGCCGCGACGAGCTGGAAGAGCGTGATGTTCCGGCTGCCGTGTTGACTGTACTCGACTTCATGTCCAACCGGGCCGGTAACTGGGAAGGTACGGCGACGCAACTTATCGACGAGGCCGGCGTCACCGACGTGAAGTCCAACGTGCTCGCGAAGTTCCTTAACGAGCATTCAGCGTTTCTGCATGAGCGCGGCACCAAGTACGACTACCGCCGCACGAGCACGGCCCGCCTGATAACGCTTACAAAGATCGTCGGCGCAGACTCGCAGCCCGTACTGGAGGTGTAGTCATGGCAGAGCAGAAGACAAGCCGCCTGAATGTGCGCGTTGCCGTTGGCGAGCATGATGCCATCGCACAGCGCGCCGCATCAGCGGGCCTTAGCATCAGCGACTACATGCGCAGATGCGCGCTGCAAGACAGCAGCCGCCCTGTTATCCGCACGGATGCAGAAGCGCTCAAGAAGGTCTATGTGAACCTGAGGCGGGCAGGCGCAAATCTGAACCAATGCGCCCGAGAGCTGAACACGCATCACCGCCCGAATCACATAGAACAAGAGCTTGCGCTTGCCTTCTCGGCCATAGCGCGTGCTTCTGAAGATGTATCCCAATTTATAAGCGATGCTCGAAACAGCATCTAACCCTTAGGAGAAACAATGACTGCAACTTTTTCAACCACAACGCTTGCAAACGGCAAGATGGAACTTATCCCCGAGCATATGGTCATCCTCAACCCCGAAGCGGAATACGCCGCCCAATGCCTATATTTCGTCTGGGCGTTCAAGGCCGACGAGCCTGCCACCCTCGATGACGCAATCTGCGAGAAGAAGGGCGCCTTCCTGTACGGCTACTTCACCAACTATGCCGACCTTTACAAGCTGGGCCGCCACGATGAAGCACTTGAGCGCACCCGCTTCGAAAGCCTCTCCATTGACTACCTCGACATGAACAATCGCGTTCTCAATGCGCTGTCCAACCGCATCAACGATGGCGAGACCTGGACTTACGCCTTCTGCCCTTGCGACACCATGGGCTCTGAAGTCCCCGTTGGGACGGGCTACGGCTTCAAGAAGGGACCGAACCATGGATAGCCAGAAAATATTCAAGGCGGCAGGCGTTGCAATCCTTGCAATGCTTGCCGTGCTCGCAAGCATTGGCACGGCACCTTTCGGGGTGCCGTTGGCATGTGCGCTGCTCGGCCAGGGCAAGCCCAACCTTGCCGCACCCTATAACACGATTTTCCATGAGGGCGGAAGCGCTTATTGGAACTTGGCATTCACAACAGTCACGGATACAACGCAGCTGCTGCCGCTGTTCACCTGGTTTGCAATCGTGGCTTCGGGGATTGCGCTATTCGCAATGTATCGGCACTACGCAAAGCCCGCCCGCGTTGCCGAAGACGGCTCTCTTTTAGGAAGTGTATCCGTTATTAAAGGCTGGGGCAGCCTCCGCCGCAAAAACGACTATTGGAACGGTAAAGGGCAACCAAATGATGCCGGGCTGGTTTTATCCGCCTCTAAGCGCGGCTATCTATACGACGCCAGCATCCCGCACTACCTGGTAGTGGGAAAAACAGGCTCGGGCAAGTCGCAGCTGGTCATGCTCGAATCCATCCATCTTTGCATGGCTGCCGGGGCAAACCTGCTTGTGACGGGCAAACCTGAGTTGGTGGAACTTACCGGCGACAAGGCGACGGAACTTGGGTACAAGCGTGTTATCTTCGATTTGCAGGGCTATCCTGGGGCAAGCGGCTTCAACCCAATTGATCTGGTTGCCTCTTATGTGGAAGAAGGAAACATCGGCGAAGCCCAAAGGGCGGCACGACAAGTGGCATCCGACCTTATCCCCT
>CAYFWL010000147.1:0-935 GCA_964346845.1 uncultured Eggerthellaceae bacterium | reverse complement strand
GCGGCGAGACCAACACCTACTTCCCCAAGGCGGCACGCTCGTGCCTCACCTCTATCATCCTGCTCGTAGCGTGCTCTGATGCGCCGCGTAAGGCAAAGAACATGGCATCGGTGGCAGACATCATCGCGGCTGGAACCGCAGGTGCTGGTAAGGACCCCTCCGCACCCTTGAAGGACTATATCCGCAGCCTGGGCCCAAGTCATCCTGCGTTTGCGCCCGCAGGCGATTTCCTATCCGATGGCGGCTTGACCACGGCAGGTAAAAACGTCATTAGCACGCTGAAGGAGGCGGTAGGCATATTCAACGATGAGAGCATCCGCGCTATCACCGCACAGAGCTCGCTTTCGATGGATGAGCTGTTCGACGGCAAGGCCGTTGCGTATTTCCACCTGCTTGAAGACGGCGACCCCTATCAGGTAATCTATGCCGCGTTCTTCAACCAGTGGTGGCGCGTGGCGCAAGCAAAGGCCGCGCAGAATGGCGGACGCCTGTCACGCAAGACCATTATCTTGGGTGATGAATGGGGCAACATGGGGCGCGTCGAATGCACGCCGCTGATAGCCACGCTCGGCCGTTCCATGGATATCCGCGCGAACTTTTTCGTGCAGAATATCAAGCAGCTGAACGCCTACGACAAGCCGGGAGACAACGGTGCGGGCAAGGCGAAGATCATTGGCTCCATCGGCGGCAAAGTGGCGCTATCGCTGGCAGATCCAGAAGACTTCGCGCTGTTTACCAAACTTGCGGGCAAGCGCACGGTGCGCACCAATGCCACCAGCCAACAGCTCCAGGGAAGCTCGCGATCTGGCAGCTCCGAGAGTTTCAACGAGACCGCAGATGACGTCATCCATGAATGGGAATGGCAAAACCGCATTGCAGTGCGCGATGGCAGCATCGTCATTAAAGGCGGTGAGAATTCCGCCCCTGGACGCGAG
>CAYFWL010000146.1:1816-4486 GCA_964346845.1 uncultured Eggerthellaceae bacterium | reverse complement strand
CCCCCCCCGCAGATATTTTCAAGTGCAAAATTCTAACGAACACCATGATACAAAGGCCTAAAAGGATGTCTGAAAGAAGGTTATAGATTAGAAGGAAGTTCGGACATAATCCAGAATAATAATCAGAAGGTCCGAATCCTTTTCCAGTCTATAGCTCCAATCAAGCTCCTTCTGCCAAAGAGACCCAGAGCTGATTATCACGTTTTGCCCGGATTTTCTGCCAAAAAGCCGATTTGACAGAAAAACTTGCTCCGGTTTTATGGGCTGTCGGGCAAAACAGCCCCTTCATGCACCCTTTGATGCCGTTTTGACCCTGATTTCGGCGTTGGCAAGCCCTCGATTTTCTGTCAAATCGGCTTTTTGGCAGAAATTTCGCAGTTCTCGCGAGAAAACCATGATCGCCCGCATAGTGGGCGGTTTGTTCTAGGGGTAGCGCCCCGCAAGCGAAGGGTAGAGACTCAAGCCGCTGGCCTTCGCTTGCGAGCCCTCAACCCCGACCTCTGCACGAGGCGCGAGAAAACCGGGTTGAGGGCCCCGAAACCACGAACCGCCCCCTCAAGGAGCGGTTCGCATAGAGCTTGCCGGGTCGGAGGCTCCAGGCAGCGTCTCGGTGCAACCCTTCACCATCGGCGAGCTATAGGATACCTATGCCCACCGGCGAAGCGCTAAAGGATTCTGCGATCAGCCGATGCGTAGATAACATGCTCCTTGCTGCGCTCCCACAGCGGGAGCTCATAGATGCGCGCGCCCCGCTCACGCGCCGCCTGAATCTTAGCAGGTACCTCTTCGCCATAGGCAAGCGCCTTGTTGGGACAGTTCTTCACGCAGTAAGGCAGCTCGCCTTGAGCGGTGCGATCCTTGCACCTAATGCAGGACTTGCGATACACCGGCTGCCAGCTCATATGCAGATGCGGCCAGGTGCCCGCCGGTCGGTCGATGCCTTCACCAGAACCAAGCGTTTTCACATCAACAAACCACTCACCGTCTTTGAGACCGTTTCCTGTCATGCACGAAAGAGAACAGGTCCAGCAGCCTGTGCAGCGCAGCGTGTCCACAAAAATAGTATCGGCAGTGATGTCTTCCGCCTGGGGAGAATGGGCGGCCAAAACTTGCAGTTGTTCAGCCATTTTAGGCCTCCTTCTCTACTTTGCGGATGTCGCAGGCGCAATCCCAGATAGTATCCCAAGCGCCCGCCATACCGGAAACAGCAAAGCCGGAAAGCAGCGCACCCACCTTGCCTTCCTTCTCGACTTCCGCGTACCACAGGCGCGCGGCATCATCAATAGTCGCCTCATCACCTAAGGGAACCAGCAGCTCGGAGTACATGCCTTCATCGAAAGCGCGATGGCGCCAACCGAACCACACCTGGATGGTTCCCGGAGGAATCACCTGGTCAAGGCGCATCTCGACCACCACATGCCCACGCTCGTTGAACACCTCGCACATATCGCCATCAAGGATACCCTCACGCTCAGCGTCCACCGGATTGATGCGGCCCGTGGGTTTACCGCCCGAAAGATCAGCCATAACGGGATCATCGGTGAACATGGACTGCATAAAGAAGCGCTGGCGTCCGCTGAAGAACTGATAGGGGTGCTTGGCGGTGCCTTCGGCAAGACGCTTGGCCGTAGGCACCTCGAAGGGCTCATGATAATCAGCCAAAGGCCCCACGGGAAGCAGACGCTCACAGTAAAACTCCATATGCCCGGTAGGTGTATCAAACTTCATGCCCATAAACGGATCCCACGGTACCGGCGGAACCGCAGCGCGAATCAGCTTCTCTTCCTTCAAACGCTCCAAAGTAATAGGAGGTTGAACACCCGCGATAAGCGGATACGGCGTGTTCAGGCGTCTTGTCGAAGTATTCGCCCAAGCCCAGGCGCTTGGCCAAACCGTGATAGATGAAGGCGGGGTCCTTGCATTCCCCCGCAGGCTCAACCGCCGGCTCCTGCAGCACCACATGATTGTACTGCGCGGCAGCAATGAGCTCTTCGCGCTCGAAGGGCATGCAGGCAGGAAGCACATAGTCGGCGTACTCACCCGTGTCGGTCATCCACACGTCGATGTCCACGATGAGTTCCATCTGAGGGAAGGTGTCGTCAATCCAGCGCCCTCGATTGGGACAATTGTGAACGGGGTTTCCCGATAGGTTGAGGAATGCCTTGTACTTGCCTTCCTTGGCATCGCGGAAGTAATCCGCCTGCTTCACGTAATGAGCACGATCGTTTTCGGGTCCTTCAGGGAATACGATCTCCCCGTTATTGAACGCCAAGGGGAAACCACAGGGCTGAATCTCAGAAGTCACGCCACCGTTAAGCTGCCCCAGATTGCCCGTAAGCATGCCCAATAGATAAAATGCGCGGTACGCATCACCCTGATTTTGGTAGCGAATACCCAAAGCGCCCACGATGAAGCTCGGACGGTGCGCCGAATATTCCTCAGCCAGCTTGATAGCGTCGGCAGCGGGAACACCGGTGATAGCCTCTTGGTACTCCGGCGTGAACCGGGCAAGATGCTCTTTGAGCAGCTGGAACGCGGGTTTGTAGGCAATCCCATTGACCACGTATTCGCCCTCAAGGGCAGGTCTCCCCTCGTATTCTTCGGCGCCCCGCTCGCAGGCTTTCATCTGATCGGCGGCGGCATCATAGTAATAGAACCAACCGTCTTGGG
>CAYFWL010000146.1:0-1806 GCA_964346845.1 uncultured Eggerthellaceae bacterium | reverse complement strand
CCAACAGCGGAGCCACGGTATATTTGATCATGTAGTCATAATCAACCTCGCCACGCTGAACGATTTGGTTCGCCATGCAAAGCGCCAACGCCGGGTCGCTGCCAGGTTTGACGGGAATAAACCAGTCGGCATAACCAGCCGTAGCGTCGAAGAGCAAACCCACATCAACAATCTTGGCGCCGCGGCTCTTGGCTTCAACGATGTGCTTGGCACAGCGCTGCTGGTTTTCGACGGGATTGCCACCCCAGATAATGATATAGGTGGCTCCATCGAACTTTACGGGGTCAATCATCATGTACTTGTAAAAATTACCCAGGTCAAAATAGCTCGCGTAGTAGGGACCGTTATCCAAGCCATAAGCGTTCAAAGGGTCAGTTCCGCCCCATAGACAGTTCAAGCGCTCACCAAGAAGCGAATCTAAGCCCTGCGAGGGAGGAAGGCTCGTGGTGATGTTCCAGAAGGTGACCGACTCGGGACCGTACTTCTCTTTGATCTCCATAAGCTTGGCGCCGATTTCATCGAACGCCTGGTCCCAGCTAATCTGCTCCCATTTGCCCTCGCCACGCTCACCAACACGCTTAAGCGGATGAAGCAAGCGATCAGGGGCATAGACCTGACGCCACGACATAATGCCCTTCTGACAACAGTGGCCCTCGCCTGCCTCAGCACCCGTATAGTCAACCGCTTCGGTGCGCACAATCTTGCCGTCCTTAACGACGGTCTTGATAGCGCAGAACTCGTGGTCGCCCCATCCCGGGCATGCCGTGCATACCCATGATTCTTCAGACATGGCTCTCCCTTCGCTCAAATCCTCTGGCCACTCGCAGGCAGCGCGTACAAAAAGGAGAACGAATTGCCGCAGGTCCCGGAACACGATGCTTGATCCCTTTTCATATCGCGCAGCGCCTCAGACGAGTAAGCCCCTCGCGCCCCATTATAGACGGATTCAAACCCTCGTGCACTTTCACAGCAAGAGATACCGGATCGGATAGAGCACCCCTCTCTCGGGCAGCGAGCAGGGCTCCCCTGCCCCTGCCCCTGCCCCTGCCCCTGCCCCTGTTCCCTGCCGTTCCCGATCAAGCTGATACCACGCCGGTGGGACAATCCCGGAAGAAAACGGCGCCTCAATAGATCAATCTTTCACCCTTGACGCCCTTGGCGTTGATGAGGGCACTCTTCTGTTGCCCAGACGATGCCTGCATGGTTGCCGAAGCGTCCAAAAGCACCGCGCGCGTTGATGGTGCCGTCAGAGTATGGGGTCCCAGCAGCGATCAAGACGAATGCACCTTATCGGAAATCCTGAACATCAAGATGGACGTTGGCCCTACGTCCGAGGAAGCCTGGGACCGAACCGTAGCAGTCATGCTGGCAGAATAGCCGCCCTTCAAGGAACGCCCCCTGAGAAATACGCAATCCCCTGATGTCGGCAAGGTCTTTCTGGGACGACAGGCCCATTGGCGTTAGAATAGACGAGACAATCCCCATCTCCGAGAAAGGGAAACCATGGACGTGCTCTTTATCGAATACCCCAAATGCTCCACCTGTATTAAGGCGAAAAAATGGCTTGATGACCACGGAGTCTCCTATACCGATCGCCACATTGTAGAGGACAATCCTCGCGCAGAAGAGCTGAAGGCGTGGCACGAGGCGAGCGGACTGCCCCTTCGCCGCTTCTTCAATACTTCGGGCATGCTCTACCGACAGCTCGGAATTAAAGAGAAGCTCGATGCTGGCATGAGCGATGAGGAAGCCTACGCGCTCCTCGCAACAAACGGCATGCTGGTAAAACGCCCCCTGCTCATCGTG
>CAYFWL010000145.1:0-4561 GCA_964346845.1 uncultured Eggerthellaceae bacterium | reverse complement strand
CAGGCTCCGCAACGCCTCTCAGTAGAGCGTCTGCAGCAGCGGCGCCTCGTGATAGCGCAGGCATCGATCGCCGAAGTCAAGGCAAAAAAGAGCGACTTGTCAGGGGAAATTTCTCAGAAAAGCTCTCTTTTCCCCTGACAAGTCGTCATTTTGTGGCAGATTTCCCATTTTCTCATGCATTTTCCCCTGACAAGTCCGGTTTTTTGGCAGCTCTCGCCCCGCACCCTCGTTCTCTCCGAAAAACGCGCCCTGCCCGAGACAAGGAGCAGAGCGCATACTTCGAATTTATGCAAGCGCGAAACCTAGATTTGATGCTTCACGCGATCATGCTCTTCGGCACGCTTGGCGTCGTTAAAGCGATCGAGGGTCCCCACCAAATAGCCGGTGATGCGGCGGATACGCTCAAAGCCCACCTCGGCATCTTCTTCGTGGCGCCCGCACTTAGGACAGCAATCGTTGATGATGCCGTTATAGCCGCACACGGGGTCGCGATCTACCGGGTGGTTGATGGAGCCGTAGCCGATGCCGCTTTCCTTCATGTGACGAATGATGGCCTCGAATGCTTCCAGATTCTCGGTGGGGTCGCCGTCCATCTCTACGTAACTGATGTGACCAGCATTCGTGAGCGCATGGTAGGGTGCCTCAAGCTCAATCTTACGGGATGCCTCAATGTCGTAATAAACCGGAATGTGGAAACTATTCGTGTAGTACTCGCGATCGGTGACACCCGGGATAGAGCCGTAGCGAGCGCGATCCATACGGACAAAACGACCCGACAGGCCCTCCGCCGGCGTGGCCAGCAGGGTGTAGTTCATACGGGTCTGCTGGGACAGACGGTCCAGATAGGTGCGCATATGGCCCACAATCTCCAAACCCAACTTCTGGGATTCAGCGGATTCGCCGTGATGTTTACCCGTAAGAGCCTTCAGGGTTTCAGCCAAACCGATAAAGCCGACCGACAGCGTACCGTGTTCCAGCACCTCGCGCACTTCCCCATCGGGCTTCAGGTTCTCAGAATCGATCCAAACGCCCTGCCCCATCAGGAACGGGTAGTTGTACACGTGTTTTTTGGCCTGAATCTCAAAGCGTTCGTTGAGCTGACCCACGCAGAGAGCCAACTTGGAATCCAGCAGGTCAAAGAACAGGTCGATGTCGCGATGAGAGCGAATGGCAAGGCGCGGCAAATTGATGGAGGTGAAGCTCAGATTGCCGCGACCTGGGGTAACCTCACGCTCAGGATCGTGCACATTCCCCATAACGCGGGTACGGCAACCCATGTAGGAAATCTCCGTCTCGGGCGTCCCTTTGTAATACGGCAGGTTAAACGGCGCATCCTGGAAACTGAAGTTGGGGAACAATCGTTTTGCAGAGCAACGCATAGCCAGCTTGAACAAATCGTAGTTGGAATCTCCCGGATTGTAGTTGATGCCTTCCTTCACGCGGAAAATCTGTACGGGGAAAATGGCGGTTTCGCCCGAGCCCAAGCCCTCTTCGGTAGCCAACAGGGTATTGCGAATGACCATACGACCCTCAAGAGAGGTGTCCATGCCATAGTTCACTGAAGAGAAGGGCGTCTGGGCGCCTGCACGAGAATGCATGGTGTTCAAATTGTGCACCAGAGCTTCCATAGCCTGGAAGGTAGCGCGGTCGGTGTCGTCGTAGGCATTCTTTTCGGTATACGCGAAGATGCGAGTAGCCACTTCAGGGGAAACTACCTCTGCAAGAGCAGCCTCAACGGCTTCGCGGTAGGCGGGATCGGGCTCCATGGAGGCAACCGTGCCGGTCATTTCCTCGATAGCAGCCAGCGTATCTTGGGTCCACGCGCGGGGGTTTTCCACATTGCCCAGAAGGTCCATGGCCTCAGCCAGATGCTTCCGAAACATCTTGCGATAGGTCTTGCGCACGCCATCAGCCAAACCATAGTCGAAGTCGCACACGGACTGACCGCCATGCTGGTCATTCTGGTTGGACTGGATAGCAATACAGGCCAGGGCAGCATAGGACGCAATATCGTTAGGCTCACGCAGCACGCCGTGACCCGTGGAAAAACCGCCCTTGAACAGCTTGCGCAGCTCGATTTGGCAGCAGGTGGTGGTCAGCGTGTAAAAGTCCAGGTCGTGAATGTGGATATCGCCCTCGCTGTGAGCACGTGCATACTTGGGGTCCAGCACACACATCTCATAGAACTGCTTAGCGGATTCAGAGCCGTACTTCAGCATGGTGCCCATGGCGGTATCAGCATCGATGTTCGCATTTTCACGCTTCATGTCAGAATCTGAAGCTTTGGAGAAAGTGATGTCTTTCAGCGTTTGGATCAGACGGCTGTTGACATCGCGAATACGATTGCGCTCGGCACGATACAAGATGTATGCCTTGGCAGTCTGGGCGAAACCTTCATCGATGAGCGTCTCTTCAACCAAATCCTGCACGCCCTCAACCGTGGGAGTGCCCTCGATAGCGCCGGATTCCAGCTTTTCGACAACGCGTTCCGCAATGCCGTTGGCAACGCTGCGTGGCTGCATGGCGGCACTGGCGCGAAACGCCTTCTCGACAGCCTCGGCAATCTTTTCCTGATGGAAGTCAACCGCACGACCATCGCGTTTGATGATGCTCATCACCATAGGAAACCCCAATCCTTTCATTATTTCTTACCCATTCATCGCGCAGCAAAACACCAGATGGTATAAGAAAATCACCTGGTATTCTCTTTTGCAAAAGTAACGTAAACTGGATTCAAAACACAACATATTGTGTTATGGCAAGAATTTGATGTACACATATAGTATCTTCTGTTACCAACTTGTCAAGAGGGAAAAACGAAAAGGGGTGCATATGGCCTGCGCTTATGCGAAAAAAATATTTTTACACAGGCTTCGTTCATAGAGTCTCCACGATATGTTCGACACACCCCCACACACCCTCCGTTTCACCGCTCATCGTCTTCGGGTTTTGCCGCCGACAAAAACCCAGCTGCCTTCAAGCAAGCCGCCTCAGTAAGCGGTGGGCTGCCTTTGTGGAAAGGGGTACAGATCTCATCCAACCAGAAGGACAACCGTGCCGCGCGGTCTTCCCCCATGCTCATCTTGGCTGACAGCGGAGGAACTGCTAGCGGGACAGCCGTGCCGTGCGGCCGATGGGCCCTGATCTGCGGCGAGAAGTCGTCCATGTCGCGGTACTTGCGCACCGTGGGCTCCGAGACGCCCTCCTTCCTTGCAACCTGGGCGACACTCGCGCCGTCGTCCAGCCGCTGCCTTATTGCTAGAATGGTTGACATGCCGATCATTTCCTTCCTCGCCTCCTTCGATCGATTGCCGAAGCAATAACCAAGTTGGGCCAAACGAGGGAGATTGCCGGCGCCTTTATCTAAGCAGCGAAATGTTAGGCGTGAAACCCGAAACTTTTAAGTTGCGATTTCCTAAAAAAGAAGGTCATCGAATACACCTATCCATAGCTCCTCCGCCGCTACAGTAGCCTAGCCCACCCCAAAGCCCGCCCCACTACAGCAGCTCAACCCTATCCATAGCTCAGCCCCATTGCAGGGATAAAGGTAAAGCGGGGCCGCTTTTGACGCAACGTGAACCTCTGCTGTGGTAAGCTGTCCCCCATGAACGCCATCGTACTCACATGCTCTTCTCTAACCTCCTTCGTGGAAGCCGCTCAGGCCCACGAAAAAACCTCGTGGCCCCTTATAGAGGTAGACCGCGACTTTCATGCTGAGCCGCACAATATGAAAGCTGAACTGGCTCGCACGATAGACGCTCTGCCCCGTGAAGTGGATACCGTACTCGTAGCCATGGGCTTTTGCGGCGGTGCCTGGGATCACGTAAGCTATGACAGGCGCGTTGTTATCCCCCGCTTTGACGATTGCGTTTCCCTTTTGTTGAACACTGACGATGACTACCATGCCAATCTGAAAGCCCCGGGGCATCTGTACCTATACGAGAATGACCCCAATCAGTTTTCGGCACTTTCGCTCATGCGCAGCGATTCCGCCAGCAGTCCCGAATTCGCGGGCCTCAGCCAAGAGGACTTGTTCCATTTCTGGTTTGATAACTACCACACCGTGAATATCATCGACACAGGACTTAACGACTGCTACAGCGAAAACTACGTCATGGCTGCCCAAAATGAAGCAGATCGGATTGGCGCGGGCCTGGACTATGCGCCCGGCAGCAACCGTACCCTAGAAAAGCTCGTCAGCGGGCGGTGGGATGACCAATTTCTGGTGGCAGAGCCCGGCACCCTCATCCGTCATGGAAATTTCTTCGAATAAGATGGGCGCGACCTGCCCTGTTCGCGCAATCGGAATCGAAACCAGAGGACCCATAGACCCGCTGGAGAAACCTGAGTTCGGCGCATCTACTCGCACGACCGGGATCGAAGCCCCCTATGCATCACAGGAACTCCTCCAAGCAGAAACGATAAAAACCAAAACTTGTCGCAAAAAGTCGAGTTTTGGGTAAATTGATGGTGAAAAAGCAGCCGCAAAGGGCTGAAATGACCGGCATTAAGCCGTTTCAGAGCCCAAAACGGAGAAAACCCCTGCCTCGATTACCCAAAA
>CAYFWL010000144.1:0-4626 GCA_964346845.1 uncultured Eggerthellaceae bacterium | reverse complement strand
CATCGTCGTGCAAGGGCGAAGCCTTCGACGCGCACCCGCATAGCGGGTGGTTTATTTCCCGCCGCGCTATGCGCGCCGGGTAGGCTCACGAGCCCAGAAAAAAGAAGTCGCCCCCCGAAAGCGAGGGCGACTCGATGGGCATAATCGCTGGCTAGCTTATTCAGCAGCAGCTTCCTCAACAGCTTCAACAGCCTCAACTGCTTCAACAGCCTCCTCGACGGGAGCAACAGCTTCCTCGGCAGCCTTTGCGGCATAAGCAGCAGCGCGCTCTTCCTTCGCAGCAGCCTTTGCCTCGCGCTCGGCCTTCTTGGCGGCTTCGAGCTCGGCGGCCTTCGCGGCCTTGGTAGCCTTCTTGGCAGCCTCGCGCTGGGCAACCATGTCCTTAGCGGCACCGAACTTGTCGGTAAAACGCTGAACGCGTCCGCCCGTGTCGATGAGCTTCTGCGTGCCGGTGAAGAACGGATGGCAGGCACTGCAGATATCAACCTTGAGCTCGGGTTTCACCGAGCGGGTAACGAAGGTGTTGCCGCAGGTGCAGCGCACGGTGCACTCCATGTAATCCGGATGGATTCCTTGCTTCATGATGGTTTCTCCTTAATGCTTTGGTTTCCGACCAAAACTAGACTAAAGCCCGAGTATGATACCACACCATCAAAAAAAGGGAAGAGGGCAATGAGCGAAAGTCGCCCGAGTAAGACGGTGGAGCCATGAAGGCGAGATCCCTAATCGATCATGTGCGCCGAATCGATCGTGAGCGAGATAATAAGCGGATACCCCCGAGCGAAGAGGAAACGACCAAAATTATGACAAATTACCTGTCCCTTTGTCATAAAATGGCTTCTGGACAGCGCGGCAGACCCTGAGACCACGCCAGAAAATCTTCCATACTGCCATGTTTCACCTGAGAAAGATCGAAGCCGATAGGATCCAGCAACCAGTCGGTCACCAGGTACGCATCGCAACCCAACCCTTGGGCGGCGAGATCTTCTTCGGTGTTGTTGCCCACCATCAACACATCTTCGCCCTTAAGGCCCAGTGTGCTTACAATCTCTTCGTAGTACTCCCTCTTCGGCTTTACCGAGGTGGCGTTTTCGTAAGTAGTCACATGGACGAACAGCGAGCTGTCAACGCCCGCCCAGCGTAGACGCTCGTCAACCGCCAGTCGAGGAAAGAGCGGCATGGTGGCCAGCACCAGGGGATAGCCCTTAGCGGCAAGCGTTTCCAAAGCCTGACGGGCCGCCGGATTAGGCACCACCTTGTCGCCCACACGGCAGAAATCAGTCTGGTAGAACGCGGTGATCATCTTCTCGATTTCTGCCAGCTGCTCGGTACGCAAGCTAAGGCTTCCACCAAAGCTCTCCCAAAAAGCCTGCTTGTTTGGCGTGCCGTCGCTCACGACCATGGCGGAAATACCCGCATCAAGAGCAATGCGAAAACGCTCGGCATCCCAACCACGAACGGCTGCGTAAGAAAGCAGGCGTTTGTAATAGGCATGCAAGAACGCGTCCAAATCCATAGGCAGCAAGGTACCGTCTAAGTCGAAGAAAATAGCGCGATAAGTGCGCGGCGTATCGGTCATCAGATCTCCTTTGGTGAAGGGATTGCTCTCGTGGGAAGCTGTTTTCGTATGAAGTTGCTTTCGTGAAGGACCGCCTTCGTGAGAGGCTGCTTTCGCAAAAATCCCCCTTCGCGAAAGAACGTTTCACGCAAAAAACACGCTGTCCCAGCTTACATCAAACGGATGCCATCCAGGCTTTCAACCCAGGCATCCAACACACAAGCTGCAGAAACATCCACAAATGCCACAGAAGCCACCGAACCCATACGCGGAAAGCTCACCGAGCCCGGGCATACCAGCAGCGAAGCAGGGCCGGCCTCCTCGCCCCACAGAAGCACCGGATAGTGAACGTGCCCGTGGACGTAGACCGCTGCAGCGCCCTCACCCATCACGACCCCCTCGCTTCGCGAGGCAAGCGGTACGCGTGAGGCAGGCGTCGCAGCCCCGCCTTCCGAGACAGTGTGTACGGCGTCCCCCGTCACAGCTCCGCCCTCCCAAGCCGGAACAGCAGACATCGCAGCCCCGCCCCCAGCGGTCGCACGCGTTGAAAAACCAGGCCGTACATCGCGCGGGAAGTGCCCCACATAAAACTGCACACCCTCAATGCTTAGCTGCGCAAATCGCTTGATGCGTCCACCGTAGTCTTGCGTATAGTCATTGTTCCCGAGCACGGCTACAACGGGCGCATACCGAGACAGCTCCCGCAAAATTCCCGGATCGCCAATATCGCCCGCATGAATGAGGTAATCGCATTCCGCCAGACAGGCACATGCCTGCAAGGAAAGTCGGCCGTGAGTATCAGACAAAATCCCAACCCGTGCCATAACGTGACCTACACCAACTTAGCCTGGCGTTTCGCATGCCAGCAGTCGAAAGCGGTATACACAAAGTGGTAGAACACCGCGATGAGGGCTCCCATAATGCCCAAGGTGATCCACATGCCCCACGACAAGGCAGAGATAGCAAACAGCTCATGAAAGAGCGTGGCACCCAGCACCATGCCCGAAGCGCATACCACCAAAAGCGCGGCGCGGATGGGCGTGAACGGAACCGACAAGCGAATGATGAGCATGATGCCGGTCCATGCCGTAAGGAGCACCGCTAAAGTGGAGATCTGAGCGTAATCCCATCCCGCAAACACATGCCCCACGATGTTCACGATAAGCACGCTCGACACAACCGTAATAGCCCCTGGTATGGCACGCACGATAACGTTTTCTATGAAGCGGCCCTTGATGCGGTCGCGGTTAGGCTCCAGCGCCAGCACAAAGGAAGGTAGACCGATAGTCATGGCGCTCACCAGGGTCATCTGGATAGGCTGGAAGGGATATTGCCAAGGAAAAATGACGAAAAGAATCGCCATTGATATAGAAAATAAGGTTTTCACCAGGAACAGCGAGGCGGAACGTTGCAGGTTGTTGATAGAGCGACGACCCTCTGCAACCACTTTAGGCATGCTGGCGAAATCGTTGTCCACCAGCACCAGATGTGCCACGTTGCGTGCAGCATCGGATCCCGCCGCCATAGCAACACTGCAGTCAGCCTGCTTGAGGGCCAGGGTATCGTTCACGCCATCGCCTGTCATAGCCACCACATGACCGGCTTTCTGCAAAGCCACCACAAACTGCTTTTTCTGTTCGGGTTTCACGCGGCCAAACACGTGGTACTTCTCCACAGCCCCTTCCACGTCTTCATCGGTTTTCAGACTGGTAGCATCAACGTAGGCATCGGCAAAGGGCACACCCACCTTGGTAGCGATACCCGAAACGGTACGAGGGTCGTCACCAGAAATCACCTTGATCGCAACGCCCTGATCCTTAAAGAATTGAATGGTCTGGGCTGCCGTAGAGCGAATTTGATCGTGGATGCATATAAAAGCCAGGGGCTGGGGAACAGAACCCAACTCCCCTTCTTCCGTAAAGCCTTCAACACGAGCGAGCACCAACACCCGGGCATCTTCAGACAGCTCCCTCACGCGTTCTTCAATCAGCGCGTATTGGTCGCCCATAAGGAACTGACCTGCACCTAGAACATAGGCACCGCTCTCAAAAGCTGCACCCGACCACTTTTTGTCAGACGAAAAAGGGATGGCGCGCAGCAACGGGGACGCCTCACCCGCTCGACCCCTGCAATATTCCGCTATAGCACGGGATGTCTCGTTGGGATCCTTATCGGCCTCCATGAGGGAGGCAAGAGCGTTGTCTATCTCCTCTTCACGGACCCCCTCAAGCACTTCCACTGCGTGCACTTCCATAAAACCCGTGGTGATAGTGCCCGTCTTGTCGAGGCACAAGGTATCGACCCGAGCGAGGGTTTCAATGCAGTACAGCTGTTGGACCAGCACCTTTGACTGCGAAAGACGCACCACCGCCACCGCCATAACGGTGGAGGTCAGCAATATCAAGCCTTCGGGAATCATGCCAATCATGGCAGCCACCGTATTCAAGATGCACTGCGTCAGCCCCACAGGCTCCCTGGACCAGAAATACTGGCTGCAGAAGAGCGCTCCACCCACAAAGGGAAGGGCGATAGAAACATATTTCACAATCTTGTTGAGGGTGTCCATAATCTCAGAACGCACTTTTTTGTGCTTCTTTGCCTCGGCGCTGATCTTGCTCGCATAGTTCTCGGCGCCCACGTGCACCACGCGCGCCATAACGCTGCCTGCGTTGACAAACGAGCCGCTCATCAGGCTGTCGCCAGGATTCTTACGAACCAGATCGCTTTCACCTGTAAGCAGGCTTTCGTTCATATCGCATTCA
The DNA here is from genome assembly GCA_964346845.1 of uncultured Eggerthellaceae bacterium. GTDB lineage: Bacteria > Actinomycetota > Coriobacteriia > Coriobacteriales > Eggerthellaceae > CAKUOV01. The sequence goes on along the minus strand of CAYFWL010000144.1, from coordinate 306 downwards.
CCGGAAATGATCTCGCAGTCGGCAGGAACCTGCATGCCCCGCCCCAAGCAAATCACGTCGTCGCGCACGATTTCATCCAGCTCGATTTCCTTGCGTTGACCATCACGGAGCACCGTCGCTTTTGCACGAGCCACAATGGACAACTTGTCGGTTACTGCTTTGGAGCGCAGCTCCTGGACGACCCCGATAACCACATTGGCGGTGATAACAATCATGAACAGCATATTTTTATAGGAACCGGTGAAAAAGACGATGACCGCCAGAATCAAGTTCACGATATTGAACAGCGTCACCAGGTTGTCGTAG